>JAWOJF010000240.1:0-13866 GCA_046481785.1 Ignavibacteriaceae bacterium | reverse complement strand
ATTTTTTTATAATAACTATTTAAAGGTAAAAAATTCATTAATCTTAAAGATAATGAATGTTTATTGAACGAAAAAAGCCTGTATAAACATTTTATTAAGGGAAATTGCAGGAAATATTTTTAATTCAAAATGAGGGGGGTGTATAAAAAAAGGAATGAAAACATACGGTTAAATAGAGTTTTTTGCCTTTACCTTTCTTGCATAGAATACCGATTCATATTATATTTGTGCCACTTAATGAAATGTTCTTTTATTTGAATGTTTATATGCGGGAATAGCTCAGTTGGTAGAGCGCAACCTTGCCAAGGTTGATGTCGCGGGTTCGAGTCCCGTTTCCCGCTCTAAGTCCCGCCAAGTTTCCTATCAGGCATACAAAGCGGGATTCTTTATTTATGAGGTTCCCCACATACCTCAGAAAAGGTGGAAAATTTAGTTAATTGTGTTATAAATATTTAAGGCGCTGTAGCCAAGTGGTCTAAGGCGAAGGTCTGCAAAACCTTTATTCGTCGGTTCGAATCCGACCGGCGCCTCTATTAAGCTTCGGAATACCCGAAGCTTTTTTTGCTAGATCCAGTATATAACTCTATTAAGGCATAACCGGGATAGTGTGTTCTGCGGATTATAAATCCGGAATTATTTTCTTGCCCCATGTACAAATCCCCTGTAGGGTAGAGAATGTTGTACAGTAATAAAAGCTCCCTTATCTATATCCTCAATAAGATGAATAATTTTTTTCTGATTTTTCCTGGGTATTATAACAACTATAATAGCAACACCGCCGGAGCCGCCTTCACCGGGAAGAATAGTAACACCATATTTGGATTTCCGCAGCGTATCTGCTATTACATCAGTAAAATGCCGGGAGATAATGGTTAGCTGAACGAATCCAAGTCCTATTTTTTGTTCAATAGTAATACCTAATATATTTCCTATTGCAAACCCTGTAGCATAACCAAACAGATTTGCAATTACATCAAGGTTTTGCATTATAAAACGGATTGCAAAAACCCATATCAGAACTTCAAAAAATCCAGCTAAGGCGGCAAGGTATTTTTTACCCTGCACCACAAGAATAGTACGCATTGTTCCTATAGTTACATCGCCAATTCTCATGAACATTATTAAAAAAGCACCTGAAAGAGCATCCACCATCAATAACTCTCATTTTTAATTATGCTAAGATGTACAAAATTAAACAATTATTTAAATTTTAGTTTATCTTTGTGACTTGAAATTTATTCCGGAAAAATGAAAAAAGTATACGAAAGAGAAAGAAAAGAACTTGTTGATAAATTATCAATGAAGGGAATAAACGATATTTATGTTCTAAAAGCAATTGGGGAAGTTGAAAGACACCTTTTTGTCAGTCAGGCTATGTTGCAGCATGCATATAAAGATGTAGCGCTCCCGATTGGTTTTGAACAGACAATCTCGCAGCCTTATACCGTTGCATTTATGACGGAGCAATTAAAACTAAACCCGGGTAATAAAGTTCTTGAGATAGGAACAGGATCTGGTTACCAGGCGGCAATATTAGACAAAATGGGGATGCAGGTTTTCAGCATCGAAAGAAACCTTGAGCTTTATATTAAAACACGGCTTCTGCTTGATAAACTTGGTATCAGGGCTCATACAAAATATGGGGATGGTACTATTGGATGGGTGGAATATGCTCCTTACGATGGAATAATAGTTACTGCCGGATCTCCTTCAGTTCCTGCTTCACTTAAAAAACAACTGGCACCCGGGGGCAGGCTTGTTATACCTGTGGGTGATAAAAGTTCACAGACCTTAAAAGTTATTACTAAAACATCGGATGACGAGTTTGAAATAACAAACATACCCGAGTTTCAATTCGTTCCGCTAATTGGAAGAGAAGGGTGGAGCCAAAAATAATCGGACATAATATAATACCGGTAATTGTTGGGCCAACCTGTTCAGGAAAAACCGGTTTATGTTTATTGTTATCAGAAAGAATTAATTGCGAAATAATTTCAGCAGACAGCCGCCAGATTTATAAATATTTAAATATTGGTACCGCAAAACCATCACCACATGAACTTAAAAAAGTAAAACACCACTTTATTGATATACTTGAACCCCACCAGGTTTATAATGTAAGCAGGTTTGAATCTGAAGCCTTACAAATAATTGAAGAAATAATCATTAAGAAGAAGATCCCTGTTGCTGCCGGGGGTTCCGGGCTTTATGTAAAAGCATTAATTGACGGGATTATTGATACCGTTGAAACAGATGATGAGTACAGAACCGAGCTTCTGGAAAGGAAAAATAAGTATGGAAATGAATCTATTTATGAAGAGTTAAAAAAAGTTGATCCGGAAAGTGCGTCAAGGATGCTGCCTCAGAACTGGAAAAGAATAATAAGAGCCCTGGAGGTTTTTCATCTTACCGGTAAACCTATCGGTCAGCATCATATTGATCATAATCGTGAAATAAAATATAATTTTATGCAGTTCGGACTAAACTGGAGCCGTGATAAACTTTATCAGAATATTGAACAAAGAGTTGATGATATGATAACAGGCGGTTTGTTAATTGAAGTACAAAATCTGATTGAAAAAGGTTATAATAAAACTTTAAATGCACTTAATACTGTTGGTTATAAAGAAATAATATCGTATTTGGATGGAGAAATTTCACTAGAAAGGGCTGTTGAACTTATAAAAAGGAATACCCGCAGGTATGCTAAGCGCCAGCTTACATGGTTCAGAGCAGATGAAAGAATCAAATGGTTTGATGTAAACTCCAAAGATGATCTCGATAATATAGCGGATACAATAGTAAAGAATTTACAACAAAAGGAGTAATCCTTTTAAGTTTCCTTATGCCTGCTAATCCTGCAGCCGCTCCAGTAAATTAATAACATCTTTATGGTTTGGTAAATAGTATTTTGAGTGAGAAGGTGCAAGCCCCACTTTTATTGAATATGCACTATCCGGAAGAACTTTAAACAGGTCCTCATCCGTCCAGTCGTCACCAATAGCTAAAGTAAAATCATAAGTATTTTTTGAGATCCATTTAAGCCCGGCAATACCTTTGTTAATGCCGGCATTTCTAATTTCAACAACCTTATTACCCTGTAAAAGCTGCACATTTATATTTGCTGTATAACTTAGCAAATGATCTATAAGTTCTCTTGTTCTTAGAGCACTAAGTTCGGGATCAGCTTTTCTGTAATGCCATGAAACTGAGAACTCCTTTTCTTCAATAAATGAACCGGGCAGACGGTCAACGTACATTTCAAGAATAGAAATAATTTGAGGTTTCCAAAAATCAACCATAGGCCTTATAAGCTCCCAGTTTTTGTTTTTTTCTCTCAACCAGGCCCCATGTTCAGCTATTATTTCAATATTCAATTTACCAAGCCAGCTTTGAAGAGTATTCCGGTCTCTTCCGCTAATTACAACAAAATCAAGTTTTTCATTCTTTGTCAGATCAGAAAGCAAATTTAGCAGGAACTCGCCGGGTTTTGCCTGTTCCGGTTTGTCTGCAAAGGGTACCAGTGTACCGTCATAATCCAGAAAGATAAGCGACTTTTTTGAATTTCTGAATTTAGAAAGCATTTCATCAAATTTTTCATCATTTAATAATTTTGATTTTAAGGTTTCATGATTTTTTTCCTTATAAATAACTTTTTGAATAAAATCATCTGCCCATTTAACCACATCATACCGTTTTAGCCTTGATTGCATTACCTCCGTGCGCCTTATTTGTTCTTCAACAGGCATGTCAATAGCAGATTTAATTGCTGATGCAATTTCATTTTTATTATTAGGATTAATAATTAATGCTTCACCAAGTTCTTTACTTGAACCAGCCATCTCACTAAGAATAACCACACCTGTTTTATCCTTTCTGCAGGCAACGTATTCTTTGGATATCAGGTTCATTCCATCCCTTAATGGGGTAACCATTATAATGTCGGAGATACTATAAAATGCAACTAAACTTTTGAAAGGTAAAAAGCCATATTTATATGATATAGGAGACCAGTTAATGCTGCCGTATGTACCATTGATCCTGCCTACAGTTTCATCAATATGTTTCCGCATCTTCCGGTAATGTTCTACTCCAATACGGGAAGGAATAACAACAAGCAATAGAACAATTCTGCCTACCCATTCAGGATTATTTTTAAGAAAAGTCTCATATGCATCAAGCCGGTTAATTATGCCCTTTGTATAATCTAACCGGTCAATAGATAAAACAACCTTTTCATAATTAATTGTTTTTTTAAGTTTCTTAATATTTTCCTGAACCTCAGGAAGGTCAAGAGAGCTATTAAATTTTTTGTAATCAATGCCCATGGGGAAAGTATCAACTTTAATAATACGGTTATCAAAAGTAATATTACCCATATCAGCTTCAAGCCCTAAAACCCTTAGAACTGTGCGGATAAAACTCTGTGTATAATCATATGTATGAAAACCTATCAGATCAGCCCCAAGAAGTCCCTCAATAATTTTTAATCTCCAGGAACTGGGGAGCAAACTGAACATTTCATAAGCAGGGAAAGGAATATGCAGGAAAAAACCAATACGGGCATCAGGTCTTTTTTCTCTTATTAATTTTGGTAAAAGCATCAGGTGATAATCATGTACCCAAATAATATCATCTGGTTGGGCTATTTCAAGCACAGCATCAAGGAACTTCTCATTCACCTCGTTATAATACTCCCATTTATCTTGAGCATATTCTGTATAAGAAGGGAAATAATGAAAAAGAGGCCATATAGTATTGTTACAAAATCCCTGGTAGAATTTTGTCATGAGTTCTTTAGAAAGGAAAACAGGATATGCATTATAGTCTGAAAAAAGCCTGTCCCGCAGGGTATCCTGTTCTTTAGGATCAATTTCAACACCGGGCCAGCCAAGCCACACAAATTCAGTTTCGGACGGGGGAGTAGAATTTTTTAAGTAGTCAAGGTAAGAACTAAGGCCTGAAACAAGTCCGCCGGAACTTTCTTTAAAAATAATTTTATCTTCTTTTTTTTCGGCGGTAATAGGTAATCTGTTGGAAATTATCAAAAATCGCATTATGCTCCTCATTAATAGTTCGCAAAATCATATGAAGATAACAATTTTTGATTAGAATTTCTTTTTAGATTATTTTACAGCACTAATTATAATCATTGAAGAGCTATGAAAGAAAAAATAAGGATAGCCTCCGGCCAGGGCTTCTGGGGCGATTTAATTGATGCACCCTATCACCAGGTTACAAGGGGAGATATTGATTATCTTGTTATGGATTACCTTGCTGAAGTTACAATGTCTATACTTCAGAAACAGAAGAACAAAAATCCCGCACTGGGTTATGCCAAAGATATCCCTGAGTTGATGAAGCGTATTCTTCCTGTATGTAAAGAAAAGGGGATTAAAATTATTACCAACGGGGGAGGAGTTAACCCCTCCGCCTGTGCAGAAGCAATAATTGAGGAAGCTAAGAAATTAAACATAACCAATTTGAAAATAGGCATTGTTTCAGGAGATGATATTAGGGAAAACCTGGATGATATTATTAACCAGGGGGCTGAACTTAATAATATGGAAACCGGTGAATCAATAAAGACTGTTAAGGATAAAATCCTTAGTGCAAATGTATATTTTGGAGCATTACCCATAGTGGATGCATTACGAAAAGGGGCTGATATTGTAATTACCGGAAGAACTACCGATACCGGGTTAACGCTTGCTCCCATGATATTTGAGTTTAACTGGGATAAAAATAATTATGATCTTATGGCAGCTGGAACTGTGGCAGGGCATATTCTTGAATGCGGCGGGCAAGCCACAGGTGGTAATTTCCTTGGTGACTGGCAGTCTGTACCGGATCTTGCAGATATTGGCTTCCCTATAGCCGAAGCTTACCCGAATGGAGATATAACCATTACAAAACATGAAGGAACCGGGGGGAAAGTTTCAATAGATACAATATCAGAACAACTGGTTTATGAAATTGGAGATCCAGCAAATTATATTACTCCTGATTGTGTAGCTGATTTTACCTCAATAAGAGTAGAAGAGACTGGAGATAACCGGGTTAAAGTGTTTGGAATTAAAGGAAATATGGCAACTGATTCATATAAAGTATCGTGCTCCTATTCAAGCGGCTATTCAGCTTCAGGTACATTAACATACTCATGGCCGCAGGCTTTAACTAAAGCAAAAGCCGCAGATGCAATTTTAAGAAAAAGACTTAATACTCTTGGTTTATCTTTTGAGGAAATAAGAACGGAGTTTATAGGGTATAATTCGTGTCATGGACCTTTGGCTGCTGATGTAGATGAAGATAAAATAAATGAAATTCAGTTAAGAATTGCAGTACGGTCACAGGATTATAATTCGGTGGAAAGATTTGGTAAGGAGCTTGCTCCCTTAATTTTAACAGGCCCCCCATCTGTTACAGGTTTTGCAGGGGGCAGACCAAGGCCCAGCGAAGTTGTTGCATACTGGCCGGCTTTGATCCCTAAGAATCTGGTAAAGCCTGTTGTTGAAATGATTACATTATAATAAGTCGCAAAAATATAGGCCGATTACTTAATAAAGAGGTTTTATGAAAATTAAATTATTAGAAATTGCTCATGGAAGAAGCGGAGATAAAGGGGATGCTGCCAATATAGGCATTATTGCATATAGTGATGACGGCTATAGTATTATAAAGAAACAACTTACAGTTGAACGGGTTAAGAAACATTTTGAAGGAATATGTTTTGGTGAAGTGGAACGCTATGAATTACCTAATATAAAGGCATTGAATTTCTTATTAAACAATACTTTAGGCGGGGGCGGCACGGTTTCACTTAAACATGATGCTCAGGGAAAAACATTAGCCGCTGCATTATTACGTATGGAAATTGAAACTTAATACCTGAAATGTAAAATGATTGAATATTTTTTATATTTGAATAACTATAATTACAAATAAATCTGGTTTATAATATGTACGAAGAGGAATTAAAACAGTTAAATCAATACCGTCAGCGAATTACGAATCTGCGGAGTTTTCTTTGACGTAGATAATAAAGATGCTAAGATAAAAGATCTCCAGTTCAGGTCTACAGAGCCGGGATTTTGGGATGATCCGGTTGCTGCTCAGAAAATGCTCCACGAAACAAAAAACCTGGAAAATTGGGTTAATTTGTGGAAGGAACTGGAAAATAAAGCACAAAATCTTGAAGATATTATACTCCTTGCACAAATGGAGGATGATGAATCCTTTTCCGGAGATATAGAAAGTGAATTAAAATCTTTAAGTGAAG
This sequence comes from Ignavibacteriaceae bacterium, assembly GCA_046481785.1. Taxonomy (GTDB): domain Bacteria; phylum Bacteroidota; class Ignavibacteria; order Ignavibacteriales; family Ignavibacteriaceae; genus JAWOJF01. The sequence continues at coordinate 6,587 of JAWOJF010000240.1, read as the reverse complement.
CTATTGAAAATGCTGAATTTAAGAATATGCTTAGCGGAAAAGATGATTCTAAAAACTGTATTCTTACAATTCATTCGGGAGCAGGGGGAACAGAAGCACAGGATTGGGCTGAAATGATTATGAGGATGTACCTGCGCTGGGGTGAACAGAACAGTTTTAAGATGAACCTTATTGATATGCTTGAAGGGGATGGAGCAGGTATTAAGTCTGCTACTATTGAAGTTGAGGGGGAGTTTGCATACGGTTATTTAAAAGCAGAAAATGGTGTTCACAGGCTTGTAAGAATTTCACCTTTTGATTCAAATAAAAGAAGGCATACATCTTTCGCTTCAGTATTCGTAATTCCGGAAATTGATGACACTATTGAAATTGATATAAATCCTGCAGATTTAAGGGTTGATACTTACCGCTCCGGTGGAAAAGGTGGACAAAATGTTAATAAAGTTGAAACTGCCGTGCGGATTACACATGTTCCCAGCGGTACTGTAGCAGCATGCCAGAGCGAACGCTCCCAACTGCAGAACCGGACAAATGCCATGAAGCTCCTGAAATCAAAGCTTTACCAGATTGAGGTTGAAAAACAGCAGGCGGAGCAGGATGAAATTGAGAAAGGCAAAATGAGAATTGAATGGGGCAGTCAGATACGCTCCTATGTTTTTCACCCTTATAATATGGTTAAGGATCATCGGACTGATGAGGAAACCTCTGATGTACAAGGGGTTATGGATGGTGACCTAACACGGTTTATTAAAGCTTATTTAATGAAATTCAGCAGGAATTAAATTTAATTATCTTCTAAATAGAGACTCAATCACTTCTTTTTAAGGTATTTGCTAAATAGAAATACCCTGTATCCGAAAAATGCTTTCCTGATTCTGAAATTTTATCATTCCATCGTTTATAACAACAATTTGCCTTTGGGTATTTTTTCCTTAAAAAATTAAAATATCCTGCATTTTTTCGATAATAGGATAGTCCGAAGTTGTGATTATTTGTAGTTCATGAATGTATGGCCATAAGTTTATCATTAACTGAGTATTTAAATTATTATGAGCATAGAAGGCCTGTTAATTAAAACCAACAAATGTGTAATCATTATTATGATTGTATTATTTGGTTACGGTAATTTATCTGCCCGGGATGTGAAAATTGAATTTACACACTTTACATCCGAGGATGGGTTATCACTTAATAGTGTTACTCAGATACTACAGGATAGAACCGGATTTTTATGGTTTGGTACATACAACGGCTTAAACAGGTATGATGGTTATGATTATAAAATTTTTCTTCCCGATCCCAAAAATCCTAACAGCATTTCTAACCATTCCATATCAGCTCTCTGTGAAGACAAAGAAGGGTACATCTGGGTTGGGACCCTTGATGGGTTAAACCGATATGACTGGAAGACTGAAGAATTCCGTATATACAGAAATGACCCCAACGATCTCAGGAGTATAAGCAGCAGCGGTGTTTATTCTGTTTATGAAGACAGGGATGGTAATATCTGGATAGGGACTGTTAACGGATTAAACAAATACAACCGCGATAAGGATAACTTTACTATTATAAAAAAAGTAACCGATCAGATAAATTCTGATTTTCTTAACAGCGTTATTACCATTGAAGAAGACCATAATGGAATTCTTTGGCTGGGTACATGGAATGGTTTAACATGTATGGAAAAAAACGGAAATATTGTTGGGCAATTTTTTAACGAACCTTATGATTCGAAGACTTTTGATTACAGGGAAATATCGGTCATATATGAAGATAAAGAAAATGATGTATGGGTTGGTACAAATGGTAAGGGCTTAAGAAAATATGACAGAAAAACCGGGCAATTTATGGAATACAAAAGCATTGCCGAAAATCCTGCAACAATTTCCAATGATTACATCACTACTATTTACCAGGACAAATCAGGCATCTTATGGATCGGTACAAAAAAGGGCTTTAACAAATACGAGCCGGATAGTGACAGCTTTACCAGAATTATTTATGAACCGCTAAAACCATTAAGCATTATTAACGACGGTATCCTTTCCATTTATGAAGACAATACCGGGTTTATTTGGGTCGGCACTTCAGGGGGTGTAAGCAGATTTTACCAATCCGGAAATAAGTTCAGATATATATACGAGGATAAAAAAAATCCCAATAGCTTAGCCAGTAATAATATATACTCAATATTTGTTGATTCAGATGATAACATTTGGGCGGCAACATTTAACGGGTTTGATGAAATAAAACCTGACGGCAGAATAATTCATCATAAAAATAACCCGGCTAACCCCAATAGTCTTAGAAATAATTATACAATTTCGGCATACAGGGATAAACAGGGATATGTTTGGATCGGGACACACAGTCATGGTCTTAACAGGTATAATCCTGCCACAGGCGAATACAAATTATACAACTTTGTTTTAAATGACAGTGAATGTATAAGTAATAATGGAATACTTTCAGCTTGTGAAGATAATGAAGGGAATTTATGGTTTGGTACATGGTGGGGATTAAATAAGTTTGACAGTAAAACAAATAAATTTACATGGTATCATTCAGAAGAAGGGAATCCTAATACAATAAGAAATAATCTTATTTGGGATGTTATAAAAGACTCGGAAGGAATGATATGGATTGGAACAGACGGCGGCGGTGCAAGCAGAATTGATCCTAAAACAAATTTAATTACCAATTTTATATCTGATTCTTCTGAAAACCTTGCTTCCCTGAAAGGACCGAGAGTATTTGATATTTATGAAACAAGTGACGGAATATTATGGTTTGGTACTACTGATGGTTTAAGCTTTTATGATCGTGTAACAGGCAGAACAGCAACATACACAGTGGACGACGGGCTTCCCGGAATTATAGCTGCTTCACTAATCGAAGATAATAATGGTTTCCTTTGGGTAGGTACTGATAAGGGATTATGCAAATTTGACAAGCGTACTAATTCATTTACTAATTTTTCTAAAAGGCAGGGTCTTACCGAACTTGAATTTACTAATAATGTTTCAGGAAAATTAAAAAACGGAACTCTCTACTTTGGCGTGAAAAACGGGATCATGTATTTTCATCCTGACAGTGTTAAAGAAGAAATTTATAATGCTCCAATAATTTTTACCGACCTGAAAATATATAATCAGTCTGTTCCTATCTCGCAGGATGGCTTTTTGCATAAATCTATTACCGGTTCAAACAGCATTAATATACCGGGCGGTATTAGCGTAATTACTATTGAATTTGCATTGCTTAATTACTCTGATGTACAAAGGAACAGGTTCAAATATAAACTGGAAGGTTTTGATAAAGAGTGGAATGATATCGGTTCCAGGAATTCGGCTACATACACTAATCTGCCTCCGGGCAAGTATACGTTTATAGTAAAAGCATCTGATAATAATACTAAAAGGAGTGAGAAAACTGCATCTCTGCAGATTAGAATAATTCCTGAATACTACCAGACATGGTGGTTCAAGTCAGGTATCGGGCTGGCAATACTCTTTATTACTATGGTTACTATTCAGTTAAGAACTCAAAGGGTTCACAGGCGTAATAAAGTTCTTGAAAACCGTGTTAATGAACGGACTAAAGATCTTGATAAAACAATTAATGAATTAAGCCTTGAAATAGTTGAGAGAAAAAAAGCAGAAGAAAAGGTGCAGGCATCGCTTAAGGAAAAAGAAGTTTTGTTATCTGAAAAAGAAGGGTTTCTTAACGAAAAAGAAATTTTGTTAAAAGAGATTCATCACAGGGTAAAAAATAATTTACAGGTGATCTCAAGTCTGCTTTATTTGAATTCAAGAAAAATAAAAGACAAAGAAGCCCTGAATATGTTCCAGGACAGTCAGAACAGGATAAAGTCTATCGCATTGGTTCATGAAAGGCTTTACCAGTCAAAAGACCTGGCTAAAATTGATTTTAATGAATACGTTAATAAACTGGTAATAGACTTATTCAGATCTTATGCTGTAGACTCTTCGGTAATTAAAATAGAAATAAATATTAATGATGTTTCAGTAAATATTGATAAAGCTGTGCCCTGCGGCCTTATTATCAATGAACTGATTTCCAATTCTATCAAGTATGCCTTCCCCGAATATGAGGCAAATAACAAGCAGGGGCTTATAAAAGTTCAGTTTAACAGAATAACAAGTAATAAATTACTGCTGGAAGTAAGTGATAATGGAATCGGGATTAAAGAAAGGCTTGATGACAGGGAAGAGCCGTCATTAGGTCTAAAACTGGTTGAATCCCTTGTTTATCAGCTTGATGGTAAACTTGAAATGGATTCAGAATTCGGAACAAGATTTAAAATTAAATTTAAGATATAATAAATTTAACTCTGAAAGTAAAAAAATGCATAAAGCTTCAGTTCTTATTGTAGAAGATAATTTCATCGTTATGATGGAATTAAAAGACCGTCTGCTGGAAATGGGATATGATGTAGTAGATACTGCTGCTTCCGGACTGGAAGCTATTAATAAAGCTGCTCTTCATAACCCTGATTTAACCATGATGGATATCAGACTTAAAGGCGAAATGGATGGTATTGAAGCCGCTGCCCGGATAAGAAAGAAATTTGATATCCCGGTTATTTATCTTACTGCCCATACAGATAGTGAAACTTTACAAAGAGCTAAACAAACTGAACCTTATGGATATATAATTAAACCTTTTGAAGAAAGGGAGCTCAACTCAGCAATAGAGATGGCCCTTTATAAACATAAAATGGAAAAAAGGTTAAAAGAAAGTGAACACTGGCTGTCCGCTACCTTAAAAAGTATAGGCGACGCTTTAATTGCTACTGATTCAAACGGTACAGTTAAACTTGTTAACCCTATTGCAGAAGAGATTACCGGATGGAAACAACGTGATGCTTTTGGTTTGGATATACAGAATGTTTTTTCAATTAAAGATGAAGAAACGCTGGAAGTTATTAGTAATCCTGTCCTTATTTCTCTGCAGAATAACTGTATTATAGGGGGCGCTAATAAAATACTAACAGCTAAAGACGGTGTTGAAACCTTTATTGATTTCAGTGCAGCGCCCATTAAAAATGAAAAAAATCAGACTGACGGAGTGGTTTTAGTTTTCAGAGATATTTCAGAGAAAAAGAAAGCAAAAGAATTAATTGAAAGACAACGTATTTTTCTAAGACAGATTATAGATACAGACCCTAATTATATTACTGTAAAAGATGCCGAAGGAAGATTTGAATTAACGAATAGAGCCGTTGCGGAAGCGCTTGGCACAACTACAGATGATATAGTAGGCCGGGCTGATATTGAGTTTTTCCCGTATGAAGAAATAGAGTTCCACAGGAAATATGAGAAGGCAGTTATACATTCCCAGGAAGAAGTGTTTATTCCTGAGGATAAACTTGTTGATATTAAGGGGAAGGTGCATCTGCTCCAGACATTTAAAAAAGCTATTGATAATCATAATGGAAACGGAAAGCTTGTGCTTTCGGTTGCATCTGATATTACCCAGTTAAAGCTAACTGAAAAAGCTCTGAGGGAGAGTGAGGAAAGTTTAAGATTAAAAGCCGCTGAGCTTGCTGAACTAAATGCAAAACTGAACGAATCAGAAAAAGAATTAATTGCTTTAAATACAAGCAAAGATAAGTTTTTCTCAATAATTGCACATGATCTGCGCAGTCCCTTTACTGCTTTAGTAGGACTTTCAAAGTATCTTGTTGACGAAATTGATGATCTTGAGAAGGATGATTTAAAATCTATCTCAGAGGATATTCTGCAGTCTGCACAGCGTACATTCGGACTGTTAGAGAATCTGCTGCAGTGGGCCAGAATAAAAACCGGAAGGATCGATTTTGAACCTCAAAATGTTGAACTGGTAAAAGTTCTTGGTACCATGAAAGATCTCTACATGGCAAATGCTTTTAATAAAGAGATTCAACTTAATGTTAATCTTGATGGTAATTTAACAGTCCATGCAGATTTGAATATGCTTCAGGCAACGCTAAGAAATCTTATATCCAATGCAATTAAGTTCACCGAACAAGGGGGCTGTATTAATATTTCTTATGCCCAGGTTAACGGGGATGTAAAAATATCAATAGCTGATACCGGTGTTGGTATGAGTGACGAGACTGTAGCAAGATTATTCGAGATAGGGCAGAATATATCAACCTCCGGAACTATGAAGGAGGAAGGTTCAGGCCTTGGACTTATTTTGTGTAAGGAGTTTGTTGAAATGAACAAAGGCAAAATGTCTGTTATTTCAAAACAGGGAGAAGGTTCCAAATTTAGTTTCACGCTACCCCAGGGTGAATAAAAAAGGCAACCCACGGGGGGTGGGGCTGTCTTTAAATTACAACCCAATTCCGTAAAAGGAATTGGGTTTGTTTTTTTGAGATTACATCTTTCGAAAAAAATGTAATCTCTTTTTCTTTAATAATATTTACTTCGCCAAAATCATTTTCTTTGCTGCATCTGTCAAACAGGTTTACCGCTTATACATGTAAAAGCGGTAAATGGCGGCTTTAATAATCGGTTTCCATTACTATTAACTTTTTCAGGAAAGCTGATAGTCTCATAGGCTCCCGAATCTGATAC
>JAWOJF010000235.1:0-17718 GCA_046481785.1 Ignavibacteriaceae bacterium | reverse complement strand
TTTATAAAAGGTATGACAGAAGTTTACTTATTAATGTACAATTATAAGGTATTTTAAATCAAAGGAAAATTCCTACTGAATGGCATCCCACAATGTATCTAACAGGGTACTGACTCCATATCCTGTAGCGGAGGAAAAAACAAGCAAATGATAATCAGAATTTCTTAACTTTTTCTTCTTAAGCTTTTCAGCATCTTTTTCTTCAACAAGATCAGCTTTTGATAAAGCAACTATCTTTTTCTTTTTAGCAAGCTCAGGACTGTAACTTTTAAGTTCATTATATAAAACCTTAAAATCGCGCTGATAATCATCAGAAGTAATATCAATTAAAAACAGAAGTATTTTTGTGCGTTCTATATGCCGCAGGAATTTATGCCCCAATCCTTTCCCTTCATGCGCACCTTCAATAATACCGGGAATATCAGCTACCGTAAAACTTTGATAATCTTTATAATTAACAATTCCCAGGTTAGGTTCAAGTGTGGTAAAAGGGTAATCGGCAATTTTGGGCCTGGCTGCAGAAATTGTTGAAATAAGAGTAGATTTACCTGCATTAGGAAAACCTACAAGTCCAACATCGGCAATAAGTTTTAGTTCAAGGACTATTTTTCTTGTTTCGCCTTTTTTCCCTGATTCAGCATAACGGGGCGCCTGGTTAGTAGGAGTAGCAAAGTTTGAATTCCCTTTACCCCCTCTGCCTCCTTTAGCAGCAACAACGCGCATATTGTTTTCGTTCATATCAAACAAAACTTTGCCTGTTTCAGCATCTTTTATTACAGTACCCACAGGCACCGTAATAATTATATCCTCGCCGTTTTTACCATCCTTCCTTGCACTGCCGCCAATATCACCTTTATCGGCAGAATAATTTTTTTTGTAGCGGAAGTCCAGCAACGTGGATAAATTATGATGGGCTTCAATTATAATATCGCCCCCTTTACCGCCGTTTCCGCCTGAAGGCCCGCCTTTAGGCACATATTTTTCTCTTCTGAAGGTTACTGCACCGCTGCCGCCGTTTCCGGCTTTTATTTCAATTTCTGCATAATCTATAAACATTGGCTATACCTGGTTAAAATAATTTGAAACAGCGTTGGTCAGGGTAACTGCATCACGTAAATATGAATTTACTCTGTAAGAGAAAAATACTCCCTTAAGGATTTCTGTTGCCTCTTCATAATGTTCGCACTCAGTTATTTTTTCCATGGTATATGTAAAGTCTTCTCTGTCCTCATTAAAAATATGGCTTACAATTTTATCAATATCTTTATCGGATAAATAATTGAATAAATCTTTTTTAAAATCTTTTTTATCTACTCTCTTTTTTTCTTCAGGAACGGTAATAAGATCCGGTTTTTTTACATTAACAGTATCTTCTTTTCTGTATTCATACTCCTTCTTTTTCTCAGCGTCTTTTGATGCTTCAATATCTTCATCAATCTCATCACCGGGGATTTCCAGCCTCTTTACATTCTCCCCGGTTATACCGTCAGATTCTTTACCGGATAATTCATAATAATCCGAAGAAGTCAGCTCTTCAGAAATCACTTCATTAAGTTCTGTGTCATCTTCATCTGCCTGTTCCTGCGGCTCATTACCTGATTCTTCTTCAAAATCATACATATCCTCAAGATGATTTTTCTGTGAAATATCAAAATTAATTTCATCAGTATCTGTAGTTATATCTTTAGCGGCCTTTTCAAGTTCCTTTAACTCTTCATCATACATTTTAAGAAGTTCATCATCCGTTCCGGGTTCTTCAACAATCAGTTCTTCACCTGTTAATTCAATCTCTTCGGGAACCTCATTTAATTCTTCTATTTCGGGAGTCTTTTCTTCAAAGTTCAGTTCCTCCTCAAGTACGGCAGTTAATTCTTTCCGTATAGCATCAAGTTCTTTAAGGTCTGTTTCTTTATCTTCAGGTTCTGCCGGTTTAACAGATTCTTTTTCAGGTGCTTTTTTCTTTGCAGGTGCTTCTTTCTTTGCAGGTGCTTCTTTCTTTGCAGGTGCTTCTTTTTCTGCAGGTGCTTCTTTTTCTGCAGGTACTTCCTTAGGAACCAGTACTTCCTGATGTTCAAGAGGTTTTGTAGAGTATATTACTTTTCTAATGTCTTCAACTTCATATGTGCCTTTAGCATCAGGGGGAAGTGATTTCTTCAGCCTGAAAAGAAAATCAATAAGATTTTTTTCTTTTAAAAAGACTTCAACCGGGGCAGGGGATATCCTGTTTTTATTAGTTCCGCCCACATTGAAAAAATCAGTCATTGAATAAAGAGCATTATCAACAAGTTTTTTGGATTGTCCGGGAGTAAAAACCTCTTTATCAATTTTATTCAGAATGTGTTCGAATTCAATCAAACTGAGTTCAGCCGGTTTTCTTTTATCCAGGTAAGAAAGAAAAATATTTTTAATATACTCATAATAAAAGATGTAATTGAACATCAGTTTTATCTCATCAACGGCTTTATTATCGGCATTATCAAAGAAGAGCTTTGTAAGTGACCACTTTGGCCTTGCAATAAAATTTACATTAAATGAAACAGCCTGAATAACAAGTTTTTTAATGTCTTCGTATGATATCCTTTTAGTTCTCTTTATCTGTTCATTAATTTGCAGGAACAGGTTTGAGATTTCAGCACCGGAATAGTCAAAAACAGACTGCTGGAGGAGTTTACGCCTGTCCTCATATATCAAATATTCAAGTTCAGCAGAGATATACTTTATTATGGCCGGGTGAATATCTATAGAAGCCAGCTTTTCGATTGTAAAAAATGAGCCTAAATTTTTTATTCTGTTAAGGCTGAAATCGGCAATAAACTTAATTTCTTTTTCAAACATAGTCTTTTCTGATTTTCATCGTACAAAATAAAAAAAATCCTGCAAAATAGTCGAATTATTTAGGCAGTGTAAGGATTTCACCCTTTATTGTTTTTAGTCTGCTGCACCAAACCCATTATGCTCTTCACTGAAGTTTAGAATAAATATTACCTGTCTTTATCATTTCTATAATGATTATCAACCTGATAAATATATTGAAACGGTTTTAAAACAAAAAAGCTTCTATTATTTAAAAAAAAACAGGGAAAATAAATCTAAAGGATGGCATTTTTTATGTTATTAAGTACAAGCCGGACAGGCTAAAAACTACAGGAACTTAATACTGAAATGTTAATTAACACTATCGATCTGGTAATAATAATAACTTATTTTATTGTTGCCGTAACTCTTGGAATGCTTGTTTCCAAACGAGCTAAAAATCTGAATTCATATTTCCTTGGAAATAATAAACTTCCATGGTGGATGCTTGGGGTTTCAGATGCTTCCGGAATGTTTGATATAACCGGAACCATGTGGCTTGTTTATGTTCTTTTTGTTTATGGCTTTAAAAGTATATGGCTGCCATGGCTGTGGCCTACATTTAATCAAATATTTTTAATGGTTTTCCTTTCAATCTGGCTGCGCAAATCAAAAGTAATGACAGGCGCACAATGGATTGAAACCCGGTTTGGCAACAGCACCGGAGCAAGGCTTTCCCATTTAAGTGTTGTTGTTTTTGCTTTGGTAAGTGTTATCGGGTTTATAGCGTATGCATTTAAAGGAATAGGCAAGTTTGCCGCAATTTTTTTCCCATGGGATCTCTCACCTGATGTTTATGCAATCATTCTTATGTCCATCACTGCGGTTTATGCGGTAAAAGGAGGAATGTTTAGTGTTGTAATTACCGAGGTACTTCAGTTCCTGGTTTTAACTATTGCATCGCTGGCTATAGGTGTGCTTGCTATGTCAACGGTATCCCCGGAACAACTGCGCCAGGTAATACCAGAGGGATGGCTTACTCCTTTTTTCGGATGGACACTTGATCTGAACTGGACGGGATTGATTGATGCGGTAAATACTAAAATTACTCAGGACGGGTATAGTTTGTTTGGGTTTTTCTTTATAATGGTTCTTTTCCAGGGTATTCTTAAAAGTGCAGCCGGCCCGGCGCCAAATTATGATATGCAAAGGATACTTGCTACCCGGTCACCCAAGGAAGCCGCAAAGATGAACTGGTTTGTTAATATAGTCCTATTCTTCCCACGTTATATGATGATTTCGGGAATAACTGTATTAGCACTTGTTTATTTTTCACCACATCTTAATGAGATGGGAACTAACATTGATTTTGAAATAATTCTTCCCCTGATAATTAAAAATCTGCTGCCGGTAGGGCTTGTTGGTTTACTACTTGCAGGACTTATTGCCGCATTTATGTCAAACTATGCTGCAACCATTAATGCCGCACCTGCCTATGTAGTAAACGATATTTATAAAAGATTTATCAATCCAAACGGGAGCGATAAAACTTATATACGCTTAAGCTACCTTACAACAATAGCCTTTGTACTTATTGGTTTTGCCTTTGGCCTGGCGGTTGAATCAATTAACCAGGTAACACTTTGGATTGTAAGCGCACTTTATGGCGGTTACACTGCTTCAAATATTCTTAAATGGTATTGGTGGAGACTAAACGGTTACGGCTATTTCTGGGGGATGGCAGCGGGTATTATTGCATCTCTTATAATTCCCTGGGCGCTTCCTTCTTTACATGCTATTAAGGCTTTCCCTATAATATTTTTTATTTCACTAATCGGCTGTATTATAGGAAGCCTGGTAACAAAACCCGAATCTGATGTGGTATTAATGAAATTTTATATGCAGGTAAGGCCATGGGGGTTCTGGAAACCGGTTATTAAAAAAATTCATAATTATTATCCTTCATTTGAAAAGAATCCTTATTTAAAACGTGATTTGTTTAATGTGGTTATAGGCATTATATGGCAGGTGTCGCTGGTTATACTGCCTATTGCCCTGGTAACCAAGGAATATCCTTTTTTAATTGGAGTTATTATAAGTATTACTATTACCTCGGTAATTCTGAAATTTACCTGGTGGAATAAACTTGATGAGCTTTCTAAAGAAACTTTACCTGAAGATTTTGATAAACGTGTGACAGAATCAGTCCCCTCAAATGGAAGTGAACAGGTAAGCGTATCACCTGAAGGACCGGTAACTTATTCTAAGTAAACTTTCATGCCTCCTTAGTTAGTCCCGGCTCGTTTTTTTGAGCCGGGATTTTTAAAATGCAAGTTTTTTTTAACAAACCGGGTGGCTTCCAAATTATTTTAAGAGTATCATTTTTCTTGCTGACTGATACTGCGGAGTTGTTATTGTGTAATAGTAAACCCCGCTTGATAATAGTTCAGCATTCCACTCTATTGAATAATTTCCGGCAGGAAGCACTTCATTAACAAGCTCGGTAATTTCCTGGCCTATGCTGTTATAGATCTTAAGTGTAACGTTTTCATTAACAGGTATAGAAAATTTAATTGATGTAGAAGGGTTAAAAGGATTAGGATAGTTCTGACTAAGTGAATATTCAACAGGCATCAGGTCTCCGTCATTTACAACAGAAGTTGCCTCATCTATTTGAACAACAGGGCAGTTAACATTTGGGCCTGCAGTTATGATATTTGCCATGGATGCCGAAGAAAGATCATGCACTTCATCATAAAATGCATTATCATATATAATAACAGACCACAGCGGCGAGTATGTTTCATCTTCGGGTAATGTTGAGATTACATTGTGTGTGTGCCCTGTAATTGTATCTGCTCTGAAACCAGATTCCGGGCCGCCTCCCGGCTGACCGGGGTTTATATTAAAAGTTACATATATAGGAGAAACGGGAACCATATGATTAGAAACTATTTTAAGTGCTTTTTCTGAAAAGTTGAAATAAAATATAAGCTGATTTTTATACCAGCCCTGTGTAAGCCCGGGATCTTCACCATTTAACCGCAATTGAGCTGTTGATCCTTCAGGTACTACAGGACAGTTTACCAGGACGTCCATTGCTTCCATAGGGTATCCTGCTGAAGTTATTTCTGTCAGGCTTGTTATGGTATTAGCTGTATAATCTGAAGGAACTATTATTTTGTGAACGTGCCAGAAATCATTATATCCTTCATCGCCGGGGATAACGTCAATAATATTTAACTGGCCTTCAACAGGGGAAGATTCACCTTCCCTGAAAAGTACATATATTGATGCAGCTTCAAGCGGCTGAACATCAAAATTATAATAAGAAACAAATTCACCGTTTCTGCCAAGCCCTTTTGTAATAAAGGGACCCTGATCGAAATCTATTGGTTCATTTGGACCCGGGAAGTTTGAACCGTCCCTGACAAATAGTATCCCGGCTTCAGGGCTGAACCTGTCTACACTTGCTCTTTGAGCTGTATCAGGATCTGCCTGTGCCTTTATGCTGATACCATATGAAATGATCAGAAGAAAAAATATAAGTGATAAGTGTTCCTGTTTTTTCATAGTGTCCTCCGTTTATTGATGATTGAGTATTCTTATGTTTAATTAATCGGAGGCAAAGATGAAGAATAAGTGTCACATTTTTGTAACAGTAATGTAAATAAGTATAACAGTAATATGTTTTTTTATTCAAGATTCTGTTTGGCTTATAACCGGATTATAGTCTTCGGTGATGCTGAACCGGTGCGGCTCAGGATAATCCCGGGATGTTTACCGCATCATTGACTGTAGATGCTTTTAATTTTATATTATACTTAGCTTCCACGCTTTTATGATTATTAAATGGGACTAATTAACCTCTACATATTATCATCTATACCGGTAACTATTGAAGGCATTAAAAGTTTTCTAAAACCTAAAAAGTTTATGCTGGCTACCGGCTTCAGCGACAATCTTGAAAAGAGTTTTACGCATATTAAAGAAAAATCTCCTGATGTTTTATTTATAGATGATATTGGCTATGACCCTTTAGAACTTGACATGTTCATAAATGAAATTTTCAAAAGAATGTCCGGAATCAGGTTAATTGTGTATACCGGTAATAATGATGCTGTATATTTAAAGAACCTTGTCAGGAAGGGGATAAGAGGTATTATTAATCACAAAGCATCGCGGGAAAAAATTGCTGAGGCAATTGAACTGATAGATTCCGGTGGTGTTTATATTGATAATAATATTACCTTTTCAATATTCAGTTATGATATTACTCAGGGTATACAAGAGGAAAATGGTATAACACATTTAAGCCGCCGTGAAAAAGAATTACTTGTGTTAATAGCAGATGGGATTAAAAACAAAGAAATAGCAGAACTGCTATTTATTGCTCAGAGAACAGTTGAGTCTCATAAATCACATTTGTTAAAGAAACTAAACCTTCGTTCAACAACCGAGCTAACAATTTTTGCTGTCTCCAATAAAGAAGAAATTAAGCGCCTGATAGATAGCCAGGCAAAAGATAATGTATAAAGGAAACACGTAAATAAAATTACGTGTTTCCTCTATTTACATTTGTTACCCGCATTTCTAAATTCATCTTAAATTAAGACTCACTGCAAGCTTTTGATTTTATATATAATAATTAAAATCGGATCATACTATTGAATCGGGGGGTAGAATTTTTTTTAATGACAGAAATATCCGGTAGCTGCACCTGCATTTAACTGCTGAATTCCTGCAGCAGCATAATATTTAGTAATAAAAAAATCGATTTGGAGTTTATAAACTCTAAATCCCGGGAGTTTTATCACCATTCGCTAAAATATACCAGTAATGGTAAGAATAATGGAGAGTTCAATGAATAGACTCGATACTACCTTAGATTCGCTCTCTTACTTAATTGAAAATTTGTACAGAAACCGCACCCATTACTCCGGCCTGGCAAATGACAATCCGGCACTAACTCCCATTGTTGAACCATTAAACATTAGAATCAATGAGTTCCTTTTTAAGCTGATGAATGAATACAAGCGCCTGTCAAAGAATGAGTATAAGCTTGAGGCAGGTGTTAATGTCCATAATGATTCATCCCATAATAATAATCTTGATGAATTTTTGAGGACAGAAGAAAACCTTATTACTCTTTATGCGGAAGTTATAGATGAAGATGTTTTGTGGGAAGTTATACCCGTCCTTGCACAACATCTTGCATTCTTAAAGAACTACCAGGAATATTTATTAGACTATAGTAAAATAGCGGGGGTTAGCACAGCAGTTTAATCTGAATAATATTTGCTTGTTATGTTGGGACAGGTTAAGCTTAGGTGAAGTATGAATGAGGATGGCTGAAAAGCCATCCTTTTTAATTAACCACTATAATTTTCAAGAAGCTCTTTCCGTGAAAAGAAATGGGCAATTTCAATAGCAGCATTTTCATCAGAATCTGAACCATGTACGGCATTTTCAGCTTTGTTTGCTGCATATAATTTTCTTATAGTTCCCTCCTCTGCCTGTGCAGGATCAGTGGCTCCTAAAAGCTTTCTGAAATCAGCAACAGCATTTTCTTTTTCAAGTGCAATTGGTATACATGGCCCGGAGGTCATGTATTCAACAAGGTCATTAAAGAATGGCCTTTCTTTATGTACTTCATAAAAACCGCCCGCCGATTCTTTAGTTAACCGGGTCATTTTCATTGCTTTAATTTTAAATCCGGCTTTTGTTATTAACGTAATAACCTCACCGATTTTATTTTTTCTTACAGTATCGGGTTTAAGTATTGCTAATGTTCTGTTACTCATTTATCTCCTGAATTGTTAATTATAATAATTTTAAGAATTCCTCAAGTTCAATTTTTGCTTGCTTCAATATATGGGATAATGTGGATCTTTTAACAGGCGAATGTGCAGGGATAGTTATTTTTAACATCTCATTTAAGAATCTCTTTTGCATTCGAATATGACTTCCTTTTTGCCGTATAACAATCCATCCATCCCTTTTTAATGCATTGATTATTTTATAATAGGGGATGCTAGGTGTCTTTGTCACAAATTTACTTCCCTTATAATAGTATTATCATTAAAGGTAATATCATCTTCCACTGGTTCAAGATATAATTCAATAGCTTCTGTAATATTATTTACCGCTTCATCTATTGTGTCACCCTCGCTTATACAGCCGGGTAAAGATGGAACGTAAACAGTATATCCGCCCTCATTACTTTTTTCGAGTACAACTTTTAATTTCATAAATGCTTTCCTAATAGTTTTTGAGGCACATGTTTATCCGGTACACCCGTTATCTCTTTCTTCCTGCCTTTTTCGGCTGTACCTTTTTTGCTGCCGCTTTTTTCTTTACCGGCTTTTTGGAAACGGCTTTAGCTTTAAGTGCCTCAACAGCTTTTATCATTGTTGAGCCTATTTCAGCAGGGGATTCAATAACTTTTATTCCTGCCTTTTTCATAACTGCCATTTTTTCAGCAGCAGTACCTTTTCCGCCTGAAATGATAGCGCCGGCATGACCCATTCTTCTGCCGGGAGGTGCGGTTCTTCCTGCAATAAATCCCACGACAGGTTTTTTAACATTTTTCTTTATATACTCTGCGGCCTCTTCTTCAGCACTGCCGCCTATCTCGCCTATCATTACTATGCCTACAGTATCCGGATCTTCATTAAATAATTTTATTATATCTTTAAACTGTGAACCAATAACCGGATCACCGCCAATGCCTACGCATGTTGTTTGTCCAAGTTTTACATCGGTTAACTGTTTTACTGCTTCATAAGTTAATGTGCCGCTGCGCGATACAACCCCTATGGTTCCTTTTTTATGGATAAACCCGGGCATGATTCCAACTTTAGCTTTACCGGGGGATATAACACCGGGACAGTTAGGTCCTACAAGCACTACATCTTTTTCTTTAATAGCATTGTATACTTTTATCATATCGTTTGCAGGAATACCCTCAGTAATACAAATGATGACCTTAATACCGGAGTCAGCGGCTTCAAAAATAGCATCTGCGGCAAATGCAGGGGGTACAAATATTACTGATGTATTTGCTTTGGTTTTTTTTACTGCATCTGAAACAGTATTAAAAACCGGCACGCCAAGATGTTCGGTGCCGCCTTTGCCGGGAGTTACACCCGCCACTACCTTAGTGCCGTATTCAATCATCTGCTGAGTGTGGAAAGAACCCTCGCTGCCTGTAATCCCCTGAACTAAAAGCCGTGTTTTATTATCAACTAATATGCTCATTCTGTGGTTTTCCTGTGATTAGATTGGCGAATTTTTGATTATAAAGATAAAGATTTTAGGGAAGAATTGAAAAAGCCGGAGATCGGAGGTCAGAAATCGGAGGTCAGAAATCGGAGGTCAGAGATCGGAGGTCAGAAATCAGAGGTCAGAGATCAGAGGTCAGAAATCGGAGGTCAGAAATCGGAGGTCAGAGATCAGAGGTCGGAGATCAGAGGTCGGAAATCGGAAGGTCACAGTCAGAAGTTCAAATGTAAGGGTTCGCAAGAATATTAAATCCCGCTTGGGCGGGGCAGGAGGCTTGCCGGGGCGTAGCTTCTTAGCGTAGCCCGGTGGGTAGACGGGCTGTATGGCAAACGAAACCATTGTCTGAACCGGGATTTATAGGATTAAAGGATTAACAGGATGTTCAGAAGTCAGAGGTCAGAAATCAGAGATCGGAGATCGGAGGTCAGAAATCGGAAAGTTAGAGGTAGGATTAAAGGATTAACAGGATTTTTGCAGAAAGATGCAGATCAGGATTATGTCAGCCGGGGGACAAAGGTTGTGTAAATTAGAAGGTTCGTTATACATTTATCGTTGCTACATACGGCACTCCGTGCCATCCCTCTCGAGAGGGGATTCTTTCGAATTATAAGATTCTGTTTTGTATGAAGTGGCTCATCTGAAGCAGCCTCTCTTCATCAAACTGGTTTGCAAGGAGTTGTATACCTATTGGTAATACTTCAGTGCTTTTTGCGGCGGGGATGTTTATTCCCGGGATGCCGGCCAGGTTGGCGGATGTTGTGTATATATCTATCAGGTACATTTCAAGCGGGTCACTGGATTTTTCTCCAAACTTAAATGCCGGGGTTGGGGCGGTGGGCATTAAAATTATATCAACTTCTTTGAATGCATTATCGAAGTCGTTTTTAATTAATCTTCTAACCTTCTGTGCCTTGCGGTAATAAGCATCATAATATCCTGCTGAAAGAACATATGTACCGAGCATTATTCTTCTTTTAACTTCTTTACCGAATCCTTCGGAACGGGATGATTTATACATATCAATAAGTGAAGAAGGATTCTCAGCACGGTAACCGTATCTTGCACCGTCATACCTTGCAAGGTTTGAGGAAGCTTCTGCAGTTATTAAAATGTAATATGTGGCAATAGCAAATTCAGAGCGGGGGAGTGATATCTCTTTTGTTTCAAATCCCTGTCCCTTTAGTTTTGAGATCATTTCCTCAACGGCATTTTTTACTTCAGCAGAAAGACCTTCACCGAATATCTCTTTTGGGATACCGATCCTGGGTTTATTTCCGTTAAGGTTAAGATTTGCAATTAAATCAGGTACGGGATTATTTGATGAAGTAGAATCGCGTTCATCTTTTCCGCTCATTACCTGCAGTACTGCCGCTGCATCTTCTACATTATTAGCAAACGGACCAATACTATCAAACGATGATGCAAATGCAGTTAAGCCGTAACGTGATACTCTTCCGTAAGTTGGTTTTAACCCGTAAACACCGCAATAAGATGCTGGCTGTCTGATTGAGCCGCCGGTATCGGTACCTAATGAAACATCACATAAACCTGCAGCAACAGCAGCAGCAGAGCCGCCGCTTGATCCGCCGGGTACGCATGTGTTATCAACTGGATTTAATACATTACCAAAGGCTGAGTTTTCATTTGATGAACCCATTGCAAATTCATCGCAGTTTGTTTTGCCTATAATAATTACATCTTCATCAATTAATTTCTGAACTGCAGTGGATGTGTATAGCGCTGTAAAATCTTTAAGTATTTTAGAAGAGCAGGTAAGGGGTTTATCTTTAATAGAAAGTACATCTTTTACTGCCAGTACCATTCCGGCTAATTTGCCATGTTTGCCGGATTTAATTTTAGCTTCAATTTCTGATGCTTTTTGTTTTGCTTCATCTGCAAAAACAAAATTGAATGCATTAAGGTGTTTGTTATCTTCAATTTTTTTGAGAAATGAATTTACATTTTCAACAAGTGATAATTCACCTTTTTTTATCTTATCAATTTTATCGGAATAATTTGAATAAGCAGTCATAGATTTGTATAAAAACATACAACCATTCGTTCATCCACTCACTCTCTTAAACAATGAATGTATGAGCGTATGATTGTATGACTTTGAAGAATGGTTAAGATTTATTTTCTGTCTTTTTTTCTTTTGGTTCTGTTTTTATGTCTTCTTCAACATCTTTAAGCGATTTTTTAAATTCGCGCATACCCTTTCCCAAACCTTGTGCAAGTTCAGGAATCTTTTTAGCTCCGAATAGAATTAAAACCACTAATACTATAAGTATTATTTCGCCGGTACCTAAATTGCCGAACATGTGTTACCTCTTTATTAAAAACTTGTAGAGCAGGAAGCGGCATGAATGCCGCCGCTGCACTAATTAAAAATATTACCCGCAAGCGCCTGGAATATTATTGAACCATCTGTTTTGCGGATTACAGGATCGCAGGCTCTTTCAGGGTGGGGCATCATTCCAAGCACGTTACCCTGTTTATTTATTATTCCGGCTATTCCTACCGTAGAGCCGTTAGGATTTATTTCCTCGCTTACTTCACCTTCTCTTGTAGCATATTTAAATACTATCTGATTATTCTTAACAAGAGTTTTTAATGTTTCTTCATCTGCAAAATAATTTCCTTCGCCGTGTGCTATAGGAACTTTAAGAATTTTATCTTTACCGATACCCTTAGTATATACAGTATCTTCGTTTGTTATAGTAAGATAAACATCTTTACACACAAATTGTAGCGATTTATTTTTCAACATAACGCCGGGAAGCAGTCCTGCCTCAAGCAAAATCTGGAAACCATTGCAGATTCCCATCACTTTACCCCCTTTTTCGGCAAAATTTATCACTTCGTGCATAATAGGGGAAAACCGGGCAATAGCACCTGTTCTTAAATAATCACCATAAGCAAAACCGCCGGGTAAAATGATAACATCGGAATTACCCAGGCTTTTGCTTTTGTGCCATAAAAATTCTGCTTCATAACCCAGTACTTTTTTTACTGCATAATATGCGTCATGGTCGCTGTTTGAACCGGGGAAAACAACTACCCCAAATTTTGGTTTCTTCATGATACCTTATCTAATGTAAATTCAAAATCTTCCATTATAGGATTGGCCAGCAGTTTTCTGCAGTATTCTTCTACTTCTTTTTCTGCTGCTGCTTTGTCATTTATGTCAACATTAAATTCAATGTATTTACCTATGCGGGTATTTTTAACGTTGTTCAGCCCGAGATGTTCGGCTCCTTTTTCAACTGCTTTGCCCTGGGGGTCAAGAATAGAAGGCCTTCTTTTTATTATTACTGTTGCTTTAAACAAATTATTTCTTCCGTTTTTTCTGTTATAAATATTTTGTGTAACACAGGCTTCAGCCTGTGGTTTGTTTATGCTTTTATTTACATTCACAGGCTAAAGCCTGTGCTGCAAGAAACCGCAATATATTCAAACCGCAGATTCTAAAATCATTTTGTTTGATATTTCCGGATTCTTTGACAGCAATTTGGATTTGAAACACAGGTTATTATTCTTTGCTGCGGGATTTCTTAAAAAAGTAATTAAAAATATGCTTAAAAATACCAAATACTATAATGAAAACAAACAGATAGAAAACCGTCTTTTCTATTGTTGTTAAGAATAAAAGTACAACTGCAAGAACAACTACTAAAATAAAAACCGGTTTTTGTTTTAGTCCTGCCAGCGAAATTTTTGGAAAAGTATCATACTTAATTTTACTTATCATAAGGTAAGATAAAATAAGCACCAGGGGAATAATAAAATTATCTAAGTTTTGCGGAAAGCCGTTTACGGGATCATAAAACCCCAGAACAAATGCAGCAATCATTATTCCCGAACCGGGAATAGGCAGGCCCTTAAAAAAAGCTTTATCAAACCCCACAAGCTGTACATTAAACCTTGCCAGCCTGAATCCGCCTGCTATTAAAAGTAAAGAACTGATTATAACCCCGGCAACCCCGTCATTAAACAGATGAGTGCTATAAATTAAAAAAGCAGGAGCAGCGCCAAAACTAACAACGTCAGAAAGAGAATCAAGTTCTACCCCAAGCTCACTGCTTGATTTTGTAAGCCTTGCCATGGCGCCGTCAAGAGCATCAAATATGGCGGCAATAACAATTAACCATGCGGCATAGTGGTAAAGTTCTTTACTTGTATTAATAATTGAAAGGAAACCGCAGAACATATTCATTGCGGTAAACAGGTTAGGGATAACCGAAGGGGTAATTCTAAGCCGGTTCATTATTTAACAGGATATTCAAACAGGATAGTCTCACCGGCGGAAACAATATCATCTTTTTTCACTTTAGCAAGCCACTCTGCAGGTACTACAACATCAACCCTGCTCCCGAATTTTATCATACCAAATCTTTTTCCCATTTGAACCTTATCTCCCTGTTTAAGTTCATAAACAATTCTTCTTGCAACAAAACCGGCAACCTGAGTAAAAAAAACCTTGCCGAACCTGCTGTTTATTCCAAATTCCGAACGTTCATTTACATCAGAAGCTTTATCTTCAAATGCCGCCATAAATTCTCCTTCATGGTATTGAAGGTACTCAACAGTGCCTGTAATCGGTATCCTGTTAACATGAACATTAAGAGGCGACATAAATATTGAAATCTGTTTTGCATTTCCGTTGATATATTTATTGTCAACAACATCTTTAACAAATAAAACTCTCCCGTCTGCAGGAGAAACAACAACATTATCCTTTGAAGGTGCGGTTCTGTCCGGGTCTCTGAAAAAATTAAGAGAAAATATTAAAAATACCGCCGGTAAAATAATTAATAGAAATTTTATAGGGGTGTTATTAATAAAAAAACTAAGTGAGATTAAAAGGAAAGTAATAACAGCAATAATCCCAAGAGTTGAATAGCCATACTTTGTAAACATTATATCAGGCGCTCATCAAATTATATAGTTGTTCGGTGTATTTTTTAGCTTCAGCGGAAGTACTAACTTTATATGGATTAACCCATTTCCCGTTTTCTTCTGCCGGTATAACTTTTAAACTTCTGGGGGTAAAATCATCCACCAGGTAAATCTTTTCATCACTTTTACCGAAATGACAAGACATTTCGGCAAGTACCACTCCGCGCCTTTCAAAAAATGATTTCAGCACGGCGTTAACTTTAGAACAAATTCTCGTAATCAGCTTTATATCTTCAACAGTACAAAGATCAAATGCCACAAGGTGGCTTTCCGAAATCAGAGAGTCTTTACCATTTCCATAATGGAATTCAAAAACCGGTAAGGAAAGAATTTCACCTTCCTTTTTGTTGAAAATTTTTGCAGTTCTCTTATCTGTAACATTAAAAACCTTAACACTAAAAGGCAGGCGGTTATGGTTAAGGAATTTTAAAGTCTTTTTATCCTGGCTTTTAACGAAAGCTGCGGGTATGTGATATTCTTTCAAATAATCAAAGAAAAAAGAGTTAATAGAAGCAAATCTTTCACCAAGATTTTTACTTTTTAACTTTTTATCATTGCCATCTTCAAAAAAATCAGTGTACTGATGGATTAAATATTCTTTTTCGTCAAAAGGAGAATCTTTCTTTATGAGTTCATCATAAAGAGTCTTGTTATTGTTGAATTTAACAGCCAAAACTTTCCTTTGATTATTTTTTGTTGCTGAAATTATGAAATTTCAGTATATAAAGTCAATTCATTATATTATATTTGCAGAAATATAATAAAAACTTTAGAAATTTTCAGAATATAACCGGAGGAATAATGAAGGGCGGAATGCAGGGAATGTTAAAGCAGGTTCAGAAGATGCAGGCCGAGATGCAAAAAGTACAGAGTGAATTGGGAAATAAAACAGTTACGGAAGAAGCCGGCGGCGGAATGATTAGGGCCACCGCAAATGGAAATAAAGACATTATGTCAGTTGAAATTGATCCGCAGGTAATAAATGCTGAAGAAAAAGAAATTTTAGAAGATTTAGTTGTTGCTGCTGTAAACAAAGCCCTCCAGTCTGCTGCCAAAATGGCAGAAGAAGAAATGGCTAAAGTAACAAAAGGTATGCTTCCTCCGGGATTAAATTTACCAGGGCTCTAAATTGCAAATAGCTGAACCTTTACAAGCTGCCATTGAAGAATTAAGTAAACTGCCCGGTATTGGCCGAAAAACTGCTCAAAGGTTAGCCCTCTTTTTGCTGAAAAGCGATATGGATTCGATTAACAGCCTTTTAAAATCTATCCTGGAGTTAAAAACCAAACTGCGGTTCTGTTCAAGATGTTTTAATCTTTCTGTGGGTGAATTGTGCGATATCTGTACAAGCACCAAACGGGATCAGAGCGTAATATGTGTTGTGGAAGAAGCCAGTGATGTAATTGCAATAGAAAAAACACACGAATATAATGGCTTATACCATGTACTTGGGGGAGTTTTATCGCCGTTGTCCGGAATAAATCCGGAAGCTCTTAAAATAAAAGAGCTTTTGAAAAGATTTGAAACTGAAGAAGTTAAAGAAGTAATACTTGCATTAAATCCGGATACAGAAGGGGAAACTACATGCCTGTATCTTGCTAAATTAATAAAACCCCTTGATATTAAAGTTTCCAGAATTGCCCGGGGACTGCCTATAGGCGGTGACCTTGAGTTTGCTGATGAAGCTACAATAGGCCGTGCAATGCTGAACAGAAATATTCTCTAATAACTCCTTATTTAGGTATAATTTATACCGGAATAATTTTAAATAAATGGAATGGTTTGAAGACTGGTTTAATACAGATGAATATCTTTATGTATACCAGCACAGGAATGAAACTGATGCCGGGCAACTGGCAGAATTAATACTGCAGAATACCAATCTCCCTCCTTTTTCACCTGTACTTGATATGGCATGCGGGGCAGGCAGGCATTCTGTAATATTTGCCAAACACGGCTGCTATGTAACCGCTGTTGATCTCAGCCGGAACCTGCTTAATGTTGCTAAAAAAGCCGCCTCAGAAGCCGGAGTAAAAATAAATTTTCTCAGGTCCGATCTCCGCTTTTTTTCCATTGATACCACATTCGATTTAATTGTAAACCTCTTTACAAGTTTTGGATATTTTGAACAGGATGAAGAAAATTTTAAGCTTTTGATAAATGCTTATAACCATCTGAGTTTATCGGGTTATTTTGTGTTTGATTATTTTAACATAAGTTGTATTAAAAAAAATCTTATTCCCGAATCGGTTAAAGAAATTCCGGGCGGGAAAATTATCCAGCAGAGAAGTATTTCCGGTAACCGCTTAATAAAAAAAATTACTATCATAAAAAATATGCACGAAAAACAGTATATGGAATCTGTAAGGATGTATAGCTGTAATGAACTTAAAAATAAGATGAAAGAAATTGGTTTTGATATTATCAAAACTTTTGGTGATTTTAACGGAAATACTTTTAATGAAGAAACATCACCCAGAGTAATTATTATTGCGCGCCGATCGGGTTAGGTTGCAAGTAGGCAGTTGGCATATGCAATAGGCAGTGGGCAATATGCAGTAGGCAATAGGCAAGTAGGCAGTAGGCAGTAGGCAAGTAGGCAGTATGCAAGTAGCCAGTAGGCAGTATGCAAGTAGGCAGTAGGCAAGTATGCAAGTAGGCAAGTAGGCAAGTAGGCAGTAT
>JAWOJF010000338.1:0-3503 GCA_046481785.1 Ignavibacteriaceae bacterium | reverse complement strand
CTATCTTTTAAAAGTAATGATGCAGGTGTATCAAAAGTAAGATGAGGAGAATATTTATTCATTTTGTAAAGGTGTCAATTGTCTGTCTTGTCATGATAATACCTCCCCCCGGAGATTGTGTGAAAAGTAGAAGGTGGTGAATAAAGGTGTATTAACCCCAGGCTTCAGCCTGGGGGACATGAGATAAGATTTACAGGGCTTTAGCCCTGAATTAGTTTCTATTTATTGTTCATCTTAACAACCTGTATAAATATTTACCATATTTTACTTTTGGGACAGTCTCAATTGTCTTTCAAACAAAATCACAGACTAAAGCATTTGCTACAATAAGTATTTAATGAAAATTATGTCTGAAAAAATAATAATAGAAAAAAAGAAAAAAAGAGTTCCGGTACCCCAAAAACCACCCAAGGTTGAAGAGGGGAAAAAGAAATACAACCGGAAAAAAGAGAAAGTAAAGATAAAAAAGATTACCCGGGGAGTTTAATAAATTAATACCTGCTGTCTTATCCATCCAAAAAACTCTTGACAATATTTAGTTCACTTACTATATTAGTAGTGAACATATGTTCACTATAATTATAAAATTTACATTATAACGCAGGCTTTGGCCTGTGAATTATAAATAATAAATTAGTGAGTTTATTATGAGAACAGGCAAGGAATTTTATTCAAAAAGGCAGAAAAGGGTAGTTCAGCCGGGTGAAAACATTTATCTGGAGGAACTAAAAGATCATCTTGTTGAAAGGATCAGCTTTTTCCGGAATGCAGGCTGCGGGGCTGCAGGTTGTAATGCGGAAGAATTATCTCTTAGAAATGAACTGGAAGGTTTAAGCCTCTTTCTGAACTCTAATAAAGGGAATAATGAGGATTAATATTCTTTTAAAATCCACTCAAAGATAGTACCCACCACAGGATTCGAACCTGTGACCTGCGGTTTAGGAACCCGACGCTCTATCCATACTGAGCTACGTGGGCAGATTAAGGTCTGCAAAGATAACTAAGTTATACAAAATTTTAAAGGAAAGATGTGTAGTATAATCGTGAACTCCCAATCCTGCCTAAATATTTTATAAATATAAATATCTTATTAGTAACTTTAACGCCCCCCGGTCTGGGAAAATATGATTTTGAAGATATGGGCGAATTGGTTAAAAAAATGGTATTTTTTTCCGATAGTGGATTTAGGAGAATAGTATTTATGAAAACTGAAACGACAGAGGAAATTGGCATAAAATCAGAACTTTCCGGAACTGAACTGGAACGTGATGTATATGTAAAAAGGTTTCGTTCATTTGCAAAAGAATATTTTGAAGTTGAACTAACTAATAATATTGAGCCTACTAAAAAGGTTAAAGAAACATCAAGATTATTAAGTTTTTCCCTTCCTGCCAATTTAAATGAAATATTTTTAAGAATAGAAGAATCTTATATGTTATGGGTATTAGATACCCCCCTTAATAATTATCTTGAAGACTATTTTAAACTTCATTTCTCCAAGTCATCGGGGCAGGAATTATTAAGAACAGCAAATGAAAGTTATCAGAAATGGGTATTTAACAGGGCAACTTCTGAAAAGAAATATTTTGCAAGCAGTTTTATAAATCTTGCCGACAAAAAACATACTAATAATTTTTGGTTTCATCTGCTTTTGGCCTCAGTTTATATGAATGAAAAAAGTCTTGTAAACTATTCTAAATCATTCGAATTACTTGAAAAAGCCAGGGAAATTGCTCTACAGGGGAAATTAAATGATGCCAACAAAGATAGCCTTTTATATTACATTAACCTTCTCAGCGGGTTTGCACTCTTAATGCAGAATGATATTTTAAACGCAAATGATAAATTTACAGAAGCAGTAAGAATCAATCCATTTGGTATTACCGGTAAGTTTTACCTTGCATTATCTGAACTAAGATTAAACCACAGGGAAGTTGTACAGCATCTGCTTAAAGAAATTATGAACTATGATAATTTCAGATGCCAGCATGCAATAAATGTAAATAGTGCCGGTATGCTTCAGTATTTTATACATCACCCTGTTAGCCAGCATATGTTTTATTATGAGGATTTTTCGGCAATTACAGACCTGATTGAAGAGGAACTGCTTGATATAAAACGTGGTTTTAATGAAAGTTACAGCAAATTGAATGAAAGACTTCAAAAACTGGAAGATATGAAGGTTTTGGAATATGTAACTGAAGAAACTTCAAAAACAATATCCTTTCTTAAACTGGTTATGACGTCCCTTGGGAAAAACAAAAGTGTAATATTTCTTAAAGTATACCCGGATATTGAAGCAAAGTTTAACTATGCAATTTCAAATATAAAAGAAGCAATAAGCAAAAAGTATAATGCAGAAGTACAGGAAAAGCTTATTGTTTTTAATGCACGGATCCAGGAAAAATTCGGTGAATTAGAATTAGTAAAAGCTGAACAGGCAGCATATATAGAAAAACTTAAAGAAAGATTGAAAGAATCTGTTGATGCCATTGAATCCGGTGCTGCTATTCAGATTTCGGAAATTGAAAAAAACTTAAATAACATTAACAATATTCCCCGTCTTAACCCCAGGCATTCCTTCAGCAAGGCAATGATTTACAATGTTATAGTTTCCGGCCTGGTCTTTATGCTGGGAGGATGCACCGGTTATACAGACAGCTTTATGTATAATGCATGGGAATTTAAGGATGTTATTGGTATGGTAATTATTGCAGGGCTTAAATGGAGCGGAATTTCTTTCCTTTCAGGCATTTTAATAGCCTTTTTTGTAGCCGCCTATGTTGTGGTAGAAAGATCCAATGAGAGGCAAAAGCTTGTCCGCAGGATAAGTTTTATTAAGGAAGAGAAAGAGAAACAATTAAGCCTTCTTAATAAGGATTACGAAGCAACGGAAAAATCCATTATAAGTAATTACGCTAAAAAAATGGCACTCCTTAATGAAGAGATTGAAATTTTTGTTAAAGATAAAGAAAAAGAAGAAAAAAATTACCGTAAAGAAGCCGATGAAAAAATTGAACATGAAGTGAAAAAACTGGAAGAAATTGAATAGAGCTACTGGCTAATAGTAGCCAATGTTAGAAAAATAGACTTACCCACCTTACCTTAGCACTCAAAAAAATGCATTCTTTTTGAATAAACGTACATTTTGGTTGGCATAAAAATCGAGTTAAGGCAGCCTAAGTAAACAAGGCTACTAAACACTTTTATGAATTCAGATACTAAAGTTGTAATACTTGCCGGTGGATTTGGAACAAGAATAAGTGAAGAATCCCATTTAAAGCACAAACCGATGATTGAAATAGGCGGACAGCCTATACTCTGGCATATTATGAAGATATATTCTTCATATGGCTTTAACGACTTTATAATTTGTTTGGGATACAAGGGAATAATAATAAAGGAATATTTTTCAAATTATTTTCTTCATACAAGCGATATTACTTTCGATTTCAGAAATAACAACAAAATAACATACCATAATCATTATAGTGAACCCTGGC
>JAWOJF010000336.1:0-2610 GCA_046481785.1 Ignavibacteriaceae bacterium | reverse complement strand
AGGAATATTATTATCAATAATAATTTTAATTTGGACAGCACTGATATTAGTTATTAGATACAAATCTTGTATAAAAAGTTTAAATAATTCAGCGGGAGAAAGAATGAAAAGAATAGTTAAAATTACTGCTTTTTTGTGCCTGGTACTTTTCTCAATACAAAATATTTACTCTCAGGAAGAACTTATAAAATCATGGGAAGGAACATTAAATATTTCCGGTATGCCCTTAAGAATTCTTTTTCATATAACTGTGAATGAAGAAGGGAAACTTTCCGCAACGATAGACAGCCCTGACCAGGGAGCAAAAGGTATCCCGGTTACAAATATAAGTTTTGAAAACGGAAATATTAAAATGGAAGCCTCCTCTATAGCCGGCCTTTTTGAAGGAAAAGTAAATGATGATTTTACCAGGATAAAAGGTGAATGGAAACAAGGTGGAAGTTCTATACCACTGGCATTAACACCTCAGCCTGAACTGAACTTTTTTAGTTTATGGACAGGTGAACTTAAAACCGGGGCACAAAGTTTACGTTTAAATGTAAGGTTTTTTAAAGTTGGTGAGGATTCAATAGGTGCTTTTCTGGACAGCCCTGATCAGAATTCGAATGATATGCCTGCAAGTAATGTTTATTATGGGGAAGACAGTGTCTTTTTTGAAATAAAAGTTGTTGGCGGTTTTTATACCGGCAGGTATAATGAAGATAAAACAAAAATTATTGGTACATGGACACAGGGGGCTTTTAAGGCTCCCCTTATTTTAGAAAAGACTGATAAAGTGTTTGAAAGTAAACGGCCGCAGGAACCTAAAAAACCTTATCCATATACTGAAGAAGAAATAACCTTTGAAAATAAGGATGCAGGAATTACGCTTGCGGGGACATTCACTTATCCTAAAGAAGAATTAAGTTTTCCTGCAGTTATTCTGGTATCAGGTTCAGGTCCTCAAAACAGGAATGAAGAATTGTTTGGCCATAAGCCTTTCCTTGTATGGGCTGATTACCTTACAAGAAATGGTATTGCAGTACTTAGATATGATGACAGGGGAGTTGGCAAATCTTCCGGAGATTTTGGCAGCGCAATAATACCTGATTTTACATCTGATGCTATTGCTGCTGTTAACTATTTAAAGAGCCGGAAAGAAATAAACCCCGATAAAATAGGAATTATTGGGCATAGTGAAGGGGGAATTGTTGCTCCAATGGCTGCAAATAAGTCGGACGATGTTTCATTTATTGTATTAGCCGCAGGCTCTGCAGTAACCGGGAAGGAAATCCTTTTATTGCAGGCACAATTAATTGCAAGGGCCGAAGGCGCTCCTGAGGATAAAATAAAAAGAGATAATGAACTGCTGCAAAAACTATATGATGTGATCGATACCGTTGAAGATAGCCTTGCAGCATATGAAAAGCTTAACCCAATATGGGATGATTACATTAATTCTCTGCCTCAAGAAGAAAAACCCGAAAATATTGCTCAGGTTATTGAACAGCAGAAGAAAAAAATTATGAGTCCATGGTTCAGAAATTTCTTAAAACATGATCCCCGGCCGGATCTTGAAAAACTTGATATCCCTGTACTTGCATTATTCGGAGGAAAAGATTTGCAGATCCCCGCATCACAAAATAAAGATGAAATGGAAAGAGCTCTTGAAAAAAGCAGCAGCAAAAATTATAAAGTAATTGTACTCCCTGGTTTAAATCATCTCTTCCAGGATTCTGAAACCGGTGCATTAAGCGGGTATGCAAAAATTGAAGAGACCGTTTCACCTAAAATGCTGGAAGTTATGGCAAACTGGATTAAAGAAATAACACACTGAAAACTTTGTTGTATTTAAGTGACTTTTTGAATATCTGTTTGAAGCTATGCATGCAAAGCTGCAG
Organism: Ignavibacteriaceae bacterium; assembly: GCA_046481785.1. Classification (GTDB taxonomy): domain Bacteria; phylum Bacteroidota; class Ignavibacteria; order Ignavibacteriales; family Ignavibacteriaceae; genus JAWOJF01. The sequence goes on along the minus strand of JAWOJF010000336.1, from coordinate 730 downwards.
AGGCTGTTGCACAACTCAGCCATAACTTCACAAGGAGAGGATATCAATTGCCACGACTTTTAAGTCGTGGGAGAAAAACAATAAGCGTGGAGGCTTTAGCCGCAATTTGCCTTAATTGTGCGTGTCCCGGCCCGTCGGGGGCTAAAGCCAAAAATACTTGGAATCCTAAACCACGACATAAAGAGATCGTTGCAGAACTCATTAAAGGTTAACACCTCGATTCATCGAGGTGTTAATATGGAAACAAAAAATTTTTTTTTAACTGTTTCAACAGTTTACCACTACTAAATTTGTTGCAAAAACCGTTAAAAACGGTTACAGATTCTTTTCTCACACCTGATTGAAATCAGGTGTTAACCTCTCAACACCATAATTTATAGTTGTGCAACACATTCTAAATGTAGGGGCAATAAATAAACAGTCTCTTTCAAGAAGAAAACATTTACATTATTAGTTCTGCAACAGACTCTGATTCAGGTGTTAACCTTTCAACACTATAATTTATAATTGTGCAACACTCTCTGCAGGCAGATATCATTTCTTTATAGTATCTTCCCGATTTTTCACATCCATATAATCTTCCGTTCATCCCATAATCTGAAATATTGAGTTTCCTTACAATTTGAATTTCAGTACTTTTTATTACTACCATAAACATTATCTAAAGGAGCGCTTATGAAAAATTTGGCAACAACTGTTGCGGGCATTTACTTTATTGTTCTTTTCTTTG
>JAWOJF010000326.1:0-3810 GCA_046481785.1 Ignavibacteriaceae bacterium | reverse complement strand
CTCCCTGTTCCGATCAAAGATCGGAACTGTCCCTCTTTAGCAAAAGAGGGACTTTTTTATATTTTTGATTATATGTACTGCAGATAACCTTATCATAACCGGAGAAATTCCATGAACTGCATTGGTATTTTGGAATGCTGGTAATGCTGGGGTTGTCCGCCCATGTACGGGGCACTTAATCTCCCTGTTCCGATCAAAGATCGGAACTGTCCCTCTTTAGCAAAAGAGGGACTTTTTTATATTTTGATTATATGTACTGCAGATAACCTTATCATAACCGGAGAAATTTCATGAACTGTATTGGTATTTTGGGTTGCTGGTAATGCTGGGGTTGTCCGCCCATGTGAGCGGCACTTAATCTCCCTGTTCCGATCAAAGATCGGAACTGTCCCTCCCCGCCAAGTCGGGATTAAAACTTTAGCAAAAGAGGGACGGAGGAAATGTTTTATTATTGAACTTCTGTTAAACCTAATGATTTAAAGAATGCATCGGGATTTGGATCTCTTTGCAAAAATTGTTTTACAAGTTCAATTTCTTTTTCAGTACCGCCTTTGGCAAGAATCATATCCCTGTATCTTATACCTGTTTGTTTATCCATTATACCATTCTCTTCGAATACTGAGAACATATCCTGAGCATAAACAAGTGCCCATAAATATCCATAATAACCGGCAGCATAACCATCTAAATGCCCGAATGCAGCCTGGAAGTTTGTCCCTTCAAGATAGGGGTATAATGTAATTTCATTCTGCAGTCTTTTAACAACATCAGTAGTTGATTCACTTCCGTTGGGATCGTATTTACCATCATGGTATGTCATATCAAGCACACCATAAAAAATCTGCTGAGAAGTAAATATTCCTGAACCAACATTTTTTGCAGCTAACATTTTATCAAAAAGTTCTTTAGGAAGAACTTCACCTGTTTGATAATGTTTTGCAAACATCTTTAATACATCATAATCCCAAACCCAGTTTTCAAATATCTGAGACGGAGCCTCAACAAAATCCCTAGCAACCGATGTTCCGGCGAAGGAGGATATCTCAGATTTGGAAAGCACATTATGCAGCACATGTCCGAACTCATGGAAATAAGTTTCCACGTCTGAAAAAGTAATCAGAGCCGGTTTATCTTCAGTTGGTGCAGGGAAATTACATTCAAGAGCAGCAGTAGGCATCTGGTAGCCGTTATCAGTCTTTTTTACATATGTCATAGGGAAACAAGCAGCATGAGAAAACTTATTGGGACGCGGATGGAGATCAGTATAAAATCGTGATATTACTTTGCCATCCTGTTTAACATTAAACATCTTTACATCGGGATGCCAGACGTCGGCATTTTTATCCTCTTCAAATTTTACATCAAACAGATTTTCAGCAACGTAAAATAATCCGCCGGTTACATTATTTAGTTCAAAATATTCTTTTACTTTTTCCTGGTCAACAGAATATTTATCTCTTAAAAGAATATTATTGTAAAAACCGGATTCCCATGGATTTATAACATCAACAGTATTGTCTTTCAGATAATCACGTTTAACCTCAAGCAGTTCCTGGTAATCCACTTTAGCTTTTTCTTTAACTTTTGCAATAAGGTTATTTTCAAAATCCCAAACATTTCCAGGTGTCTGCGCCATTCTTTCTTCAACCACATATTCTGCATAAGTTTTATACCCAAGCAGGCCGGCAATTTTTTGTCTCTGGATAATCATTTTTTTCAGCAGGTCAAGATTTTTATCGGCAGCCCTGTTATTATATTTAGTATATAATGCTTTCCTGGCAGATTCAGATTTGGAATACTTCATAAAGGGTATATATGAGGGGTAGCTTAAGTCAATCTTATAGGCAGCACCGGCTCCGCTTTCGGAATCTTCCTGCTTGCGTGCTTTTTTATAGTCTTCAGGAAGCCCGTCCATATCCATTTCTTCAACAATAAGAAAATCATTTTGTTCGGCAATATTCCGGGAGAATTCCTGGGTAATATCGTTTAATTCATTTTGAAGGACTTTTAATTCATCTCTTTTTTCCTTAGAAAGGGCAAAACCATTTCTTTCAAAACTTCTTACGGTTTCATCAAGAAATTTCTTTTTATACCCGGTTAGTGCTTTTGCTTCATCTGTCTGCGAATATTCTTTTACGGCATTGTAAAGATTCTCATCAAGGCCCAAATCGGTAAAATATTTTTCAAATTCAGAAACGCCATCAAGCGACTCATTTCTGACCGAATCATCCGGATGAGCATTACCCATAAGGTAAATAGCCCCAAGAACATTAAATAAATCATTATATATATTATCATATTCAAGCATTGTGTTATCAAAATTACGGTTAGCCGGTTCAATATTATATATTTTTTCCAGATTTGTTTTTGCCTGAGCAATTGAGGCATCCACAGCAGATTTAACATGTTCGGCTTTAAGTAAACTATATTTTACCGGCTGGTTAAACTGGTAAAGAAGGGGATTATTTGCATTTTCTTTATTATTGTTTTTTGCAAATCCTGCAGAAACCAGCAATAAAGAAAGAAAACAAATTAAAAGTCTATTTTTCATTTAATACTCCATTATAAAATAATTTGAGAGACAAGATAAGGATTTTGGCAAAAAAAAATTCAACAAAAGTGATAAGTGGCTGTTAAATTCATTGCTGACCATAGTGTATACGGTAGATCCTGATATGAGAATAATAATTTGTTTCGTTCCTAACGGAACTTATAAATTGTTGAGGTTACTTATATCTATAAACATAACGTCCCTGACGGGACTTAGAACAGCAATGTGAAATTATACTTTAATAATGATATGTGTCTATACTTTTAATTTAGATGAATTCTGTCTTGTATCAAAAAGCGCTATTATTTTTACTTCTTTATTATCAAAAAAGTAGTAAATAGTTAATTGTTTGGTGAGTACCGATCTTCTGATACTTTCTTTTATTTGTGTCTTGGGGAATAGTTTTGGATTGATTGAGATTAGATTTAACCGTTTATCAAGTCTGGCTATAAAATTTTTTAATTCTTTTTCAGTCCAGTTTTTCTCCAAATAAGTGACGATTGACAGAAAATCTTTGACAGCTCTGTCAGTCCAAAAGATTTTATAGCCATTTTGCATACTTTTTTTTCATTTCCTCATGAGGAGTTACCCGCCCTTGCTTAATATCCTCCAGGCCTTTTTCTATTGCAGCTTTTTCTTCTTCAGATATCTCATTCCACCAATCACTCTGGTTATGATGGTCCTTGAGTGTTTTTATTTTTTCAATAGTAGAGTCATCATTTAGCCCTGCTATCCATTCTATTAGTTTTAGTTTTTCTGTTTCCAGATTCATAGTATCCTCTATTCTTTACTATAAAATACATAAACTAAAATGAAAAATAAATTACTATTTCAATGGGCTGCATTTTATGTATCTCGTGTTCAAATGGAAATAGTAATTTGTTTCGTTCCTAACGGAACTTTTAAATTGTTGAGGTTACCTGTTTTCTATAAACATAACATCCCTGACGGGACTTTAAACAGTAATGTGAAATTATACTTTAACATATAGTTGGCTGTTTATGGTATAAGCTGACTATAAAAATAAATGTTTTGGAGTGATATGAAAATAATAATTTGTTTCGTTCCTAACGGAACTTTTAAATTGTTGAGGCTACCTGTTTTCTATAAACATTACGTCCCTGACGGGACTTAGAACAGTAATGTGAAATTATACTTTAACATATAGTTGGCTGTATATGGTATAAGCTGTCTATAAAAATAAATGTTTTGGACAGATATGAAAATAGTAATTTATTTCGTTCCTAACGGAACTTTTA
>JAWOJF010000287.1:0-2934 GCA_046481785.1 Ignavibacteriaceae bacterium | reverse complement strand
CCATTGGGATTGACCAGATACTTAAAAACACATGCTTATTACATACTGGCAACTGCAGAAGCTTCTTCAAACCTTGCAAGATATGATGGGGCAAGGTATGGGTACCGTTCTGAAAAAGGTAAAGATTTGATTGATATGTATGTCAACTCAAGAACTGAAGGATTTGGTAAAGAAGTAAAACGCAGAATAATGCTTGGTACCTATGTGCTTTCAGCGGGCTACTATGAAGCATATTACCGTAAAGCCCAAAAAGTAAGAAGGTTAATTAAAGAAGATTTTGATAAAGTTTTTTCACAGGTTGATATTCTGATTACTCCAACAACTCCAACGACTGCATTTAAACTTGGTGAAAAATCGGGCAACCCACTTCAAATGTATCTGAGTGATATCTACACGGTATCGGCTAACTTAGTCGGAATACCGGGTCTGAGTATTCCAATAGGAATGAGTTCTGACGGTTTGCCGATTGGTATGCAGGTGTTGGCAAACAGGTTTGAAGAAAGAAAACTATTATCAATTTCAGTATTTATTCAGAATAACCGTATCTAATACTTCTGTTCTCTAAGGATATTAAAACCAAAATTCCTATTTTTGTTAAATAAATTTTAAACTATCTGTATAAATAATCTGGAAAAAATTTTATGGCAATTTTGATAAATAATAAAACACGTCTTGTAGTTCAGGGCATTACCGGCAGCGAAGGTTCTTTCCACACACAGCAAATGATTGAATACGGAACAAAAGTGGTTGCAGGTGTAACACCCGGCAAAGGAGGAACAGATCATCTTGGTACTCCGGTATTCAATACTGTTAATGAAGCTGTTAAACAAACCAAAGCAAACACATCTGTAATATTTGTTCCACCCGCTTTTGCGGCTGATGCAATTCTGGAAGCTTCTTCAGCAGGAATAGATGTAATTATATGCATAACAGAAGGTATTCCTGCCAATGATATGATAAAAGTTTATAACTCAATAAGTGAAAAAGATATTGTTCTGGTAGGTCCTAATTGCCCTGGTGTTATCTCACCAGGAATCGGAAAAGTAGGCATTATGCCCGGCTTCATTCATAAAAAGGGAAATATCGGAGTTGTATCCCGCAGCGGTACATTAACTTATGAAGCCGTGAAGCAATTAACTGATGTTGGATTAGGTCAATCAACCTGTGTCGGTATTGGCGGAGATCCGGTTATCGGTTCAAGATTTATTGATATTATAAAATTGTTTAATGAGGACTCTGGTACCGAAGGAATAGTTATGATCGGCGAGATTGGAGGAACTGCAGAAGAAGAAGCTGCTGACTTCATTAAGAAAAATGTTAAGAAACCTGTAGTTGGATTCATTGCCGGAAGAACTGCACCTCCGGGACGAAGGATGGGTCACGCCGGAGCAATCATTTCCGGAGGCAAAGGAACTGCTATCGAAAAAATGGAAGCAATGCGTAAAGCAGGAATTAAGGTGGTCGAAAGTCCTGCTGAAATGGGAACAACAATGCTTAAAGCTTTGGAAAGCCTGAAGAAAAAATCAATAGTCAAAAAAACAAAGAAAGCTTCATCTGCAAAAAGCAAAACAAAACAGAGAAGTTCAAGTAAGAAAAAATTAGTTCAGCGCGTTAAGAGCAGAACAAAGAAAGCAAGAAACATTGCTAAGAAAAAAGTAAGTTAAGTCTAAAAAGTAAAGATTAAGGAATTTATAAATGAATATTAAGGTAGTACTTGAGAAGAGCGATGATGGTGGTTATACAGTATTTGTGCCATCGCTGCCCGGTTGTATCAGTGAAGGCGATACAATTGATGATGCAGTCGAAAATATTACGGAAGCTATATCACTTTATTTGGAACCCGTAGAAGATGATTTAGTAGTTTCAGAAGATGTCATTATTAGAGAAATTAAATTGTGACAAAAGTTCCGGTACTTCCATATTATAAAATTATAAAAGCATTACAAAGAGATGGCTGGGTAGTAGTCAGGCAAAAAGGAAGTCATATAAGACTTCATAAGAAATTAAAAAATGAACCTCTAAAGTTGACTGTGCCAGCCCACTCCCCTGTAAAAAGATCTACTTTATCACATATTCTTAAACAGAGTAAAATTGAAACTGAATATTTTTTAACTTTATTATAACTTAAAAATGATCAAGGAGATAAATTTGAGCAATAAAACACTGGCAATAATTAAACCCGATGCTGTAAGAGACAATTACATCGGTGAAATAATAAGCATGATAACCAAAGCGGGATTTAAGGTTAAAGCCTTGAAAATGATGCAGCTTACTACTGAAGCTGCAAAAGCGTTTTATGCTATTCACAAAGATAGACCGTTTTATAATGATCTTGTGGAGTATATGACTTCCGGACCTTGTGTTCCGATTGCATTGGAAAAAGCAAATGCAGTTGAAGATTACAGAAAACTTATAGGTGCAACAGATCCGGCTGAAGCGGCTGAAGGTACTGTTCGTAAACTTTATGCAGCGAGCAAAGCATTTAATGCAGTTCATGGATCTGATTCAAATGAGAATGCGGAGATTGAAATTGCTTTCTTCTTTTCTAAAGAAGAGTTGATTAATAATTATCCGCTTTAACTTAAAATAAATAATAACTTTTGCAAACCTCCCTTACAATTCGGGAGGTTATTTTTTGTACAAATAATGAATTTAAATATTACCAATAGAAACTTTTTCATTCTGCTGATTTGCTTTTTGTCGCTTCCGTTTTATTCTTGTGCACAGCAGGAAAATAAACTGTTGACCGGTGCGGACAGATTAGTTACTGAAAAAATATCAGACTTATCAGGAAAGAGAATTGCTTTAATTGTAAATCACACCTCCAGACTTTCTAACGGGACTCATCTTGTTGATACACTTTTCAGTTTTAATGATATCAAAATTCAAAAACTCTTTTCACCTGAGCATGGAATAAGAGGTGATGTTGATGCC
>JAWOJF010000279.1:0-15354 GCA_046481785.1 Ignavibacteriaceae bacterium | reverse complement strand
TTACCATAATCCATTAAAAAAGATGACATCTTTTTAAAAAGATGTCATCTTTAATTACCGGTCAGTAGACAATATTAAAAGGAATTAAATCATGTTTAATAAAATGAATGCCCGTATTGTGAAAAGAGCAATAATAATACTATTATTTCTAACATGTTCTATGTTTGCTCAAAATGTTTATGAACTTACACCCGGTACAACAGGGAATGAAATAACAATCACCCTTGCCAATATTTCCTCTGCTAATGATGCTGATAATATTGCAGTAAGACTGGCTAAAGAATCTGTGTCACTTAAATTTAAAACCAGTGAGCAGCAGATAAATAAGCTGACTGCACAAAAAGAAACAGATGTTTCTTTTACCTTTGATGTAGAACGTTCTGCTCCGGTAAACGTACAGGATACAGTGGAATTCTTCATATCCGATAATGCCGGGATATTTATCTCCAGGAAGTTTATATTCAGCTATGTGGCGCCTAAAGAATACAAACTTGAGCAGAATTTCCCGAACCCGTTTAATCCAACAACTACTATACAGTACCAGCTTCCATTTGAGAGCAGGGTAAACCTTAAGGTTTATAATATACTGGGGAAAGAAGTAGCAGTACTTGTTGATGAAATACAGTCTGCAGGATTTAAGGAAATAAAATTTGGGAGAAATGATCTTGCAAGCGGAGTTTACGTTTACAGGTTGTCCGCATCAGGAGGCTCGGGCAACTTCTCATCAATCAAAAAAATGTTGATGGTCAAATGATTTATCATTGGACCAGAAATCCCGTTTCCATCGGGTTGATGGTTAAATAAAATTGAACAGATAATTTCGCAAAGAAAAAGTGTTTATCTCTGTGGTACTCTGTGACTCCTCAGTGAGGCTCTGTGTAACCTCCTTTGCCCAGTGATAGTAAATTATTATACAGAGTTCCAAACTGTGCAACTATAATGATAACTCCTTCTTCATTATTGCAAGTGATTCTTCGATGGAATGAGGTTTAAATCCAAGCTCTGATTCAGCTTTAATTGTAATTAATCCTGAATTAAGCGGTCTTGGTGCAGGCTGATTAAGGTCTTCGGTCTTAATCGGCTTTATCATGGTTTTATTGAGATTAAAAAAATCAGCTACTTTCGTAGAAAAATCATAACGTGAAAGAAAATCTCTGCCCCCTATATTAAAAACACCGCTGCGCCTGAATTCAACTATCTTACTAATAGCCTGAACAAGATCATCAATAAATGTAGGATTATTAATCTGGTCTGTTACAATTCTAACTTCGTTTCCGCTTCTTAATGAATTTATCAGCCATCGTACAAAATCGGGACGGCTGTCCGCAATACCGTAAAGAACATTTGTTCTGATTATTGTATTCATTGCACCGCTTATTCTTAAAGCATTTTCACTCGCCAGTTTAGTTCTTCCGTAATAGCCAAGGGGGTTAGGTTTAGATTTTTCGCTGTAAGGCCCGCGGGCACCGTCAAAAATATAGTCGCTTGAAATATGAATAAGATGAGCATCCAGAACCCGGCATACCTCAGCAAGGTATTCAACACCCTTTACATTTAGTTTCCAGGCGGCCTCCCGTTCAGTTTCGCATTTGTCAACATTTGTATAAGCAGCGGTATTAATAATAAAATCAGGGTAAAAATCATATAGAATGCTTTTTACATTTTCCCTTTTAGTCAAATCGCACTGTACATATTCAATGTTATCAAATACAGGTTTGTCTTCTACGGAACAGGTTAACAGTTCAACATGCTCAAACCGTGAATAATAATCCACAGTTCTTTGGCCAAGCATGCCGTTAGCACCCACAATAAAAATCCTTGTTTTAACTAAGTCGTGAGAATAAATCATTTAATTAGTAAGCCGTCCCTTCGGATAATTTTTTCAGATCTTCAAGCCTGGAATAAGAAGCCGCAGATCCGGCAGCCTTATTAGCTTTTTTAAGTGAATCAATAAGGTTGCCGTTTTTAATATAAGTATAAAAGAAGACTGCGCCAAAAACATCACCGCAGCCTATTTTGTTATTTTCTTTTACCTCAACAGCTTTTTCAAACATTTGTAATAGTTTATTATTCTTTAAAGTATAACATCCGGCACCCAGTCTGTCTTTTGTTACAATAACAATCTGCCCCTCTTTTACAAGTATGCTTCTTACTGCCTGTAACTCATCATCATAAAGTGATATTGTCTTAACTTCTGCCTGATTCACCTGGATTATATCCACGGCAGAAGCCCATTCATCAAACTGAGGTATCTTCCTGAATTCCCTGATTAATCCCCGTTCTGCCGGCAAAACTCCCCGTGAAAGAGTATGCACATCCATATAAATTATTCCCTTAAATTCAGCACGCAATTTCTTTAACTGCTTTAAAGAAATATCGTAGCCGGTTATCATGTTTATAAGAATGCCGTCAAAGTAATTTAGATCGCCAAAGTCTGTATTTAAATTATCGCTGATGTTCTGGTAGCACTCTCCGCGTTCACTATCTTTACTAATAGTTAAATGGACTTTCGGTATTTCGTCTACAGTTTGTAAAAACTTCCTGTTTACCATTTCATAAGCTGGTGCAAAAAGAGAATAATTATTTTCTTCCACGGCGGTGCATAAAAATAACTCATCAGTATCATTTATAATTGCATTAAGTGCGGCAACAGTATAATAAATTCCTCCCGGCTGCAGGGTGGATCTGTTCTCCATATGAATATGATCTTCAACTGAATGTCCGATTACGAGTATTTTCATTATTTCAGATTTATCATGGTATTAATAAAAACAGGAAATTTATCATTAAGAATGATATTTAATTTTTTTGTTTTTTCCAGCCTGCCGTATGAAGGAGAATATTGTGCATCAGCAACATTTACCGCAAAAAAATCGGAAGAGCTAGTAAAATTCAGTTCCACTTTAATATCGTTAACAACTGCAGTAAACTCTGTTTTGGATATCTTTTCGAGAGTAACTTCCGGATGAAAATAGAGATTCGAAATTACCTCATGGGTTGTACCGCCAAAAAACTCATCTTTAATAGATATAGAATTACTATCCTTCAGGAAGTGAAAGGTTCTTTTACATATCACGGGGTCTTGCAGCCGTGCATAAGCAAAATGCTGAACTGCAAGTATATCCTCATGATTGTTGGTTTCCCACTGCAGTACCTTAGGTTTAGTTAAATCATCTTTAACTTTGAATAAGCCGTCAAACTCAGCTAGCTGAAGATTATCTATAAAAAATGTATTATGAGCTTTCACAGATCGAAGGAAGTTCCTTAGTTCCACATCAGCATAATAAGAGTATGTGCCGGGATCAATAATAATAATTTTTTGTTTGTAAAAAAGTTCAAAAGTAAAGGTGTCAATGTGCCCCGGGGCTCCCTCACCATTTTTTCCTATATCACCGGCTTCAACAAAAAGGTGCACATTTTTATTTCTTAAAATATAATGTCCCCCTTTTTGCAGAGCATTGGAATCATATAGATCCTGTTCAGTTATTATATTATTATATTCATAAACCGCTTGGTGCCCGAAAAGAATAATTAATTCAGCAGTCCCTTTTTCAGGAGCTTTTAACCGGTTGTCCTTAAACAGGAATTTTCCTGCAGCCAGGGGAGAAGAAAAAAGTTTGTTGTTAGTGTTTAAATTAAAAGTAACGAGCCTGCTGCTAATTGAGTCTCCAATTTGCGGTATAGAATTATCTTCCCTTAAATAAAGGCTTTGTGCAAGAAACATATTACGGAGTTTATTATTGTATTCATCAGTAAACTTAAAACCTGCTTTTTCCAGAATTATTCGGCCAAGGTAAAACTGTTCCAGAATAAAAGAATGAAAAGGAAGTGACTGCTGATAACTAACGCCATCTTCAAGTATTTGGGCACGTATTTCCTGTTCAAACCCAGAATAAGCAAACTGCAGGTTCTTTTTTCCATAGGAATAATTTCTAAAAAGCAGCCCGGTAACCGTCAGGCCTAAAAGATTAGACAGATATTCGTGCCCTTTAAACTTTTCATATGCCAGGTTATTTTCAATAAAAACAGAATGCTGTAAAATGAAAGTCCTAAAGATGTTGAGTATATCTTCATTTACTTTTACTGAGGAAATAAATAAAACAAAAGAAAAAAATATGTTAGTCATCCTTATTGCTGCTTCATCTGAAGAAACCCAGTTAACACCTATACAAAAAGGATTTTTCTCGTTGAAGTTTAAAAACAGGGATAAAAATTTATCGGTATATTTTTCGTCATGTGAAATGATATAAGCCTTGCCGAGTGTTATACCCTGGTGGAACCTTGCAATTTCCCATGGAAGTTTTATATCAGCCCCGGGAGGGAATCTAAAAAAGTTATCCCGCCAGACCAGTACTTCATGCCATTTATATTTAGCTCTGTAATCATAGTGCCAGTTTATTTCTTCACCAAGATATACTTCACCTGATCCGGGTATGTTGTATTTGTTTTCTAAAATTTTATCTGCTTCTGCAATTATCTTAAATTCATCTTCAACTAGTATTAATGCATCGGCTGCAGCCTTCAACTCAGCTTCGCTTTTATAAAAATTAAACGGAAAGGACGCTTTAAAATGGGAAAGAGTGTCTCTAGTAACATTTTCAACTTTTGGAAGGGTAAAATTTTTATTGTTAAAAAAAGACGATTCAACCTCCTTCCGGAAAATTTTCTTCCGTACAACGTTATAATTAAGCTGATTTATGTAATCGAAAATTCCCATATAGGTTTTTAAGCACAGGTAAAATGCCGTGCTGCAGTCCGAATTCTAAATTCTGGAAAAATAGGTTATATTTGTTATCATTCTCATTTATATTTCAAAATAAAAATTACAGAAAAAACGGAAAAGTATGAAAATAGGTATAACGTGTTATCCTACCTACGGGGGAAGCGGTGTAATAGCAACGGAATTAGGGAAAGCATTGGCCCAAAAAGGACACCAGGTACATTTTATCAGTTATGCAATGCCATTCAGGCTTAATAATTTTGTGGAAAATATTGTATTCCATGAAGTTGAGATGAGCAGCTATCCCTTATTTGAGTTCCCGCTGTACAGCCTGGCACTTGCAAGTAAAATGGTAGAAGTAATACAGTATGAAAAACTGGACCTTCTTCATGTTCACTATGCCATTCCTCATGCAAGCAGCGCTTACCTTGCAAAACAGATGTTAAAAGGGAAGCAGGATATAAAGGTTGTAACAACACTTCATGGAACAGACATTACATTAGTGGGCCTGGAGCCGTCATTTCTACCGCTTGTAAAATTCAGCATTGAAGAAAGTGATGGAGTAAGTGCGGTTTCAAGATTTCTAAAGGAAAAAACATTAACTAATTACTATATAGAAAAAGATATCCGTGTAATACCAAACTTTATTGATACCGAATTATTTAAGCCAAATAAAGATGTTGCTTTCAGGAAACATATTGCACCGCATGGAGAAAAAGTATTAGTGCATACTTCAAATTTCAGAGTAGTAAAACGCGTAACTGATACAATAAAAATTTTTGAACAGGTTGTTAAAGAAATACCGGCAAAACTTCTGCTTGTGGGTGACGGGCCTGACCGCTCTGAATGTGAACGGTTGTGCAGGCAATTAGATATTTGTGATCATGTGAAATTTTTAGGAAAGCAGGATGGGTTAGTTGAGATACTTAATGCCGCAGATTTATTTTTAATTCCCTCACAATCGGAAAGTTTTGGCCTTGCAGCCCTTGAAGCAATGGCTTGCGGCCTTCCTGTTATAAGCACAAGTGTAGGCGGTTTACCTGAATTAGTAAGGCATAATGAATGCGGGTTTATTGCAGAAATAGGAGATGTTGACAGGATGGCTAAATATGCACTCGATCTGCTTACCAATGAAAGAAAATATGAAGTCTTTTCAAATAATGCCCGCGAAAGAGCGGTTACAAAATTTGATAAAAATAAAGTAGTACCGATATACGAAGAGCATTATAATAATGTGCTGTCTGCCTAAAAAATTCCGGAACACAGCAGGAATTAAAAAACTTTATGACAGAAAAAGAATTTATAACAAATCATGCAGGAAAACTTTGGGCGGATTCAATAAAAAAATTCCCTGATGATTTTCATATTGCAAAGGATGTTAGGGAAATTGAACTTCCCGGAAAGGCGCTTGTTATCGGGGAAGAATTCTTCGGCGCTTTTGAAATATTAACTGTAAACGGCAATCCTGTTTACCACGCTGATAATCATGAGGAAGCCAAGTTTATTATATATGCTAACAGGGAAAAAACAACCTCAGTTTATTTACCAAATAAACTTAAAGATATTAAAGCCGCAAATTTAAAATATGAAAGCTATCTTGACTCATTAATTAAGGATATTGAATCGGAATACAGAGCGGCCTTCCCGGGGTTAAAAAATCAGGCAGGTGTTGTTAATGAAATTTTCAGAGCATTAAACCTTACCAGGTATTGATGCAAATATTTAAGGTATAAGTTGGCTGAAGTTAGTACAAAAATCCAGGACTATCTAAATTCATTATACGGGGAAAGATCAGCCGATAAATATATTGAGTTTATAAAAGAAGAGCCTTCCCGGTATATCCGTGTTAATTTATTAAAGACAAATAAAAAAGATTTAATAAATCTGCTCAGGGAAAACTACTCTATTGAAGCAGAAGAAATACCTTCACTTCCATTTACATTAAAAATTACCAAAGGTAAAGAACTTGTAAGTAAAACAATTGAGCACATAATTGGTTTATTCTATATGCAGGGGCTATCCTCTATGATTCCGCCTCTTGTACTAAATCCCTCCAGGACTGACATTGTGCTTGATCTATGTGCTGCTCCCGGCTCCAAAACCACCGAGCTTGGCGAAATGATGAAAAATAAGGGAACCCTGATAGCAAATGAGATTGCTCTTAGCCGGGTTAAAATGCTGGTATATAACCTGGACAGAATGTCATTAATTAATGCCGGGGTTACTCACCAGAAAGGTGAATTGTTAAGCAAGATCTATTCAGATTATTTTGACAAGGTGCTTCTGGATGCACCCTGCAGCGGGCTGGGCATAATTCAGAAAAAGGAGGAAGTGAATAAGTGGTGGTCAATTGAAAAAGCCGAAATGCTTGGTGAGTTACAGCTTAAACTTCTTATTGCTGCTGTTAAAATGGCAAAAGTGGGGGGAGAGATAGTTTATTCAACATGTACGTTAACTCCTGAAGAGAATGAATTTGTTATTGATAAACTTTTAAAAAAATACCCGGTAGAAATTGCGGATATACAACTCCCGGTTTCATCCATGGATGGTTTTACCTCGTACGAAGGAATTAACCTGCATCCGGATCTCTCAAAGGCAAAAAGAATTTTACCCTGGGAGGTGGATTCGGACGGCTTTTTTATTGTTAAACTCAGGAAAACAGATCATACGGTATCACCCGAAATATTACAGCCTTCTAAAAGAGAGTTGAAGTTTTATTCGTTCCATCATAAGGATATAAAAAAATATTTGTTAAACTTAACAGAAGATTTTAATCTTTCTGCTGATATTCTTAATGAGTTTAAATATATACTTAAAGGGAATGATATTTTCTTTATTAATAATGAATGGCATGATGAAAATCCCGGTTTCTTTGAACGGATAGGAACAAAATTCGGCACTATAGATAAACACGGAAAAACAGTACTTCATACACAATCAGCACAGGTACTTGAAAACCATATTAAAAAAAATATTGTGGAAATAGAGAATCAAACTGAACTGAAGGCTTATCTTGACGGGGGAGTTATAAAAAAAGATGCCGGGTTTACAGGGCAGTGTGTAATTAGGTACGGCGGGCATATACTCGGCTCAGCAGTAGTAACCGGTGCAGGAATTAAAAGCAGATTTCCGCGTGCAAAAAGAACACAGGAAATAATGAAAGAATTTTAATATATTTTTATTTAATTATAACTTAAATGAACATACAGATATTCGGTACAAAAAAATGTAAGGAAACACAGAAAGCAGAACGCTTCTTTAAAGAAAGGAATATTCCGTTTCATTTCAGAGATTTATCGGAAAAAGGAATATCCAAAGGTGAGCTTGAAAATATAAGCAGGGCTGTGCCTGTTGAGGAACTGATAGATAAAGATGGAAAGCAGTTTCAGAAAAGAAATATGAAATTTATGGTATATGATACTGAAGAAGAATTATTAGCTGATCCTCTTTTATTTAAAACTCCTGTTGTAAGAAATGGAAATCTGGTTACAACGGGATATCAGCCGGAAACCTGGAAAAACTGGTTAAAATAGATCTTCCTTTTCTGCTCTTCTATACTGTCCTGTTCATTATTTTAAAAATACCATTTTTTTAATATCTGTAAATTCCTTCTGCGCCGATTTTGAAATCATTCTAAGAAAATAAACACCGCTGGCTAAATCCGCCCCGTTAAAATTTAGTTTATAGTATCCTGCCGGTTTTTCTTCATTTATTAATGTGACTATCTCTTTCCCCAGAATATCGTAAACTTTAAGGTTCACAAAGCTATTTTCAGGTACCTGGTAGCTAATTGTGGTGGCCGGGTTAAATGGATTCGGGTAATTCTGATTCAATGCAAATTGTTCAGGCACCTGGCTGGCTAACTCGTTTAAAGTATTATTTACAAATTTTTCTGTACCAACTATAAGGTTAAAATTATACTGCTTCCCTTTTTTAAGAAAAAATTCCTTAAGGGGAAGGGAGACAATTTCTTTTAACTCATCATTGTAAATTCTAAATGTATAATTTTCGGGGAACTTACCAATGGCTTCAGCTTTTAAAGATATTTTATTATCATAATAATTATTTAATAAAACCATATTAAAAACGGCTCCCTCCATCCCTTCTTTAACTGCTGCCTCAAGCCGCTCATTCTCATCACCGTTTATGTAAAGAACAGGGCCATGATGAAGCTCAGGTGAAGAAGCATATTTTAAGGGAAGTTTACCGCTGATCTTTGCTATTCTTTCTTTGCTTTCAACAGATAAAATAGTTTCTCTTGTAATATTTTTATCAGAAGCTTCCAGTTTAATATGCCATCCGATATCTGCCATAATTTTAGGATAGAATAGAGGATTATATTCACCAAAAGTTTTTAAAGTTATCTGACTTACAGAAGGTTCGACAAAATATCCTTCTCCGGGGGACATAATATTTGTCATCCTGTATGTTTTATTATTGGTATCATAACGGCGTAAAACTACCGATGGGTCTGTTTCCACATCAAAAAGAAAAGGGCTTGATATTGTTTTCCAGTGTGTTCCGGGGAGAGCTAAAACAGAATCAGTTAATTTTACCGTCCTGAGGTTTTGATTATACTGATAAGATATCTTTAGTGTATCCATTAGTGATTGAGCAGCAAAATAAGCGGTGGCTGGATTGAAAGAATAATTGTCAAAGATAACAAACGAATCAGGGGCATTAAAATTATAACTGTAAACTATCCATTCACCATCCTGCATATTTCCAATTCCGCCTAAATTCTTAAATACAGAATCGGCAGGAACTTCAAACGGGAAGCCGAACATTATCCATTTGGTATTTGCATCTTCCGCTCTTTCCGCCGGTATTGACCGAGGGACGTTAATATCAATTGTTTTATAATCCTTTAGAATTACCTGTATGTTTATAGGTGTAAAAATGGTAATTGAATCAATAGCCGCACCGGCGGCATCACGTGCAAGCAGTTGTCCGGATAGAATTAATCCCCTTTCATTAACAAGCTCCCGTGGAATGGTATAATTAAAATTGCCGTCATTAACAGCCGATATCCTGTTTCCATGGCCGCCAGTATAATAATTTATCCTGAAATTTAAATTATGATAGCTGCTTAACAGATCTGGATTTAATGCAAAAACAATCGGAGTGTTTTCATTAATAACTTTATCGCTTATGCTAAACACGCCGCCGTTCAGTCTCAACTCTGACCGGAGCTTTTCCGTAGAAGTGAGACTGTCAAAAGTACCTTCAAGAAAAACTATAAGGGTATCTTCACCAAAACCATTATGAACAATTCTCATAGTATCTATATTTGACTCATTAAAATCAGGTATAGAATATATTATCTTTAGTGAAACAGGATTACCCTGGTGAACAGTAAAATTCCTCAGGAAATCACTTTCAACTTTAAAGTAGTTCTGTGAGAAACTAATGGAAACATCTAAAGGAGCATTCCCGGTATTTTCAAAAAACACAGTTCTATTATTGTCAGTAAGAGCTTCAAAAACAGTACCTGAGAGATTACTGATGCCGGTTAAAGCAGAGGGAGACAATTCACCGCCTCTGCCGCTGCCAGTCATGGGTATTGTAACCAAAGTATCCGGGTATGCATTAGACCTTATCAGAAGAGCAGCATCAAAATGTCCAAGGGTTTCCGCTGTAAATTCTATAAAATATGACGCAGAGCCACCCGGTCCAATTATTTTTTGGGCGGGATTATCTATAATTCTAAACGAAGGACTGCTGTCTTCCACTATTACTACTGAATCAATAACAAGATTAATGTTCCCGCCGAAATTTCGGATTGATAGTTCCTTAACACTTTTTCCTGCTGCGGTGCTGTCGAACGATAGACTTAAATCACTGAATGTAATAACAGGTTTTTGAATGTAAAGATTAAGTCCAACAATCAGGGTATCGAATAAGAAAAACTCATTCCTCCTAAAAAAATAAACTGTTCCCTGTATAAAACCTGTATCAATTAGTGAAAGATTAAAGCTAATCTTAAAATTCACTTCCTCCCCGGGCATTATCACTGCATTATTTTTATCAGTAGTAAAAACTGCGCCGGGAAATGTTTTAATGGAATCAATTACAATAGGGTTGTTTGAAGTATTAGACATAGTTACTGTAGTTAACGAATCAGTTTTTCTTTCGGTCAGATTGATTACAGCAGTTAAAGTATCAAGGGGAACGGGCAAGGATCCTCTGTTTGACTTGGATATTTGAGGGGGGGAATCTAGTTCTGTTTTGAAAGCAGATGTTTTCCAATTTACAGCTTCTTCGGCGGAAGGTGAAATTATAGGGAGAGCCTGGGCGAAACTAATATCTGCCGTTAATAAAAGTAATAATATTCGTAATATATTTTTCATAAAGTTAGATGTTTATTTGGGTGTAACCGGAAGACCAAAAGTGTACTTACTTTGTCCCGGAGGTTCATCATCAGGTACAAGGAAATATATAACTGCAGCAACTGCCGCCGCCCCAAGGAAAAAATAAACTTCATTCCCCAGCTTGAATCCTTCGTTTTGTGTTTTAGCAAAATTTATTTCAGCTTCGGCTTTTTTTGCCGCCGCCCCTTGATCATCCCCCTTCACATTATCTAATAAACCGGGATTTTCATTTAATAATAAAAATCTTTCTTTAAGGCTGATATTCAAGTTATCATTAATGCTATCAGGCAGCTTAAGCTGTAATATTTTTGTTTTATTTGCAGATTCAGAAGTAACTTCTTTTATTTGAGCAAATATATTGCTGCCTATCAGAAATAAAATTAGTATAAAAAGTTTCATAATATTCTCTCACTTAAAATCTATTCGAGTAATGAATTTAAATAGAAATGCACCTGTAAAAAAAACCTCATATCAAGATCAGCCCCTATCGGGTGATATTTTTCGGGGTTGCTTAAAATATTTTTTAATAATGCATTAAGCCAAATCCTTCTATCCCACATCCAGAGATTTGCAGATAAGTCAGCAGAGAGCCAGGGCTTAATTTCCATATTATATTTATCATCAGACTGATAGGAACTGTATTTGTAGTTATACCATACAGTTTTTGAGTAATATTTTAATCTTGCTGAAATACCTGCATTTTGAAACGGCTGATAGTTAAAGTTAAGCATAATAGTATGTTCTGGAAAGTTATCCCACGTTTCCTTAAATAAAGTGCTTCCTTCAATATATTTAGAATAGCTGTATCTAATTTTCGAAAACAATTTGGAAGTTAACTTAAGGTTTATCCCTGCGAAAGTGCCCGCAGTTTTTAGATGTTCATCCGGACTTATATCTGTTACTGAGGTAAAAGTTGAATTTTGTGAATTGAATTGATAAAACTGTTTTTCAAGATAATAATTGGAGAAGCTGCGGAAATTTGCTCCAATTTCAAAAGAGGAAAGTGAATCAATTCTATACTTATATATAAAATCCCCGGTAAAGATTTCCTTTGTGTTAAATGCCGGTGGAATAGTATAATTTACCTGCTGAGAATTAAACCTGTATCCTCTGTTTTCCCATACCCAGAAATTATTGTCTTCCGGAAAAAGATTTTGAATTAAGGAAAAATTAGTAAACAAAGAATGGTGCTGGGTTAATAACCATCCTGTTGTTAAATATCCTTTGTAGGAGATATCTTGATAATAACGGGTTACAAACACGGCTGCAGATTGATAAAACCTGTCTGCGGGATAAAAATCTATTGTGCCGTAGAAATTTCTGAACTCCAAATTATTATCTGTAAACTCAGCAGAACTAAGGGCGGTATATTTGTTTAATCCTAATCCAACCGATGTTTTAATAATTTTCGCTCTTAAAAATGCTTCTAAATTTAGAGAAAGACTTTTAGTTCCAAAATCAAAATTTATATCATTGTTGTTTATCAAATACCCAAGTTTATTTTCATTCTGACTAATTGAATAGCGAATACCAAAATTTTTTATTTTGGAATCTCCGTTAAATCCAAAATGTCTGAATTCCTGTTTTACCGGAATTTCATTTGCATAAGGATTGAAAAAGAAAAAGTCCTGGTTAGAAGAATATCCGGCAACAAACTGCTGGGTTCCATTTAAAATATTCCCGTTTATCTTATAAAGATAAGCAGTCAGCCGTTCTTTGTTGTCATCATTATTCAGGAAGGAAAGTCTTTCATTTAGTGCCGGGTCGGTTTTAAAATTTTCCTCATATTTTATTGATCCATTCATAAACCAGTTTTTGCCGGCAGAGTTTACAGTTAATGAATAATATTGAGCAAGCTTATCAACATTAGGAGTTTCAAATTCAGTAAAAGTGAACGGCCCAGGATCGCCGGTTTCATCTCCCATTGTAAAAGCTCCCTGGAATGATAAGCCTTGTGATGGAACCTTAGTATGGAAATGAATTGCACCGCTGGAAGCAAAATTTCCGTTAATGATCCGTGGGGTAGTAATTATCTCAACATAATCTATCTGGTTAATTGAAAGAGGGATAAGTTTTAAATTCTGAACATCAAAAATGGACATATCTGCTTTTTGTCCGTCAATCAGCACCAGAATATTTTGTCTTTGATAAGGAGAAAGGTTATTAACTGAAAAGAAGTTTGTTGTCCCGTCAATTGTAGAAATATTTAAGTTATCTGCAAGAAATAAAATTTCTGAAATGGTTGAAATCCCTGAAGATTTTAAAGTCTCTTCAGTAATAATTTGTACAGAAGGATCATTGTTAACTATATGTCCATCCTGTCCAAATAACAATCCGGACAATACCAGAACAAAACTATATATTAGTATAAGCTTCAATTAAAAAAACTCCTTAGCCAATCAGGGGAGTTGAACTTATATGCTAAACCGGCAGAAACATAATAGAATTTTAATTTTTCACTTGTAAATAGAACTGTTAAATCGGGTGCTACTGAAATAAATAAATTTTTAAGAACCGGGTAAGACAAACTTAAGCTAACACCTGCGGAAAATTCGCTTTCATTCCTTTGATACTTTGATAAATAATCGGCATTAAAATTCATAATAAAATAGCCGAATTTTATCCCGCCAAATAAAAGCAGTTTAAATGGTAGTGAAATTTCCTTTCCCCATCCTACAAAAACCAGGTATTGTTTAAAATCAGGAAGCTCCTGTTTTTTTCCTTTAAATGGAATAAAAATAACACCTGTCTGAATATTACCTGCATAGAAGGGGGACTCAATTAGAAACTTAAAACCCCTGTCATTTTCCCAAAAACGATGAAGAAGGTTTTTATTTGTAATGGAGGTCAAGTGGATGCCTGCCTTAAAGCTAGAAAACGCACTCTCGTTATCTTGCGCAAATGCCGGCTGCACTCCAATAAGTATATTTGAGAAGAAGAAAAATAATAACGTGTGTTTCTTCATCTTTACTATAAAAAAATCTAAATTCATAATGATATGAGGTAAAATAACTTTTCTTTATTAAACAAGCCACGAATAATTTAGCCTTCGTAATTATGATAATGCTACTCGTCTATATGTGAAGCCGATCATAGGTATTAATTTTGTTATTTTCTTTAAAACCACTATTTTTTTTATATCATATCTTGATTTTAGGGCAGCTCTAACTTTTTATAGTTTAAGTACTTAATAAGTTTCGTGTATCATTAATTAACAATAACAAGGAATACTATGAAAAGGCTATTTATTACAATAAACCTCCTGCTGATTTTTTCTCTTATTGATACGGGCTATGCCCAGGTGGCAAGAGATAGCTGGAGCTTAGGTTTCGGTTTTTCTTACCCAAGGTTTCAAAGTTCAGATTTGCGTCCCCAGGAATCCAACTACGGGGGATATATTTCATTACAAAGATATTTTTCCGAACATGTTGCCTTAAGACTTAAGGGAAGTTATCTTTCGATGGAAGGCCGCATCGGGGGAAATCAATTCTTTTATACCGATGGAACGATAGTTCCTACCATGACAGAATATACCAGGACTAACGTTATGGCAGGCAATATTGATGTTCTGTATAATCTTTCTCCATGCTCCCCCTTATCACCTTATATAGGATTAGGAATAGGCGTAGCAGCTTTTAGTACAGACTGGCCCGAAAATGTTGTAAACCCGCTTGATGATTCAGATGTTGGCGGTGAACTAAGTTTCCTGCTTGGAACTGAATGGAGCATAAGTGATAACTGGGATATTGTTACAGAGTTTAGTTATCATACCTTAACCGGAAATCTTGACGCAGTGAATACTACAAACCGTCAGGGAGTTTTGGGATCCTTTAATGACAGCTATGTTACTATAAATGCCGGCTTCCAATATTATTTTTCAAAAGGAGAGCCATCAAAATACTGCCAATTGTATGAGGGCATAAGAGTTGACATGCCTGAAATGGACTATCCAACCTTAGATGAAATTGAAGATGTTATTAAACGGTATTCTTCTCCGCCAACAGAAATTGATTATGACAGAATAGAAGAAATAATTAAGAAAAACAGAGGAACCGCTGCCACAGCAGATAACTGGAAGCTCTTTGGCGTAAATTTTGAATTTGGTAAATCTACTCTTACTCCTGAAGCTTACCCGGTTCTTGAACATGCAGCAGAAATGCTTAGAGAAAATCCGGACATAAGAGTTGAAATTCAGGGTCATACAGATAACGTTGGTTCTGATTCCTATAATCAAACACTATCACAGGCAAGAGCGAATACTGT
>JAWOJF010000271.1:0-17323 GCA_046481785.1 Ignavibacteriaceae bacterium | reverse complement strand
GCCACTAATTATGTCTTTTCTTTTTCTAAACCTTGCTTATTTATACTACATTTAAACATAACTTCTTAATCCTAATCCTAATCTTAATCGGATTTCAGGTTTAATCCTTCACAAAATCCGAGTAAGTATAAGATTACGAGAGTAAAAGATATTTACTCTTTCTTCAATTCCTCAAATGCTTCATCAACAGATTCACAAACGGGCAGTACCCTGTCAAGCTGGGTAATTTTTATAAGTGAGTAAACTTTTTCGGAAGGAGCAGCAAGACGCATAGTGCCCCCGGTAGAGTTAACAATCCTGTTTGCCACAAGAATTGCACTTAGGCCGGAACTATCGCATGTTTCTACTTCGCTTAAATCAATGATAAGTTTATTAACCCCTTCAACTTTAAGCAGCAGAGTAAATTCCCCCTTAACCAAACCGGAAATATTTGTATCCAGTCTTTTTTCATTGAGTTTAAAGATCGTAATATCGTCTATTTTTTTAATTTCATAATTCATGTATTATGATCAGCAGTTATAACAGTTTAATATTAAAGAATTGGATAATGCCTTAAAACATACTAAGGCAATTTAACAAATTTTTATAAGATAATTCAGCACTATCTTCATTATCTGCTACCTGCAGATTATAAAATTTATCTGAACCGGACTTGGAAAAACCTATCCTGATACGAGCCTGTACCAGGTTAGCAGAAAAACTGCAATAAAGATTATCTTTCCTGTTAAGATCTATTGCGGCATCAAACCTTAGTCCGTTTAATTTACCCTGGTAAGATTTTGAAGGCAGTTTCCACTTACTGACATCAGCAACCCCATGCCCAAGAGCTTTCTGCCTGAATTTTATCGGCAGAAGACTTACCTTATAATCATAAGTGTATATAAGAATGTTTTTCCTGCTCTCTTCAAGAAAGTTCAAAACTTCAAATGCCCGGATAAAATCCTTTTCATCTTCAGGCATCAGCACAAAGAAGCTGAATGAAGATGAGAAGAAATTTGTAAAACTTACCTCTGCCTGGGGATTATGTTTTAACTGCCTGTTTACAACAAACAATGCTACTTTTTCTTTTAATAGGTCAATCATGTTTTGTCAACTTCTTTTAAATGCAGGAGGAATTCATCTTCGCTTAAAATTGCTACACCAAGATTTTCTGCTTTTGTTAATTTTGAACCTGCGTTCTCACCGGCCAGTACATAATCAGTATTTTTACTTACGCTTGATGTAACTTTCCCGCCATATAAAGTAATTTTATCACCGGCTTCTTCACGCGAAAACTTTGAAAGGGTGCCTGTAAGGACAAAGGTTTTTCCGGTAAAAAAATTTTCTTTTACTGCTTTTCTTACAGTTTTAAAATTCAGGCCGTGTTGTTTCAGCCGTATTATTATTTCAAGATTATGTTTATCGGAAAAGAACTTTATTACACTTTTACTAATGCTGGGGCCTATTTCATGTACACCCGTTATCTCTTCTTCAGAAGCATTAATTAAATCATCAATCGAATTAAAATGATCTGAAAGCTTTTTTGCCGCACCTGAACCTACATACCTGATGCCAAGAGCAAACAGAACTTTTGAGAAGGGTTGTTTTTTACTATCTTCTATTCCCTTCAGAAGATTATCAATACTTTTTTCACCAAGTCTCTCAATCCGTATTAATTTTTCTCTGTGTTCAGCCAGATCATAAATATCTGCATAAGTTTTTAAAAAACCCATTTCCACAAACAAATTAATAAGAGCGGTACCCAATCCTTCTATATCCATTGCACCGCGGGCAGCAAAATGTTCTATCCGGCCTTTAACCTGCGCAGGGCATTCGGTATTTTCGCAGTAAAAAGCTACTTCATTTTCGGGTTTAAATAATGAAGAACCGCATACCGGGCATTTTTCGGGAGGTTTGGTAGGCTTACTGTTTTTAGGCCTTTCATTTAATACTACAGATACAACTTTGGGAATAACATCGCCTCCTTTTTCTATCACAACCTTATCCCCCACACGAATATCTTTCCTCGTTATCTCATCAAAATTATGGAGAGTTGCCCGGCTTATAGTTGAACCCGCAAGCGGAACAGGGTCAAGTCCGGCAACAGGAGTAATAGTACCTATCCTGCCTACCTGCCAGGTAATATTGCGGATAATTGTATATGCCTGTTTAGCCTTAAATTTAAATGCTACCGCCCACCGGGGTGCTTTGGCTATTGCTCCTAAAACTTTTTGCTGCCGTATAAGGTTTACCTTAACTACTGCTCCGTCTATCTCGTATTCAAGCCTGTTTCTTTTTTCCTCAAGTTTTCTGCATGCAGCAAGAACCTCATTAATATTTTTGCAAAGAGTAACTTCGGGGTTAACATTAAAACCAAGTGCCTTAAGTATTTTTAAATTTTCATAATGTGATTCAAAATCTTCTTCAACACTAATAAGATGATAAACAAAAACATTCAGTTTTCTTTTAGCAACTATCTGAGGATCCTGCATTTTAACAGTACCTGCGGCAAAATTACGCGGATTTGCAAATAGCTTTTCACCAGCTTCTTCCCTCTCCTCATTAAGCTTTACAAAATCATTTACTTTCATAAATATTTCGCCGCGTATCTCAAAATCCTCCAGAGTGTAAGGAATGGACTTCGGTTTTTTAATTCTTAACGGTACGCTTCTTATTGTCTTAATATTATTTGTTATTTCTTCTCCAACCATACCATCACCACGCGTTGCGGCAGTTTTCAAAAAGCCGCTTACATAATTAAGACTGGCTGAAGCACCATCTATTTTGGGCTCAACAACATACTCTACTATTTCACCGGATGGAAGTGATTCTTTTACGCGCCTGTCAAAATCAAAAAGTTCTTCTTCATTATAAGTATTGGCAAGGCTTAACATAGGTATTTTATGTACAACCGGTTTAAAATCTTTTGTAAGATCTTTTCCAACCCGTTGTGTGGGGGAATCAGGGGTTATAAAATCAGGGTTTTCGCTCTCAAGTTTCTCCAGTTCTTTAATAAGAGCATCATATTCCTGATCGCTTATAGCGGGTTCAGCCAGAACATAATATTTATAATCGTGTTCTCTTATTTTTTCACGCAGCTGCTCAATTTTTTTTTCAATTGGCTTCATTATTCTGTCCCTGTCCAAACTCCGGGGCTGATTTAAGATAGGTAATTCCGTTACTATCAATTAAAACATGAGATACCATCAACTCTCCGGGTGAAAACTGAATAGCTTTATCATTTAGAGCAAGACTAATAGCGGAAGATCTGCCAAAAGTTATTTTAAAATTCTTGCCTGTAGTAACAGTTTTCTGGCCCTTGGGAAAGAGAATGAACTCTTCAGCAAGTTTATCATCAAGTATAATTCTGACCCATGAAGTGTCGGTTGTCTTGATTGTAAGATAGAGGCTGTCTGTTGATGGAACTACTGAAGCAAAAGTTGTATCTGCGGCTGCAGCCAGGGGTTCTTCTTCAATATATCTTTTATTATCTTCAATTACTTCATCAATAGGTTTTTCGGTTACAATAATTTGAGAGTTGTTATTAAAAAAAAGAAAATATACCAGGGCAATTAAAATAACAGCACCCCCGGTCACCATTCCAAGTAAAACTCTTTTTTTCTTTAAGGCATCTGAGTTATCTACCTTAGCTGCTTCGGCAGGCATTGCATCATAAGTCTGAAGAGGACGGGTATGTTTTACAACATGTTTCTTCTCTGATTTTTTAGTTTCCTCTTTTTTAGTTTCCTTTTTGGTAGTGTCTTCTTTTTTAGTTTCTGCTTCCTTCGGTTCTTTTTCCTCCGGTTTGGTTTCTTCGGTTATTGGAAGTTTTTCATCATAAATTTTTCCCAGTTTGGCATATTCATACTTTTTCAGAATTAAATTCTCATCAAGCCCTACATAACTTGCATATTCCCTAAGGAAAGCTTTCACATAAAGCTCGGGCAGAAAAGAAAAATTTCCATTTTCCAATGCTTCCAGGAATTTAAGGTCAATCCTGGTTTTTGCCGCCATTTGCTGAAGCGTAGCCCCAATTTTCAAACGAGCTTCTTTAAGCTCTTCTCCCAGTTTGTTAAGCATTATTTTTACTTTTTTATTGTTAGGAAATTCTTTTTAATTTAGCAGCAAATGCCCCATCCAGTTGGTGAGTATGAGGAAAAGTCTGGATGCACCCGTTAGGATCAATTAATTCTTCAGGGAAACTGTCTGCCGCACTTTCCAGTTTAAAATTAGAATTATCGTTTAAAAATTTCTGTACTATCTCATAATTTTCTTCAGGTTCAATTGAGCATGTGCTGTATACCAGTACACCCCCGGGTTTTAAAAGGGATGCTGCTTTTTTTATTAATGTACTCTGCAGTTGATTCAACTGTCGTAAATCAAGGAGATGCCTCTTCCATTTTATATCAGGCTTTTTAGAAAGAGTACCTGTGCCGGAACAAGGAACATCAGCAAGAATCCTGTCAAACTCACCATCTGAATATTCAATGGCATCAACAGCGTTAAGTTTTACAGATTTTATTCCGAGACGCTCCATATTTTTTTGCAGCAGATCCAGCCTGCTTTCATATTTATCTATTGCAACAATTTCACCTTCATCATTCATAAGGCCTGCCATGTATGCAGTTTTCCCCCCCGGAGCAGCACATAAATCAAGTACCCTCATACCCTTTTCAGGTGCGAGAAGCCTGCATGCCAATCCGGCACTTTCATCCTGTATATTAAAATAGCCCTCATTAAAATATTCCCATGCTGTAATATTTGTAAGGTTCTGCAGTTTAAAAAAATCGGGTAAATATTTACCGTAGGAATACCGGAGATTAACTGACTGAAGCAGCTTTTTAAAGTCATCAGGCTTTACTTTAAGTGCATTTATTCTTAATGTAAGAAAAGGTTTTTCATTATTAGCATTAAGAAGCTTTTCTGTTTCTTCTCTTTCAAATCTTGCAAGATATCTTTTAACCATCCATGAAGGGTGAGAATAGAATGCACTTAAATATCCGATAAGGTCTTCGCCGGGATCAGGATACCTTATAGAATTTTTGCTTCTGATTATATTCCTGAGAATTGCGTTTGTAAGATCAGCAGGTTTTTGCCCCTGCAGTCTTTTTACAAATTCAACTGCTTCGTTTACTGCCGCATGGTCGGGAATCCTGTCAAGAAATAATATCTGGTATAACGCAACGCGCAATCCATTTTTTAAATTGGGAATAGCTTTTGAGAACTGCCCTTTATAAAAACCATTTAAAACCCAGTCAAGCCTTCCGGCCCATCTAACAACCCCGTGAACAATTTCATAAAGAAGCGCTTTATCAGCACCGCTTAATTCAGTATTACGCATTTCATTATCCAGCAGCCGTTCAAGATACGAGTCAGACCGCTCTACTCTGTTCAACACCTTTACAGCTAATCCCCGCACACCTTCATATAAATCTTTAACTTTATGTTCTTCAAATTGAATACCCATACTATATGGCTAACCTCTTTTTCTTTACAACAGATAATATTTGATTTTAACTTTCAGGGAATGTTCGGGGAAAGGCCGGTTTATTTTAACATCTATAAAAAAGCGTAACTGCATGAATAGTCCCTCTAATTTCTGCTTTTAATTTAATATTTTTTATGGTAAGAATCCTGATAGAAAAATACGCTTGGGACAATTTTTAAATGTGAGGGAGGGTACCTTTAAAACCGGGTGTTCAATAGAACCCTGATTTGTTTTATTCTTGTATAAGCCTGCCGCTTATCCTTAACAGCTCAGTTTCAGCGTTTTTTGCCTCAAATTGTGCATTTACGAGGCGGCTTTGTGCATCCAGCAGGTTAATTTGCGCTTCCCTGAATTCGAGCGGTGTAATATTTCCCAAACGGAGCCTTTCGAGGGCTATTGCCACATTTTCTTCCGTAACTTTCAAATTCTCTGTTTCAAGTTCAACTAAAGTAAGGCTGTTTTGATAAGCCTTATAAGAATTCTGAAGGGAAGCCTCAATCTGGTTTTTTACCTCATTAAGGTTTAATTCACTAATTTTGGTTTCAATTTGGGCATTTTCAATTTGCCGGCGGGTATTTAATCCATTAAAAAGATTTATCGAGGCATTAATACCGTAATTATATCCCCTGTTCTGGTTAGATTTAGTAAATCCGGCTTCAGATTCTGAACGCAGAAAATTATACCCGGCAAATAAGCTTATTTCGGGAAAAAATTCAGACCTAACTATTCCCAGTTGAGCATTAGAAAAATTTTTATTCAGTACGGCAGCCTTTATTTCAGAATTCTGATCCTGAGCTGAAATTATCAATTCTTCATATAGCATTCTCTGGTTTACAATAATGGTATCAGCAACAGTAAAATCTTCAGCAGGATTCCTCCCCATTAATTGATTCAACTGAGTCTTAGCCTGATCATATGCCAGTTCTGCATTAAGCTGCAAAGATTTGTCTTCATTTAAATCTACCTGTGCCTGAAGCAGTTCAAACTTGGAAGCAGAACCTACATCTCTTTTAGTAGCAGCCAGGTTAACACGTTCTTCTGAAATAACAATACTTCTTGAGATCACTTCAAGAACAACACCCAGTCTTACAATATTAAAATATGTTGAAATTATACCGGCAACATTGTTTTCAACTGATATCCTGTAATTTGTTTCGCCAATTTCTTTCAGTTGTTTCAGAGCATCGTAAGTAGCGAACATCTCAAAACCGTCAAAGATGGTCCAGTTAAGTGTTATGTTAGCATTAAAGTTATCGGATTTTGCATTTGTCCGGTCAATTAATCTTCCATCAAAATATTCCTGGCGGGTAGTATTATTACTTTTTGAGTAAGAACCGTCGGCATTCAGCCCCGGAAGGAAGCCGGCATTGCCCGCTGACAGATTATTTTCAGCTATGTCCCTCTGGTTTGCTGCAATACTAATTGAGAAGTTATTCTCAAGTGCAATTTTTATTGCTTCTTCAAGAGTTAATAATTGCTGTGAATAAATTGAAGAGGTGATAAATACTAATATGATAATGATTTTTAATTTCATAAAATAAAATTTAGTGAAAACGAAATTGTCAGCTTAGTGCTCTGATTGCTTTGAGAGATATTCAGAAAACCACTTAGGCACTAAGGGCACTAAGGGCACTTAGATACACTTAGTAAATAAACTAATACTACTGACTTACAGCTAATTCTTCTCCTTTAACAGGTTCGGTTTCGGTAACATTAGAAACAGATGTTGACTTGCTTGAGACAAAAGAATAAATAGCCGGGATAACGAATAAAGTTAAAAATGTTGAAAAAATAAGACCGCCGATAACTGCAATACCCATTGATATACGGCTTTCAGAACCTGCGCCTAATGCAAGTGCAATAGGTGTAATACCCAGTATTGTTGACAGGCTTGTCATTAAGATTGGACGAAGTCTTGCTGAGGCAGCATCTTTTACTGCTTCAATTTTATCAAGTCCTGTTGCCTTCCGCTGATTAGCAAACTCGACAATAAGGATACCGTTTTTGGTAACAAGACCTATTAACATAATTATACCGATCTGGCTGAATATGTTTAACGTCTCGTTAAAATACCAGAGAGAAAGAACAGCTCCGGCAATTGCAAGAGGAACTGTAAACAAAATTATAAATGGGTCTCTAAAACTTTCAAACTGAGCAGCAAGTACCAGGTAAATAAGCACCAAAGCCAGAATGAAGGCAAATAAAAGACTTGAGGAGCTTTCAGCAAAATCTTTTGAAGCACCGGCAAGTGAAGTAGAAAAAGTTTCATCAAGAACTTTATCAGCAACCCGGTCCATTGCTGCAATACCATCACCTATTGTTTTACCCGGAATAAGCCCCGCTGAAACAGTAGCCGAAACATACCTGTTATAACGGTAAAGCTGGGGAGGTGTAGACTGCTCTGAGGTAGCAATTACGTTATCAAGCTGGATCAGATCACCCCTGCTATTTTTTACATGAAGCGATCTCAGATCCTGGGGTTCATCCCTGTTCTCGCGCGCAAGTTGTCCGATTACCTGGTACTGCTTGCCGTCTTTAATATAATAACCAAATCTTTGCCCGCTGAAAGCAGATTGTATAGTTTCTGCGATATCGATTGTAGATACGCCAAGATTCCTGGCTCTCTGCCGGTCAATGGTTATTTTAAATTCAGGTTTATTAAACTTTAAATTTACATCAACAATAGTGAAGATAGGTTCTTTTCCTGCCTCCTCCATAAACTTCGGCAGAACTTCCTGCAGCTTCTCAAAATTAGGAGCCTGTAAAACATACTGCACAGGCAATCCGCCGCCGCGGCCTATTGTCTGCTGCTGTGTAACAAAAACTCTTGCCTGGGTATATTGTGCAACGTCGGCTGAAACATCATCAGCTATTTGCTGCTGGGTTCTTATTCTAAATTCAGGATCTTTAAGAATTAAATTTACGAACCCCGAATTAACAGAGCTGGAGGCGCCAAAACCCGGGGATGTTACCGAAATTATTGAGCTTCTTTCATTAACGGAATCCTTTAATGATTCAACCAGTTGGTCCATAAAGCTGTCCATATAATCAAAAGTAGCGCCTTCGGGTGCCGAAACCATAAGCTGCAGGCGGCTTCTGTCCTCCAGGGGTGCTAATTCATTAGGCAAAGATGAACCAATAAAGTATATGAGCACAATAGTTAAAACAACTGTCGGAAAAACAAGCCATCTCTTAACCATAAAAGTATCCAGATGCCTCCTGTATAAATTATTAAACCATACAAAGAAGGGTTCTGTTTTATTGTAAAACCATGTGTGTGTTTCTCTTCTTTTAAGAATTTTTCCGCTAAGCATAGGGGTTAATGTTAAAGCAACAAAAGAAGAGATAATAACTGAGCCGGCAATTACAATTCCAAATTCACGGAACAACCTGCCGGTTAAACCTGAAAGAAATATTACAGGAAGAAATACAGAAGCTAAAGCTACGGTTGTTGAGATGATTGCAAAAAATATTTCCGCCGATCCTCTTGTAGCCGCATCAACAGGATGCATCTTCTCTTCTATTTTAGCATAAATATTTTCAAGTACAACAATAGCATCATCAACAACTATACCTATTGCAAGTACAATTCCGAGAAGTGTTAAAACATTAACAGAAAAATCGGCAAGGTACATTATAAAGAAAGAACCGATAAGAGAAACCGGAATTGCCAGTACCGGAATAATAGTGGATCGCCAGTCACGCAGAAACAAAAAGATAATTAAAACAACCAGTCCGAATGCAATAAGAATAGTTTCCTGCACTTCATAAATAGAAGCCCTTATATATTCGGTAACATCAAATCCAATACCCGTAGTTATATCCTGGGGTAAATTGTTCTTTAACTGTTCAAGACGGCGGTAAAATTCATCAGCAATTGCAATATTATTAGCACCCGGCTGAGCAATTAAAACTACGCCAACCATAGGAATTCCGTTCTGCTTTAAAACAGTTCTGAGGTTTTCCGCTTCAAGCCTTGCAGTACCAATATCCCTGAACCTTACAACTCTTCCTTCATCTTCCCTGACAATAAGATTATTAAAATCTTCTTCATCCTGCAGCCGTCCGATAGTTCTTATAGAAAGTTCAGTATTATTTCCTTCTATTAGTCCAGTGGGAAGCTCAACATTTTCCCTGTTCAGGGCATCTCTTATATCGAGCGGGGTTAAATTATATGCAGCAAGTTTAGAGGGATCCAGCCACATCCTCATTGAATATTTTTTTTCCCCCCATATTCTTACCTCACTTACACCGGGTATTGTCTGGAATCTTTCTTTAAAAAGATTATTAGCCATTTCACTAAGCTGAAGAAGGTTCCGGGTATCACTCTGAAGACTCATGAATACTATAGGAGTTGCATCGGCATCAGCTTTGGATACGATAGGATTTTCAACATCGGGGGGAAGTAAACGCAGTGCACGAGAAACCCTGTCACGTACATCGTTAGCCGCAGCTTCAAGATCTATATCTATATCAAACTCAACAGTAATTGTACTTCTGCCGTCACGGCTTACTGAAGTTAATGTACGTATACCTGCAATACCATTAACTGACTCTTCAAGCGGCTCAGTAATCTGGGATTCAATAACATCTGCATTCGCTCCAACATAAGTTGTACTTACAGTAATAATAGGAGGATCAACGGAAGGATACTCACGGACACCAAGGTATGTGTAACCAATTATTCCAAACAAAAGTATAACAATTGACATTACAATTGCCAATACCGGTCTGCGTATACTTAATGATGATAAACTCATATGTATCTTCCTCTAAAAAATCCCTTTTCTTACTTTTTTATCGGCTTAATTAAACTCTGATATTCTTACCGGCATGCCGGGCCTTATTTGTAAAATGCCTGATGTAATAACCGTGTCATTTTCTGTAACACCGCTGGTAAGCTGAACACTGACATCAGTTCTTACGCCTGTTTCCACAGACTGAGAGACTGCTATACCGTTTTTAAGTAAAAATACTTTTTGCCCTTTTAATTCGGGAACAATTGCCTGTGTTGGTACAAGGAAAGCATTCTCAATTTCTTTTAGTACAAGCTGGATATCTGCAAATGAACCGGGAAGAATTTTCCCGTCACTATTGGGGTGTAATCCCCGGATCTTCAATGTTCGTGTTACCGGATCAATTTTAGGTTCAATTGCATAAACTTTTCCTGAGTAGTTTGTTTCATTCCCAACAATTTTAAATTTTATCTCATCACCGGATTTTACCGAGCCCGCATATTTCTCAGGAATTGAAAAATCCAACTTTACCGGGTTCAAACTCTGCAGTCTTGCTATAAGTGTTGAAGTAGTAACATAGCTTCCTTCACTTACGTTTTTTAATCCTATTACGCCGTTAAAGGGAGCCTTAATTTCGGTTTCATCAATCTGAGCCTGGATAAGATCAACTTCGGCTCTGGCAATATTTAATTCATTAAGAGCAACATCATAGTCTTCCCGGCTGATAGCTTCTTTATCGAGCAGTTGTTTCTGCCGGGATTCTCTATCATGCAAAAGTTCCATACGGAATTTTGCCCTGGATAATTCAGCCTGCAATTCTGCATCATTTATTTTTACTAAGAGATCGCCTTTTCTTACACTGTTCCCTTCAGTAAAAGCGATCCGGACAATTTTACCAGCTCTCTCACTCATTAATTCCACTTCTTCATTTGCCAGGATAGTTCCGCTGGTTAATACAACATTGCCAAGTTTTTCAGCCTTTATAATATGACCTCTAACCGGAAGCACAGCGTTTCTGTTCGCCTGGGATCCGCTCTGCGGGGATTGTTCATCAGATGAGAAATTTAGTTTGGGGATTAGAATTAACACTACTATTATAAGAATAGCTGTGGAAATAATTATTGTTTTAGTTCGTTTTGGCATTTAGAATACTCAGAATCAAAATTATAAAAAACATGATTTAATACCGAAATTTTATATTAGATACCGGAGAACCCATGAAGGATAAAGTTGAAATAAGCATGATAATCTATCACAAAATTTATCTTATACAACATTAAAATTTGGTAAAATGTTCCCTTTAAAAAGAAAAAGCCCCGTATTGCGGGGCGCTTTCAAATCACTAAAATAATTAAGATTTCTTAGCGTATTTTTTGTTGAATTTCTCAACTCTTCCGGCGGTATCAAGAAGTTTCTGTTTACCTGTAAAGAAAGGATGAGAGGCACTGGAAATTTCCAGTTTTATTAAGGGATAAGTATTCCCGTCTTCCCATTGAATAGTTTCGCTTGTCTGTATAGTTGAGCGGGTTAAAATAGCAAAATCAGCGGAAGAATCCTGGAAAACTACCGGCCTGTAATTCGGGTGAATACCTTTTTTCATATCAAAAAACCTGTCTGTCTTGTTTTCTAAAAAATTGTAACGCTAAATATAATAAGAACGGGTGGAAATACAAAGCTCTTTTCCAGCCATTTTTACCTGTTTTTTTCACCTTGCTCCTGAAGAAACTGCTTAAATTTCTTCTTCAATTCGTCTAATTGTTGCTTTTCTTCTTCAGTTAAATTAACCTGCCTGAAATTGAGTCCGTTTTTAGTAATTGAAGATGAAACAAATGAAGCCGACCGGGGTGTCTGATTATATTGTGAGGGAGTTTGGGCACTTTGGTTCCGCTCTTCTCTTCTAAGGAGGCCGCTTTCATTTTGCTGAGAGAGAGCATCCATTTTTTCATCCAGAGAAACACCGGCATTGCTTCCACCCTCAATCAAGTCTTCCCTCACACGCGGGTTTAATGACAGGGGGTCATCCTGATCGACAGGTGAGGTATTAACCACAAATAACATAATAACCGCAATAAGAGCAACAGCCGCAGATGGAACCAGTCTTGCAGGGGATAAAAATTTGTCCCAGAAATTAACCCGTTCTTTAGTATCTAGTTTTCCGGAGTTAATTCTTCGCATTAAATCAGCTTCAAAATGTGGAGGAGCATCCACCTTCCGAAGCTGCTTTAAGATAGTTGTCACTTCCTTAAACAGATTGTCCTCATCATTGTAAATCATCGCTGTGTCCTACTCCTTATATATATCTTTTAATAATTTCTGCAGTTGGGCTCTGCCTCTGTTAATTCTTGATTTAACTGTTCCTACATTAACACCTGTAATTTCAGAAATTTCCTCATAGGATAATTCCTGTATATCTCTTAATACTACCATCTCCCTGTAAGCATCAGATACTTTCAGCAGGGCTTTCTGGATAATTTCGTCCTTAATACCGCTGTCAGTCATAATATCGGGCATATAGGATTCATCCGGAATCTCATATGTTTCTTCATCTTCACCGTAAGAATCAATAGAAAATATTTTTCTTCTCTTACGTCTCTGCAATTCTGTTTTAGCTAAGTTACCCGCTATGGTGTATATCCACGTGGAAAACTTAGCAATAGATTTATACGAATCTTTATTCTTATAAACCTTAATAAAAGTTTCCTGCACAACATCTGTGCATGCTTCATAATCGCCTAAAAATCTGAAAACAAAATTTGTTAACGGGTTTTTAAACCTCTGTACTAAAATTTCAAATGCCTGTATTGTATTATTTTGCTGAAATTCAAGTATCAGTTCTTCATCTGTATATTCGTTGAGATTTTTCTCAGCCAATTCTTTTACTTTTCATGTTTAGAAATGTTTCCTTAATTAGACAACAAATTAATAATTTTTCAGTAAGATTAGAAAATGCCCTTAATTCAATGTGATAAAGGGATAATAGTGTCTACAATAATAGTCATATCCCATATCGTTGTAGCACAGGCTTTAGCCTGTGTATGTATGTATATCTATCGAGCATTTCACAGGTCAAAGCCTGTGCTACAAAATCAATTAATTATCTCGGCTATCAACAGGCTAATTACTGTTTTTTCGTCCATTGATGTGGTTTTAATAGAAATATCTGCTTTTAGTAATGCTCTTACTGCTTCGGCAATATTTTTATCCGAATAAATTGATCTGGCCTTTTGATAATCCTTATAGTAAAAAGGATGGGTTCCTACAATTCTTGCCGCCGCCTGATCGGGGATATTTTGCGCTTTTAGTTCATTTACTCTGGCAAGTCCTGTAAAATATCTTGTAAGCATATGAACAATTAAAGTGGCTCCTGAACCTTTTTCAAGCATGTTAAAAGCTACTTTAAGAGAAGATGCTTTATCCTTTTTTGCAATTGCATTCTGCAGATCAAATATTGTATATTCTTTAAGTGAGGTAGAGAGAGCTTTAATGACATCGAAAGTGATTTCTTTGCTGTCTCCCAGGAATGTAAACATTTTATCAAGCTGCGCTTCAAGCATACTCCTGTTTTCACCCGATATATCCATCAGAAGCTGCGCATTTTCACGGGAAAGGTTTTTCCCCTTTGTTTCTGCAAATGAGATAAGCCACTCTTTAAGATTATTCCCTTTCAGTTCCTTAGCTTCATAAAGAAAACCATTTTTTGAAAGTGTCCTGAAGGGCTCTGAATCCTGGTTTGTAATAGCGCCGTTATGAATCAATACAAGTACAGTAAAGTCGGGCGGAGATTCGGAATAGGCCGCCAGAGTTTTTTTATCTTTTACTTTTTCAAACTCCTTAAAAATGATCAGCTTCTTTTCAGAGCCGAAAGGGAAGGCAGATGCAAAACTTAAGACATCAGCCAGATTTTTATCTTCGCCATAAAATGATTCTTTATCAAAATCAGAACCTATAAAAGGTTGAACCGCTTGTTCAACTGCTTTTAGTGCTGCTTCAATATTAAATGAATCCACTCCAAAAAAATAATAAACCGGGAGGATCTTTTTATTGTTCAGGTCTTTAATTGCATCCAGAATATTCAGCGCACCGGATTTAGACTTCGCCATCTTTCCCCTTTAACTTTTCATACTTAACTGCACGGCTAAGAAAAAAACTTAAACCTCCCCAAACAATTCCGAGAACTAAAACTGCTGTTATTATTGTTGATAATTCCATAGTCTTTAAAATTACAATTAAGAAAAAACAAATTACAAATAAAACCAAATTCAAAATACAAAAATCATAGTAGTAATTGCAGCACAAGCTTTAGAGTCTTTGCAAACTCAATAAGGTTAACATTTCGATTTATCGAGGTGCAGATAGTACTCAAAATCTTTTCTTAAACTGTTTCAACAGTTTACAGCACCAGAAATATTGAATAAAACTTAAATTTGAGTTAAAATTAAAATCCGATAACCTTTTCAAACTGTTTTTGATGAACTTATTATTGTAAAGCCATACCTCTTCATGAATGTATTATATTCTTGTTCATATGTTTTGATTTTATGGTGTTCTTTCTGATTTTTAATATACTCAACTACTTTATCAAGCTGTGATTCGGATACTGAAAAGGCAGCATACCCTCTCCCCCAGTTAAATTTTTCGCGGATAATTCTTTCTGCATTAATAAAATGAGAAGAGCCGCCTTTAAGTAATTTTAATGTATCTTCAATTGATAAATTTGTGGGGAGTTCAATAACGGCATGAACATGTTCCGGATTCACATAGTTTATTTTCATAAAGATATTTTGCTTTTTTGAATAATCGAATAGATATTTTGAAACTATTCGTCCGGATCTTCCAGCAATAGTTTTCTCCGGTTAAGGGTTTCCCAAATGAGATGAAGCCAAACTTTGGTATAAGTATGAAGTGACACTATATACCCCGTTTATTTTGATGGTATCAATATACTAAGGAGGGTAAACTGTTAAAACAGTTAACATTATTTTTCTTTTCCAATAATTCACCTCGATAAATCGAGGTGTTAACCTTTATCAGAGTCTATGCAACAGATTCTTTATGTCGTGGATTGCGGCTAAAGCCATAAATTTCTGAGAGCAGAACCATGGCCTTAAATGGCCCTGGTAATTAATATAAAGTAGTATACCCAACATTTTATCTTCACTTATCCAAAGTTTGTTTAACCATTGCCTTATTAATTAACAGGAATGTTCCAATAACTATTGCCCATTGAAATAAACACGTTCCTGCATTTTCAGCATGAAAAGGATTCCACCATTCGGGATCCCATGAGGCAGAGGAAATTAACCACCATAATACTAGTATAACAACCTGTACGGGCACAAGTACACCAATAAGAAAATTGTACCATTTCCCTATTTTAACATCACTGCCGTAACCGTTTATAATTTCCGTACGGAATTTATCAACACCATACCTGATAATAGAAAATGATATAAACGCTCCGCTAAGTATTAAACCCACACCCCAAACCCAATCCTGGTTAATAAGAAATGTTGTACTTAAAGCAGAAGGAGCACCAAGCAGGAACCCTCCCCCGGCTACAAAAAGTATCGCTCTTCTGCGTTTGAAGCCAAAATCGATCAGGGTTCTTGTGGCTAGTTCTACCATTGAAATTAAAGAAGTAGTTGCAGCAAAAAATAAAGCCAGAAAAAAAATGGAAGCAAAAAATACATTTACTCCCATGCTTGAAGACAATTTTGAAAATAATAAAGGCAAATAAATAAATGTTAAACCTGTATTTACAGGGCCTGATTGAGACACCTGAACCATTGCATCGGCTGAACTTAGAGCAAATACTGTTGAAAAAATGGTAATGCCTGCAATAAGCGAAACAGAATTATTACCAAACCCGATTAAAGCAGCATTAAGCGATATATCCTCCTTCTGCTTCATGTATATTGCATACGTAAGAATTAATCCCCAGCCTGCCCCGGTGTCCCATGCATTCTGGGTTAAGGCATTCAGCCATACTTTATGATTGAGGAGAGTATCAATATCAGGGGTAAAAAAATATTTAATTCCCTCCACAGCATTAGGTAATGTTACTGCACGGACAAATAAGATTAACAGGATAACAAGCAAAGAAGGCACCATAAGCCTGGTTACTTTTTCTATACCTTTGGTTACGCCCCTGTATACAACAAATGCAACCAGCACCATGGCTGTAAAATGAAATACTAACGGCTGATACCCTGAAGAGAATTCGTTCCAGTAAGCAAGATGATCAGTTACCGAAAACAAGTCCCCCGAAACTGCAGTAGTGAAATAGCGGAGGCACCACCCGGTAACAACAGAATAATAAAACATTATAGCGGTTGAAACAAAAACAATAAACGCACCCATCCAGCCGAACTGCCTGCCTGCGGTTTTGGATATTGCACCAAGCGGGCCAAACCGGGATGATTTGCCTATTGCAAATTCTGCAATAACCAACGGAACAGACCAGATGAGAAGAAATATTACCCAGGGAATAAGAAATGATCCGCCGCCGTTTTGTGCAACAACTCTTGAAAAACGCCAGATATTACCCGTACCAACTGCAATACCAATTGTGGCAATAATAAGAGACCAGCGGGATGAAAAGAATTCCTGTTGTTTCAAACCTCACCCCAGCCCTCTCCCGCGTAGAGGGAGTAGTATATTGTCTCAGTCCCTCTTTCTTCCAGGGATAGGAAGAAAAGCAAATTATATAAATTTGTTAATTTTAATACCGGCATTTATTAGGGAATGAGTAAAAGTTGATTGATGAATTTATAAAATTCACCAGCTTTTTCAAAATATAAAAAAACCCGCCGGAGCGGGTTTAGATTAATTCTTAGGAGTTGCCTATCTTTCTTCAATCGTTACTGTTTCCATAATAACATCTTTAACCGGCTTATCTCTTTGGTCAGTAGGAGTTTCACCTATTTCCATTACTACTTTCATACCGTTAATTACTCTTCCAAAAACAGAGTGTTTGCCATTTAAATGAGGAGTTGCAGCAAGAGTAATAAAGAACTGGCTGCCGTTTGTATTTGGGCCTGCATTAGCCATTGAAAGAATGCCCGGAGCATCATGTTTTAAGCTGGGATCAAATTCATCATTAAATTTACCGCCCCAGAAG
>JAWOJF010000251.1:0-18225 GCA_046481785.1 Ignavibacteriaceae bacterium | reverse complement strand
GTCATGGCGCCGCTGGTGGCGGGGCGAAAAGGGGAGCACGGCAAGCTCTTGGACCAACTGCGCAAGGACGGCTTTGTCCGGGTCCGGGTCAACGGCGAGATGAAATCCCTGGACGACAAGATCGTCCTGGACAAAAAAAAGAAACACAATCTGGAAGTGGTGGTGGACCGCCTGGTGGTCAAGCCCGGAGTGGCCCGGCGCCTGACCGATTCCGTGGAACTGGCCTTGCGCACTTCCGAGGGCCAGGTGGTGATCGACGTCCAGGGCCAGGGGGAGATGTTTTTTTCCGAGCGTTTTGCCTGCGACCACTGCGGCATCAGCTACCCGGAACTGACCCCCCAGTTGTTTTCCTTTAACAATCCCCAGGGGGCCTGCCCGGGCTGCGACGGCCTGGGGGCCATGATGTACTTCGACCCGGAGCGATGCAGGATAAAATTCACCGGTATCCGGATCTTTAAATGTCATTGGTTGAAGTTCAAATAAAGGCTCCCCGTTATTAGCTTTATATGCTGCTAAATAAATAAGCTCCGAACAGTAATAGGAGTTATTATCGAGGCGGTATTCAGTATCATACGGCTTGCCGATATACGATTTAGCTTCATTAATAATTCCGGGAATAATATGCCTGTACTCTGGTTTAAGCCTGCCGGCAACTACCTTTGGATTACCATTGTTGTCAAAAGACCTGCCCAGGAAATTATTTAAAGCAGTTAGTTTAATCCCCTCCCCCACCGCTTCAAGTATCATAATATTATTTGAACTATCTTTTACGGTAATTCCTATATGGGAAAAATTTGCCCCGTTTATACCTTTGGTAACTTTTTCAATTGCATCGCATAAAGGGCCGCAGTCAATATCCTGGAAAAGCAAATCTCCTTCCCTTAATTCAAACGAAGTGCTGTCTTTGGAATAAGAAAATATACTGACCAGAAGAATTAGTGATAATAATATTCTATTTGTCATAATTAAAAATACAATTTATATATTAATCTGAAATTTCTTCCTGCTTCAGGCAGGATTATTTTTACACGCGACAGATGATTCCTATATTCTTTATCCAGAATATTATCTGCAGAAACTGACATAGTATGGATAAAGCTGCCGGTTAAAAAGGTATACTGTACATAACTGTTAAGAACAGCATAACCTGCTGTAGGTTCTTCAAAAGTATCAACTTTTTTCTGACTGGCAGCCATTTCTGAATTAATCCCCACAACCAGATTTTTTTTATCATCATATTTCAGCCCTATCAATCCTTTTAACGGAGGTATCTGCGGAAGTGAACCTCCCGTCTCTGTGAATTTCCCTCTTGTATAGCTTCCGGAAAGCGACAGAGTAAAAAGATTATTCAAATGCCAGTCTACCTGGTATTCAGCACCATACATAAGAACTTTTTCACCCGATGAAGCATATATTGGAAGAAAGGTAGCATAATTTATTTCACCGGTATTTCTTGGGATAATATAATTACT
Organism: Ignavibacteriaceae bacterium; assembly: GCA_046481785.1. GTDB lineage: Bacteria > Bacteroidota > Ignavibacteria > Ignavibacteriales > Ignavibacteriaceae > JAWOJF01. Next base: position 16,753 of record JAWOJF010000251.1, on the reverse strand, counting down.
TAAAACATTTCTGAAAATAACTATATTAAAGAAAAGATCTTTAAATTTATGATATACAAATAATTCTGTTCCGATACCACTTTCCGCACTTAGCTCAGGGTTGCCCACCTCATATGAATAAGCCGCAAGATGCGGTCCTTGGGAAAATAATTCTTCTATTGTCGGCACCCTTGATGATTTATTTATATTTGCTCCAAAATGAACAGCTTCAGAAAACTCATACAAAGCAGAGAAAGATAAAGAATATGTATTATAGTTTCTTTCACTTATAAACCCGATATCCGAATCAGGTATTTCTCTTTCAGGTTTTATTTTATCAAAATTATACCGGGCTCCAAATTCCAAACTAAATTTTTTAAGAGTAACTCCTTCAAAAATATAAGCAGAAACATTATAGGAGTTAGTGGGTGGAGTAAACACATATCCGCCTATATCAAAGTCCCTGAATACAAATGAGATGCCCGAAGTACCGTAATTAAATAAAGCAAACTCTTTATTCTCAAGATTAATATATCCCTGGTGGTTTACAATTCTGAATTCGCTTCCCAATTTTCCGCTGTATTCAAATTCTTTATGCCTGTAAAGCACTTTACTGTAATGAACTTCAACGTTATCAAATACTTTGCTGTTAAGAATTATTTTTGATTTTGCATTAAATTGATCACGAAACATTTCTATTCTTACCCCAAAAGGATGTGCTCCAATAAATCCACCTGGAACACCATAATTAAGTTCAAACCTCCGCCATGAGGCGCCAAGAAAACCGAAATCTGTAAAATAGGAACCACCTACGCTCATATTAAGATTATCAGTATAAGAATTTTTTAATGTTCCTATGGGGGTACTGAGATCATTTGCTTTTCTTCTGCTAAGTTCAACCCTTGTTGAAAATGAATATACAGGTATTTCAGTAACCAATGATCCAAGATAGCCGGTATTAGCAGACTCTCCAAAAACTCCTGCATTACCATGAACCTGGTGCTGCATCTGGGATGGAATTTCATTTTTAACAACATCAACAACACCACCTATTGTAGACGAAGTATGCAGCAGTACTCTTGGGCCTCTTATAACCTCTATCTGTTCAACGCTAAAAGGTTCAATTGTAACAGCATGATCGGGCGAAGTAGCGGATAAATCGGTTGCAGTATTTCCATCTTCACTTATTACCACCCTGTTTCCCCCCAATCCCCGTATTACTGGTCTTGCAGGTGCGGGCCCCATAGAGCGGATTGCCAGCCCCGTCTCGTTCTTTAATGTGGACGCCAGGTTAAACCCAAGTTCCCTCTGCAGTTCTTTCCCTTTTAGTATTGATGATTCTTCATTAATTTCCTCAAACTTTGAATTATATAGTCTGCCCGTAACAACAACAGGGTTTATCTCAATAGATTTGGGAACTAAAAATATCCTAAGCATTTTATTTGAATTTAAGTTTACATCAAGTTCTATTACGTTTTCTTTATATGCAAGGTGGGTTATTTTAATTCTATACATCCCTTCATCAAGATCATTTAAACTAAAGGTTCCATCATTCTTCGTTGTTAAAAATATATCTTCTCCCAGCAGCTCAATTACAGCACCAGGAACAGGTTCGGAAGTGTCAATATCAAACACAATACCTGATATACTTGCTTTATAATTTGAATAAGCAAAGGTATTGCAAAATATTAACACGGAAAGAATCACCGGGAGGTGATTCTTTCCAAACAAATTATTTATCATTTCATTTATCACTGAATATTTTATTTGAAAGCTGCTGTACTCATTATTTTTTTACTTTACAGCCTTACCGGCCGATATTCTTACTCAACAACTTTTAACGGTATTTTACCTGATCTGTAATCCCAATGTCCTTCATGGAGAATAAACAATTCAATGTAAGTGATACCTGCTTTTTTACCGGTTAGGTGGAATTCATATCCCCCTTCTTCACCAGGGTGCTGGTAAACGCCGGCTATGGTAGTATCCCCAACCTCAAAACTAAGGGTATGATCAGGGTCTGACGGCGGATCCACAATTTCTTCATCGTCGTTATAAAATTGTACTTCCAGGTGATCACCTGTTACACCGGCTTGTGCAACTAGTGTATCGGATGTTACACCTCTTAAAATTGAGGCTGCTTTAATACCTGAATTGCTCAGGTATACCCCTATAGCTTTAAAATGATCGACTGATGGGGGCAGCGGATCGCTGTCTTCAGAACAACCTGAATAAATAAAAATACCAATTACAAAAATAACAAGAGCTGAATATCTTAATACTTTAAACATGACAGACTCCTTCTATCTTAAATATTTAAAAAGGAAAACAGGTTATTTATTATAACCTCTGAAAAAATATTTATGAGTTAAAACGAGAAGGAGGTGCTCTTAAAAGATTTGTGAGGAAATAATGATTGGTAGGGACTTTTTCTCTTTTACCAAACTTAATGAACTCTTTGCAGGCTTCTACCCTGTTGGCAGATGAATTGTTAATATCTAAAACAAAAAGTGAATTATATACAAGACTAAACTGGCAGGTAAAAAATGCAGAATATAACTGGTGTGTTTTATTTCCCTGCCGGGCGCTATCTTCCTGTTCATATTGATACGGATTTCCTATTTCAATTTTATGAAAATGGAACGCAGAATATGTAAACAGAAGTACATAACCTGCAAGGAAAACCCAGGCATAATTGCGTTTGTATTTTAATAGATAATTCATGATACTATGTAAATATACTTATAAATTATATACTCACGCAAATCAGCTATCACATTCCGGAATTCCTAATTCCCCTAATAAATTAATTTATTGAATTTGCCTATAGCAGAATTCTATACTTATAGTTATGTTTGAATACTAACTCTTTCAAAAAGTATAATTTGTTTTCCAACTTTTATTCAAAATCTATAGCTTTTATTTGCATTGCATTCCTGCCGCATAATTTCTCTTATGCACAATATGATAATATAGTCTTTGAACATTTAACTATAGAAAATGGTCTGTCGCAGTCATCTGTAAGAAGTATTTTTCAGGACAGCAAAGGTTTTATGTGGTTTGGTACCGATGATGGACTTAACCGTTATGACGGATATAATTTTAAAATTTTCAAAAATGATATCTACGATTCAACAAGTATAAGCAGCAACCGGATATATTCAATTTCAGAAGATTGCGAAGGTTATTTGTGGGCTGCTACCGACCGTGGCTTGAACCGGTATAACCGTCTTAGTGAATCCTTTATGAGGCTTGACATTTCTCAAAAAAACAATCCGCTGTTAAATGGAGTAGTTGTTTCTGTTATAGCATATAATATTAAAAGTGAAAAAACCGCCTGGTACTCTACACAAGATGGTATCGTAAAATATAATCTTTTAAATGATAGTTTGAAATTATATCCTTCAGGAAATATTACTTCCCATGATAATAACCAGCCTGCAAGCCTGTTTAGAGATAGTAATAACGATATATGGGCCAGTTATAAGGAAAGTGGTTTGTACCGGTATAACAAGTTAAAAGATCAGTTCGAAAAAGTGTTATTTCCCGGCAGAGATAAAATTAATTATAGTACAAATGTTTCTCCTGTTTTTGAAGATTTTGACGGAAACCTTTGGTTTTCTACCATAGATGGTTTACATAAGTATAATTCCGGAACCGGCAAAATAGAAAATTATGATCTGGGTTCTGATAAATCAGGAGCAATTTATGCTGAAGGTAATATCAACCAAATTACCGAAGATGCGAGGTACGAAAATATTTTACTTGCTTCAAGCGGCTACGGGCTTATGATATTTAATAAAAAGGATAAACTGCTGAAAGCATGTTCAAATGATCCGTATGACAAAAGAAGCATTGCACTAAATAATGTATTTTCTTTATTTAAAGACAAGGGGGGAATTATATGGGTAGGGACACACGGCGCTGGTATTGACAGGGTAACACCTAAAGTCAATAATTTTAAAGTTGTCATTAAAACTATCAATGGATTATCAAGCAGTAGTATTAGAAGTTTTTTTGAAGATTATTATGGTAATATCTGGATATCCGGTTATGTAGGGCTTGACAGGTACAATCCACGGACAGGCAATTATACACGGTTTGTTTCTGAAACCGAAAAATCCTCGCCAAAATATTTGAATAGCATTGTATATTCCTTTGCAGAGGATCGTGATAACCCTTCCAAATTTATGTATCTTGGAACAGAGGGGGCCGGTGTGTACAGGTATGATCTGCAAAACGGAATTTTTACAAAAATTTACCCCCTGGGTTTTCCCGCCCCGGCTTTTGTCTTTATATATAGCTTGTATGATGATGGAAAAGGAAATTTATGGATTGGAACAAATAATGAACTTATAAAAATGAATAAAGCTACATTGGCTTTTGATACATACCGGCATAATCCTGAGGACCCACAGTCTATAAGTACTCCAACTATAACTGCAATATACGGAGATAGTTATGAGAATTTCTGGATTGGAACTAACCTGGAGGGTTTGAACCTAATGGACAGGGAAACGGGGAAGTTTACTTCTTTTAAGCTTGATTTAAACAATAAAAATACATTAAGCAGTAACCTGATTAAGTGTATATATGAGGATAAAAAAAGAACGCTGTGGATTGCAACAGAAAATGGTTTAAATAAATTCAACAGGGAAACAAAAACATTTAAAAGATATACAACTAAAAATGGTTTGCCTAATGATGTTATATATGGAATACTTGAGGATAATGAGGGAAATTTATGGATGAGTACAAATCTTGGTTTGTCAAAGTTTAACCCGGTTGATGAAACCTTTGTAAACTATAATGTTCAGGATGGGCTGCAAAGTAATGAGTTTAACACTCAGGCATATTATAAAGCTAAAAAAGGAGAGATGTTTTTTGGAGGAATCAGCGGATATAATTCGTTTTTCCCTTCCAACATTAAAAAGAACAAAAACATACCTCCTGTTGTTATAACTAATTTCCAGTTATTTAATAAATCACTGGTAATTGGCGAAATGCTTGATGGAAAAACACTTATAAAAAACTCTATTATAGAAACTGATAAGATAGAACTGAATTATTCTGATAATGTTATTACTATTGAATTTGCCGCCCTGGATTATACATCTTCCGGTAAAAATCAATACAGCTATAAACTTGAAGGTTTTGATACTAAATGGTCAGAACCAAACCAGAAAAGGACTGTAACATATACAAATCTTGACCCGGGAGAATATGTTTTTCGTGTTATCGGTTCCAATAATGATGCCGAGTGGAATAAACAGGGAACAACCCTCAGGATAATTATAGCCCCTCCATTCTGGCTTACATGGTGGTTTTACATTATAAGTATAGCCGCAATAATCAGCACTATTTATCTTCTTTATAAAAGAAGGATAAACGCAATTGAAAAAGCAAATAAGAGGCTGGAGCAGCAGGTTGAAGAAAGGACAGCAGAACTAAAAATAGAAAATACCGAGAGAAAACATGCTGAAGAGGAACTGCTTCTTTTGAATATGCAAAAGGATAAGTTCTTTTCTATTATTGCTCATGATTTAAAAAGTCCTTTCCAGGGACTTTTAGGATATTCAGAACTTCTATCCCAGGAATTTAATACCCTTACTGAAGAGGAGAAGGTAGCTTTTATAAAAGATATTCAGTCAATCAGCAAAAATACTTACCGATTCCTGGAAAACCTTCTGGAGTGGGCACGAATACAAACCGGCAGAATTGATTTCGCACCTGAAAAGGTCTGTATGCATGAAGAAGTTTCAAGTATTTTTAATATCCATTTTGGTGCTGCAGCCCGGAAAAAAATTACCCTAACTAATAATGTATATCCATCTGTTTCTGTTTTTGCCGATAGGAATATGCTAAGTCTTATTTTGCGGAACTTAATTTCCAATGCAATAAAATTTACAAAGCATGAAGGTGAAATAAAGGTTTACACAAAGGATAAAGGAAATTTTATTGAAACTGTGGTTGAAGATAATGGAATAGGAATTTCATCTGAAAACCTGGAAAAATTATTCAGAATTGATATACAATATTCTTCCAAAGGCACACGGGAAGAAGAAGGCACAGGACTTGGACTGCTGTTGTGCAAGGAAATGGTTGAAATGAATAAAGGCACAATTCATGTTGAAAGTGAACTAAGCAAAGGCACTAATTTTATATTCTCACTCCCGAAAAGTAATTAGTTACTTTTCTACTGCACTATAATTGTTTTTATCAAATTATATCATTCTATCCCCCTTTTCATCTTTTCGGATTTTATTTTATATGCCTGTGAGTTTGATTATCTAACTCATATTTGATAATTTTAAAAACTAATATATAATCTGTTGGTGCTTACATGGAAAAATTCACCGGTGTAGACTATTTCAATATTGATTCCTTATTATCTGAAGAAGAAGTAATGATAAGGGACACCGTTAGAGAATTTGTTTCAGACGAAATAATTCCTCTGATTGAAAAGCATAACCGCGAAGGTAAGTTCCCCCTCCAATTGATTCCTAAAATGGCAGAAATGAACTTGTTCGGTTCAACACTCCCCTCTCAATATGGCGGTGCTGAGATGAACAATGTTGCCTATGGGCTGGTGATGCAGGAACTTGAGCGGGGAGACAGTGGAATAAGAAGTTTTGTTTCAGTGCAAAGTGCGCTTGTAATGTATCCCATTTTTACTTTTGGCAGTGAAGAGCAGAAGAATAAATGGCTTCCGCAGCTTGCAGCCGGCGAAAAAGTAGGATGTTTTGGATTAACCGAGCCGGATTACGGCTCTAATCCCGGTGGATTAGTAACGAAAGCTGAAAAAACAAGTGACGGCTACAAAATTAATGGCGCTAAAATGTGGATTACTAACGGAACTATTGCTGATGTTGCTGTTGTATGGGCTAAACTTGATGGTGTTGTCCGCGGTTTCCTTGTAGAAAAAGGGATGAAAGGTTTTACTGCCCCCGAAATGAAAGGCAAACATTCACTGCGTGCTTCTGTAACTTCAGAATTAATTTTTGATAATGTTATAGTTCCTGAAGAAAACATTTTCCCTATAACTTCCGGTTTAAAAAATGCTTTGATGTGTTTGAACCAGGCAAGGTATGGAATTGCATGGGGTGTAATTGGTTCAATGATGGCGTGTTATGATTCAGCATTAAATTATGCAAAGTCCAGGATACAGTTTGGTAAACCGATTGCAGCATTCCAGATGACGCAGGAAAAATTAGTTTATATGCTTACTGAAATTACAAAGTCACAGTTATTAAATCTTCAGCTCGGAAGGATGAAAGATAACGAAACATTAAAGCACACTCACGTTTCTCTAGCCAAAAGAAATAATTGCGAAAAAGCACTTGATATTGCCAGGGTTGCAAGAGAAATTTTAGGTGCTAACGGCATTCTTGATGAATATCCTGTTATGAGGCATTCCGCTAATCTTGAGTCTGTTAAGACCTATGAAGGTACTCATGAGATGCATACTCTGATTGTGGGTGAAGATATAACCGGGCACCCTGCCTTTGAATAAAAAAGTTTTCAATCCCGCATTGCGGGATTTTTAATATTAATAAATTAGGAATCTAATGACACAGGATAAATCTATTAGAGAAGGTTTAACATTTGATGATATTCTTCTAGAACCGGGCAGATCATCAGTATTACCCCGGGAGGTTGATATAAGCACTTACCTAACGCGGGAGATAAAATTAAATATCCCCTTATTAACTGCCGCAATGGATACAGTAACTGAATCGGATATGGCAGTGGCAATGGCACGTGAAGGTGGAATAGGAATACTCCATAAAAATATGAGTATTGATGAGCAATGTATTGAAGTAGATAAGGTTAAACGTTCTGAAAGCGGCATGATCAGAAATCCTGTAACACTTTATCCGGAACAAACTGTAGGGGATGCATTAGACCTGATGAAAAAATACAGCATATCAGGTATACCGGTTATTGACGCTGATGAAAAACTTGTTGGAATACTTACAAACCGCGACCTTAGGTTTGAACCAAACAAAAAATTAAAAGTAAAAGATTTGATGACTAAAGTAAATCTTATTACTGCTCCGGTAGGTACTACCCTTGAAAAAGCTGAGAAAATTCTGCAAAGGCATAAAATAGAAAAACTGCCTGTTGTTGATAAAGATGGAGTGTTAAAAGGATTAATTACTTTTAAAGATATTCAAAAAAAGAAGAAACACCCTTATGCCTGTAAAGATGAACACGGCAGACTCAGGGTGGGAGCAGCGGTCGGAATTACCATTGATACACTGGAGCGGATAGAAGCTCTGTCAAAAGCCGGCGCAGATGTAATTGTAATTGATACCGCCCACGGACATTCTATGGGTGTAATTAAAACTATTAAAGAAGCCAGAAAAAAGTTCAAATATGAACAGATAATTGCCGGCAATATAGGGACTTACGAAGCGGCAGTTGAACTGCTCAATTGTAAAGTTAATGCGGTAAAAGTCGGCATTGGACCAGGATCAATCTGCACAACAAGAGTAATTGCCGGAGTTGGTGTTCCGCAGGTAACCGCTGTTTCGGAAGTTTACAGGGCACTAAGGGGTAAAGGAATTCCGATTATTGCCGATGGCGGGATCAAACAGACGGGCGATGTTCCTAAAGCCATTGCCGCGGGAGCAGATTCAGTAATGATTGGCGGCTTGTTTGCCGGCGTGGAAGAAAGTCCCGGTGAAAAGATCCTTTATGAGGGAAGAAGTTTTAAATTGTACCGTGGAATGGGATCTCTTTCTGCAATGAAAAGAGGAAGTAAGGACAGGTATTTTCAGGATACTGAAGACGATATTGCAAAACTTGTTCCGGAAGGTGTTGAAGGAAGGGTTCCATTTAAAGGACCATTATCTGATACTGTTTACCAGTTAGTTGGTGGTTTAAGAGCTGCTATGGGTTATTGCGGTGTTAAAAATATTGAAGGACTGAAAACAAAATCAAAATTTATTAAAATTACACTTGCAGGATTAAGAGAAAGTCATCCTCATGATGTAGTTATTACTAAGGAAGCACCTAATTATCATTCCTGATTAAACTGAAAGAATATTTATTGTGTTTAAAGTTCTTGTTATTGCATATTATTTTCCGCCTATGGGTTTAAGTGGTGTTCAGCGGACACTTAAATTTGTAAAATATATGCTGCCGAATAACTGGCAGCCCACTGTCATTACTACTTCGTCGGCAGGATATTATGCACACGATGAATACCTCCTTAAAGAAGCTGAAAATTTAAATATCAGGATTATACGGACGGGCGGAAATGATATAAATTCACTGCTTGCAAAAAAAGGCACCATTAAAATGCCCCCTGAATTTATAAGAAAAACACTTAGCAGAATAAGCAATACTTTTTACATACCCGATAATAAAAAAGGGTGGGCTAAAAAGGCCATCGTTGAAGCGAGGGAACTTCTTGCAAAGGAAAAATTTAATTTAATATTTGTTACAGCCCCTCCTTTTTCTGCTATAAATATGGCAGTAAAATTAAAAAAAGAATTTAATCTTCCGCTGGTAATTGATTACCGTGATCTATGGTATGGAAACCAGTTTGCATTTTATCCCACTCCTTTTCATAAACAGCTCCATAAAAAAATGGAATACAGGGCATTAAAAGCTGCCGACAGGATTATTGCCACCAACAGGAAGATGAAAGAAAAAATAATTAAGAATTATAAGTTCCTCACATTTGAAGATATTTTTATTATTTCGCATGGTTACGATCCACAGGATTTTGAGAATCTTAATGTTGAAGTTAAAACCAATAATAAACTTAGAATTACATATTCAGGAATATTTTACGAATACATAACACCAAAATATTTTCTGCAGGCTTTTAAGAAATTAACCCGGCATAGGCCTGATATAGCGGCAAATATTGAACTTCACTTTATTGGCCTTCTGAGAAATGAAAACAAAAAATTAATCAGAAAACTCGAACTGCAGGAATTTGTAAAGGAATACGGCTATCTCGATCATCACAATTCCATTCTTAAAATTATGGCTAGTGATGTTTTATGGTTAATGGTTGGAAGAGGAAGAAACGCCGCTACCATTTCCAGCGGGAAGTTATATGAATACTTTGGTACACGAAAACCGGTTATGGCTCTTCTTCCTGATGGAGCATTAAAAGCTGCTTCACAGGATTACAAAGCCTCATTTATTGCCGGGCCCGATGATATTGAAGGAATAAAAAATTTGTTTATTGAAATTTATGAATTATATAAACAGAATAAGCTTCCTATACCTGATGAAGAATTTGTTGAAAAACACCGCCGTGATTTTCTAACCGAACAATTAACAAAACAATTCCAGTTTTTAGTTAAGGATGAAATAGAATGAACGTTCTGCTGATAGGTTCAGGCGGAAGAGAAAGTGCTATTGCTTATAAATTGAGCAGCAGTAAATCCCTTACCAAACTATTTATTGCTCCCGGAAATCCCGGGACAAAAAAATACGGAGAGAACATACTCCTTAATATAAATGATCATAATGAAGTATTAAGTTTTTGCGGCAAAAATAATATTAAGCTTGTTGTAATTGGCCCTGAAAAAAATCTGGTTGAAGGATTGGGAGATTCATTAAGAAAAAATAGTATCAGGGTTTTCGGACCGGATTCAAAAGCTGCTGAAATTGAAGCATCAAAAACTTTCTCTAAAAGTTTTATGATGCAGTTTAATATACCAACTGCCGCTTACCGTGAATTCGGTTTGGGTGAAATAGAAATAGCTAAAGAATACCTGCAGGCACATAAATATCCCTGTGTTATTAAAGCTGATGGCCTTGCAGCAGGTAAAGGAGTACTGATCTGTAATAATTTTGATGATGCAGAAAAGGCTTTACAGCAAATTTTTGTCGATAAAATATTCGGCGAATCAGGAAATAAACTAATTGTTGAAGAGTTTATGACGGGAGAAGAAGCATCGGTTTTTGCCATAACAGACGGTGAAAATTTTGTATGCCTCCCCTCAGCCCAGGATCATAAAAGGATTGGCGATAATGATACCGGGAAAAATACAGGAGGGATGGGAGCTTATTCCCCTGCACCGGTTGTAACCCCGGAGATTCAGAAAGAAACAGAAGAAAAAATTATAATTCCTGCCCTAAAAGGAATGAATCAAATAGGAAGGAAATTTGTAGGCTGCCTTTATTGCGGGCTTATGATTTCAGCGGAGGGGGTAAAGGTTGTAGAATTTAACTGCAGGTTTGGCGACCCCGAAACGCAGGCCGTGCTCCCGCTTCTTAAAGGTGATTTTCTCAGGCTCCTATATTCCGCTGCAGAAGGAAAGCTGGAGCACGATACTGTGCAGTATTCCGGCGGTTCAGCAGTATGTGTAATAGCCGCTTCTGACGGATATCCTGATCAATATGAATCGGGATTTGAAATAACAGGCTTAAATAATGCAGAAAATGATGAAATTATAGTTTTTCATGCGGGTACAAAAGAAATAAATAATAAGATTGTAACCGTAGGAGGACGAGTACTTGGGGTTACTTCTATTGTTGAGGGAAATGATCTAAAAGCTGCAAAAGAAAAGGCTTATAATGCTCTTGATAAAATAAAATTTGAGGGTATTTATTACAGAAAAGATATTGCTGATAAAGCCTTAGACCGCTCTTGAGATATTAAGTTAAATTTCTTCTTTGGGGAAAATCATTCCAAATGAATTTACCGTCATTGGATCCTTAGAAAAGAAAATTACATGAAATCCAAGTAGTATCAGCAAAACATTTTCACCAACCTTCTGCCATCCTACCATGCTCCCGGAAGCAGTACCATAACACCCGCAGTCAATATTTAATCCTCTGAAAATACTTATTATAACTATTATTATAAACATGCTTAACAGGGAGTTTATGATAACGGCATTTTCTCTGGCATATATTCCAAAGATTAATAATATTCCGGCTACTATCTCTATCCACGGAATTATTACTGCAAAAAGATTAACCAGGACGTCCGGGAATAACTTATAATTATAAATTGCTTTGGAAAAAGAAGAAGGATCAGAAATTTTGTCTGCCGCAGCAAAAACAAAAACTCCCCCCACTATAATTCTGGAAATCAGGATAAGATATTTATTGCTAAGTATTTTACTCATTTGGAACCATCCCCTTCTGCTGTAGGATACTCAGCATCCTGCCACTGCTCCCATCCGCCGAAAAAAACAAATACCTTTTCATAACCAAGTGAGTTTAATTTATTCCCCAGTACAATACTAAGATCGCAGTCTGTTCCTCCGCAGTAAGTAACAACCGGCTCGTCCTTAGGAATATTTCTGAGAGAATTTTTATAATTATCAAAATCGTAGTAAGGTATGTTAACTGAGTTTTTTATATGTCCGGATATATAATCCTCATGTTCACGGGCATCTATAAAGATCACACCAGCTTCATATAATTCAAAAGCTTCAACAAGCATTATTTCTTTTGGTTCAGTTGCATTATCCCCGAGCAATTCCGCAGAGAGCATTTTTTTATTATCATAAGAAAACAAGCCTACTCCATTAGCGGATAGAAAGTTATAAGACAAACCAATCAGCATACTTGACAGTATAATTAGGACTATCTGTTTAATATTTATTTTCATAATACCTAAAATATAAAAAAAACATTAAAATATTGAGTTAATCATATGTAGCACAGGCTTTAGCCTGTGATTTTTTTACATTCCAAAAGCTGGTTGCCGCATTTTTTACAAATATCAATAATCACATTACTCCCCAAATCTGTTGTGTCTATAATTTTCTTCTTGTTTTTTAATTCAAAAAGATTTACGTTTTAAACGTTTGATTTCTTTCAAACGTTAAAAACGGAGAGCCAAATGAAAAAAGTAGTTATTACCCACGCTAAAAGAACTCCAATCGGTGCTTTCAACGGTACGCTTAGTTCTATCACTGCACCGCAGCTTGGCAGCATTGCAATTAAAGCTGTACTTGATGAATCAGGTATTGATAAAAATATTATTGATGAAGTAATAATGGGAAACGTTATTACTGCCGGGCTTGGACAGGCGCCGGCACGGCAAGCGGCTATCTTTGCCGGTCTGCCTGATAAAACAGAAGCTCTTACAATTAACAAAATGTGCGGCAGCGGCCTAAAAGCTGTTATGCTTGCTCAACAGGCTATTGCCTGCGGCGATGCCGATATTATTATTGCCGGCGGACAGGAAAGCATGAGTAATGCCCCATTCCTTATTCAGAAAGCAAGGAATGGCTATAAACTGGGAAACCAAACATTGTATGATTCCGTTTTACTTGACGGACTTACAGATGTTTTCGGCAATGTACATATGGGTGTATGTGCTGAATCCTGCGCAAAAGATTTTAGCTTTACCCGTGCCGAACTTGACCGTTATGCAGAACAATCTTACCGCCGTGCTCTTGCAGCACAAAAGGACGGAAAGTTTACAGAGGAAATTATTAAAGTGCCTGTAAAAACAAGAACAGGTGAAATTTTTATTGATAAAGATGAAGATCCTGAAAAAGTTAATTTTGAAAAAATGTCAACCCTTAAACCCGTATTTGACAAAAACGGCGTGGTAACTGCTGCTAACGCATCCAATTTAAATGATGGGGCATCTGCATTATTAATTATGAGTGAAGAAAAAGCAAAAGAACTTGGCTATACTCCCCTTGCAGAAATTGTTGCACAGAGTTCTGCAGCTAAGGCGCCTGTTAACTTTACTACTGCCCCCGCCGATGCAATTGGCAAAGTATTAAAAAGAGCAGGACTTTCCGCAAGCCAGATTGACCTTTACGAAATAAATGAAGCATTTGCTGTTGTTTCACTTGCAGTAAATAAATTACTGGGGCTTAAGGAAGATAACGTTAATGTTAATGGCGGAGCTATTGCGCTTGGTCATCCTATTGGTGCCAGTGGTGCAAGAATATTAACTACTTTATTATACGAGATGAAAAGAAGATCATTAACATACGGCCTCGCTTCATTATGTATCGGCGGCGGTGAAGCTTCAGCTTTAATTGTAAAATCCCGGAAGTAATTATTATGCATAGTGAAGAATTATTTAAGAAGGAACTTATATTACGCTTTGGTGAGGCTTATAAAGCATTCGGACTTAATAAGCTGATGGGATATGTTGTTGCTCTGCTTATCTATTCCCCGGAACCACTTTCACTTGAGGAGATAGCAAAACATATTGGCAGAAGCAAAGGCCCGGTCAGCCAGATATTAAGAAGATTAAGAGACAGGAAACTTGTAAGAAAAGTATGGTCACCTGAAAACAGCCGCCGTGATTATTATGAAATTGAACCGGAAATTTTTGAAAATGCTTTCCGTAACAATCTTGATCTTATAAAGGACAATGTAAGAATAGCAAAAACTCTGAAAGAGAAGCTGAAACCATTAAAAAAAGGAAATTCGGTTTTACTTCAGGAAAGGATAAACGAAATGGAGCACTTCTATGTGCTTATGGAAAAACATTTCAGAACATTCCTGGCAGAGTGGATTGTTGAAAAAAATAAATACTATTAATTACAATAAAGGTTTGGATGTAAAATATATGTTATAAAAACCACTATTTTTTTACAACGAACGTTTTAAATTTTTCAAACGATTAAAAAATTAAAAACATGAAAAAACTTACTAACAGAACAGCAATTATTACCGGGGGCGCCCGCGGTATTGGTAAAGCAGCTTCATTAAAGTTTGCCGGAGAAGGTGCACGTGTAATAATATGGGATGTAAATGATGAGGCAGGCAAAGCCCTTGCCGATTCTATAAATCAATCAGGCGGTATAGCTGATTATTATAATGTAAATGTTACAAGCCTGGATTCAACATCTAAGGCGGCGGCTGATGCTGCAGCTAAATACGGCAGTGTTGATATTCTTGTTAACAATGCAGGTATTACCCGCGATGCATCATTCTTAAAAATGACGCCGGAGCAGTGGCAGCAGGTAATAGATGTAAACCTTACCGGTGTATTTAACTGTACTAAAGCAGCAGCCCCCTACATGGTTGAAAAGAAATATGGCAAAATAATTAATACGTCATCAGTTGTAGGACTTTACGGCAACTTCGGGCAAACAAATTATGTTGCTGCTAAGTCCGCAGTTATAGGTATGACAAAAGTATGGGCGAAAGAACTTGGCAGAAAAGGAATAAATGTAAATGCAGTTGCCCCCGGATTTATTGCCACTGAAATGGTTTCTGCCATGCCTGAGAATGTTATAAAATCCATGCAGGAAAAAACTCCGCTTGGAAGGCTTGGCACTCCGGAAGATATAGCAAATGTGTATCTCTTTCTGGCATCAGAAGAAAGTTCGTTTATTAACGGTGCGGTAATTAGTGTTGACGGCGGTTTAGTAATAAATTAAAAATCACAAGGATATATGCAAAATTCAGTTATTATAGGTTCCGGCTCATATGCACCGGAAAGAGTAATTCCAAATTCCTATTTCAATGAACTGCTTGGCGAGGATGTTGATACATGGCTTAGGGAGAATCTTACAATAGAGGAAAGAAGATGGTGCCGCGAAGATGAGTCAGTTGCGGACCTGTCTGTTGAAGCAGCAAAAAATGCACTGGCTGATGCCGGTATTACTCCTGAACAGTTAGATCTTATAATTATTGCCACTGATACACCGGAATATATTTCACCTTCAACTGCTTCTGTAGTCCAGTACAGGCTGGGAGCAATAAATGCCGGAACATTTGATATAAACACTGCTTGCGCCGGTTTTGTTACAGCACTTGATACTGCAGGTAAATTTATACAAGCTGATGAAAAATATAAGTATATACTTGTTATAGGTGCTTATGCAATGAGCAAGTACCTTAATCTTAAGGATAAAAAAACGGTTACACTTTTTGCAGATGGTGCGGGGGCTGTAGTTTTAAAATCCGAAGAGAATGAGACGGGGTTTCTTACAAGCTCACTTTATTCAGAAGGACAATATGCGGACTGGATGGGAATTTATGCAGGCGGAACACATAAGCCTGTTTCTCATGAAGTAATTGATAATGGCGACCACCTATTGAAGTTTGTTAAGAAGTTTCCAAAAGAGGTAAATCCAATAACCTGGGAAAGAATGATACGTGAAGCCTGCGGTTCTCTTAAAATTACGCCCGGAGATATAAACCATTACTTCTTTACACAGATAAACATTAACAGTATCTGGCAGACTCTTGATGCTTTAAATGTTGACAGAAGCAGGGCTCATACAATTATGAAAAAATTCGGTTATACAGGCTCAGCATGTATACCAATGGCTTTTGATGATGCCTGGAAAAAAGGGAAGATAAAAAAAGGTGATCTTGCCTGTTTCATTGGTTCAGGCGGAGGGCTTGCGTTCGCCCTTACAATTTATAAATTATAACGGGGTAACATTTGGATACATCGGCATCTGAGCATATGGTTGCTGCAACGTGGATAGTTATCTTACTTTATGTTGCTGTAATTCTGTTTTTTGTAATCCGCGGTGCATTAAAAACAAAAAATATTACTGATTTCACAGTTGGCAATATTTCTTTTCCCCCATTTGCAGTAGGACTTGCACTTGCAGCATCAATGACAAGTGCAGCCACTTTTATTATTAATCCCGGTTTTATAGCTTATTATGGGATTAGTGCAATTATTTCATATGCTTTTGTTCTGCCGGCTGCTTCTATCATCTCGCTCATCGTGTTAACAAAGAGCTTTAGAAAATATGGTTATAATGTAAAAGCTTTTACAATGGCTCAATGGATGGGAAGCCGTTACAACAGTAAAGGATATTCTTTATTTTTTGCATTCCTATCTCTCCTGCTG
>JAWOJF010000212.1:0-19138 GCA_046481785.1 Ignavibacteriaceae bacterium | reverse complement strand
ATAACGTCCCTGACGGGACTTAAAACAGCAATATATATTATACCTTAACATATAGTTACCTGTTTATGGTATAAGTCCTTGTATTCCTGTAATTATTACAATCCCGTAGGGATTAAACGTTTATAGAATAAATTACAGAATGAAATAAAGTCCCGTAGGGACGATAGATTGAGGATCGATTTGATGATAATTAAAAAAATCCGGATTCTGCCTCTATTTAGGAATATTATTATAATAATAATTTTATTTTGGACAGCACTGATTTTTATCACATCTGTACAAATAAGTTTGATTTAAGAAAAAAATAAAAGGAAGCAAAATATTGTCTTAATAGTCTGCTTTTCAGGTAGTTGCAGAACTTTAAACTATTGTATCGAAAGGTTAATTCATGATTTTCAGAGTGCTGGAGAGCCTGGAATTGTCATTCCGGACAATTTAAGAGTTCGGCAACAGCCCGGGCAGGTAAGGGCGGAAACTAATCATTATTCACAGCACTCCCTTTTTTCACAACATATTCTATTTAAGGATTTTTCTTCCCCTGATATATGCAGCAATTGCATATCAAAACCGTGAGGATTTTACTTGCTGGGGCTCTTTAAATATGTATAATCGCTCTCTCCGTTAACATCAATTTCTTTTGATTTATTTTTTTTCTCATCTATCAACCCCCTGTCTTCACGCAAAGTATTCCGAAGTTCTCTGATAACTTCTTTCATAGCAGGATCATTAACAACTTCCCTTATAAGAGATTTAAATTTTTCCTTATCACTAACTAGAGTTTGCAGAAGATATTTTACTGCATCAGGATTTTCAGAAATATCATTTATACACTCCCATGCATTCTCTGAAATTACAATCCTGTCAGCAGTAGTATCCTGTATCCCCTGTGCAAACAAAATAAACGGTACGGTTAAAAAAAGCATTATTGTTTTTTTCATCAAAGCCTCCCGGGTAGATTCAACCATTATTTCATTACGAATGTAAAACCTGCAAATTTATAATAATGTGACAGGAAATTGAGGTTCTCCTGATTGTGAATTTTATCATTTATAATTCCGGTTCAAATTATAAAAGTAATATACTATTTTAGTACAGGTTAAATATATTATTATGGCACATACACACTCACATCCGCATACTGCTGATTTCGGCAAAGCATTTGCCGTGGGTATTGTTTTAAATATTTTATATGTAATTGTTGAAGCAGCCTTTGGTTTCATGATAAACTCTATGGCGCTGATTGCAGATGCGGGGCACAATTTAAGTGATGTGCTTGGCCTTATTCTGGCGTGGGGAGCTGCTTACCTGGCAAAAACGTCCCCTACCCAAAACAGAACTTATGGGCTGAGGAAATCGACAATATTAGCTGCTTTTCTTAATGCCCTGCTTTTATTAATTGCAGTAGGAGCAATTACTATTGAAGCAATAAGAAAGTTTATTACACCCCAGCCTGTTGAAGGAAGTGTAATGATGATTGTTGCCGGAGTTGGGGTAGTAATAAATACTATTACTGCGCTGTTATTTATAAAAGGAAAAGAAAGGGATATAAACATAAAAGGGGCTTTTCTGCACATGGCTGCTGATGCAGGTGTTTCTCTTGGTGTTGTTGCTGCAGGATTAATTATTACATTTACAAATATTCTCTGGCTTGATCCCTTGGTTAGCTTGCTTATAGTAGTTGTAATTACCATAGGTACATGGGGATTATTAAGAGATTCCTTCCTCCTTTCAATGGATGCCGTACCGTCTAATATTAAAACGGATGAAATTAGAAATTATCTTTTCTCTCTTCCCGGCGTAAAGGATGTACATGATCTTCATATCTGGGGAATGAGTACAACTGAGACTGCCTTAACTGTTCACCTGGTAATTCCTGAACACATTAATGACGATAAGTTTTTAAGCCGGGTTTGCTGCGAACTTCATGACAGGTTTGACATAGAACATCCTACAATCCAAATTGAAACATGCGCACAAAGTGCTTCATGCAATTCAGATAAAGTTTGATTGACTACTTAATAATTTAATAATTTGGAGCGTGCGGTTATTTTCTTTATGTTTTCGGGCTGTTAATGAGGTTTTTACATAGAAATTGAAGAATTACACCTTATTTAGACAGTTTTTAACCCCGGTTCGCTTGTTATCTTTAGGATATTCCACCCTGAGTATAATAGGCGCTGTAATTTTAATGTTACCCGTCTCTTCTGCTAGTGGCCAGTTTACACCATTCCTCGATGCCTTGTTTACATCAGCTTCAGCCGTTACAACTACAGGTTTAGTTGTTGTTGATACAGGAACTTTCTATAATGTTTTTGGACAAACTGTAATCATGATTCTTTTCCAGGTTGGTGGATTAGGATATATGATTTTTGTAGCGTTGGCAGTTCTTGGATTTGGAAAAGAACTTTCAATGAGTTATAGAATTTTATTGAGAGAATCTATTAACCGTCCCTCAAAAATTGAGTTGATTAGGTTTGTAAAATTAATGCTTTATTTTACCCTGATAATTGAAGGGATTGGTATTGTTATACTAACATTTTACTTCTTAAATTTTTACAGTTTTGGAGAAGCTTTCTTTTCTGCTGTTTTTCATTCTATCTCTGCTTTTACTACGGCTGGTTTTTCCATTTACGGGGATAGTTTTATGCAATTTAAAAACAGCTTAGTTCTAAATGGCATTATTATTGGCTTAATAATATTTGGTGCCGCAGGTTTTTTTGTTCTTTATGATATTTATGTTTTTGTTAAACCCGGGGCAAGGTCAAAGCGAAGACTTTCAACACATACAAAATTGATATTAGCACTTGCAATATTACTCAATTTAACCGGGATAATAATAATTTTCTTTTCAGAAGGTGAGAAATTTGCATCGGGTTTTAATGAGAGAATGATTACTTCTGTTTTTCAATCTCTTTCAGCTTCAACCACAGCCGGATTTAATTCAATAGATATTGGCTTACTGTCTGTTCCAAGTATGTTTTATATTATTCTTCTGATGTTTATAGGTGCAGGTTCCGGCAGTACAGCCGGCGGAATAAAACTAACCACCCTGGCTGTTATACTCTTTTCTTTATATAGTCAGTTGTCCATAAAAAAAAGTATATCTGTTTTTAAGAGAAGTATTACCGATGAGACTGTTAAACGTGCCCTGGCAATTGCTTTGTTAACCGGTATGTGGGCTTTTATTGCAGTGTTATTATTAACTATTACTGAGAAATCAGACTTTATAAAAATCGTTTTTGAGGTTATTTCAGCGCTTGGTACAGTTGGTCTTTCTGCCGGTATTACTGCGGAGCTTTCCTCTTTTGCCAAAATTTTAATAATTATTACAATGCTGATAGGAAGGATAGGTCCACTTGCTATTGGGTTAAGTGTAGTAAAAAAAGAGAGAGTTGCTATCAGGTATGCAGAAGATGAGATATTGGTCGGATAAAACAAAAAGGAGTTATTAAAAATGACACAGTTTGTTGTTATGGGCTTGGGAAATTTTGGGCATAATGTTGCGGTTGCTCTTGTTGAAAAAGGCAATGAAGTTCTGGCAATTGATATTGATTCGAAAAAAGTTGAACAAATAAAAGAGTATGTAACAGAAGCTGTTACTGCTGATGTCCGGGACAAAGCTGTACTCTCGGAACTAATAAATAAAAATGTTACAGGAGTAATTGTAAGCCTTGGAGATTCTCTTGAGGCTAGTTCACTTGCAACTTTGTACCTTAGAGAATTAGGCGTAACAAATATCATCGTTAAGGTTGTTGAAGACATACATGGTACTATCCTTAAAAAAATAGGTGCGGCCGAAATTATTAACCCTGAAAAAGATTCGGCAAAACGACTGGCAGAAAAACTTAATACCCCTAATTTAATAGAGCATATACCCCTTGCCCCTGAATATAGTATAGTTGAATTTGTTGTCCCCGATAAATTTTCCGGTCAAACCTTAAATGAACTACAGCTTAGGAACAAATATAATATCGATGTAATTGCAGTAAAAGATGTTCTGCTGGATAAATTTAATTTAATACCTAATCCTAACTATAAACTCCAGCCGGATAACATTTTAATCATTATCGGTAAAAAAGAAAATCTGGCCAAATTAAAATTGTGATTGAGTTTCAGGTTGGCGGAGGAAGTTTGAAGGATTGCTGATAAGCTTATGTTTTCCAGAATGCAGGCGAAAAGATTATAAGTACAGTAAATAATTCAAGCCTTCCAACAAGCATAAAAAATGATAAAAGCCATTTGCCTGTCTCAGGTACATGCGCAAAATTGTAAAGAGGCCCCACTGTCCCAATACCGGGACCCACATTGCCAATACAAGTTGCAACAGCGCCCAAAGCCGAATCAAAATCCAAACCAATAAAAGAGAGAATTACCGAGCCGAACACAAACAGTAAGATGTAAAAAAGAAAAAATGCAAGTACATTGGTAAGTATTTCGGGGGGTACAGCTCTGCCATTAATTCTTACCGGGATAACGGCTCTTGGATGAACCAATCTCTTTAGCTCCAGCACACTGTTTTTCCATAAAAGGAAATGGCGGGCAATTTTAATTCCTCCGCCGGTTGAACCTGCACAGCCGCCAATAAATAATAGCAGGAAGAAAAATATTCTTGAGAAAGGGGCCCAGTTTTCATAATCAGATGTAACGTAGCCGGTTGTAGTTATAAGCGAAACTACATGAAAAAGTGATTGCCTGAATAATTCTTCTAAAGCATAAGAAGAGTAAGGGATGTGCAGTACTGTAATTATTATTGTAGCTGCAAGAATCAGTGATGTATAAAACCTGAATTCATTATTTGTTTTTAAAAAATTCAGCTTGAAATGCAGGGCATAATAATGAAGAGTGAAATTTACACCTGCAAAAAACATAAAAATAATTAATACATATTGAATGTAAGGAGAGGTATAATAAGCAATACCTGCGTTCTTTGTTGAAAAACCGCCGGTAGCCATAGTTGTAAAAGAATGATTTACCGCATCAAAAAACGACATGCCGCCCAAGTTTAACAACACGGTTTCCAGCACAGTAAGCAGGAAATAAATACCCCACAGCCGCTTGGCAGTTTCCTGCACTCTTGGGTGAATTTTATCTTTTGTCGGGCCCGGAACTTCGGCAACAAACAACTGCATTCCTCCAATACCCAGTATAGGCAGAATAGCAAGTGAAAGTACTATAATTCCCATGCCGCCAAGCCACTGCGTTAAACTCCGCCAGTATAGAAGTCCGTGAGGCAGAGTTTCAATATTGGTTAATATTGTTGCTCCTGTTGTAGTAAAGCCGGAGATAGTTTCAAAGAATGCATCGGTATAAGCCGGAATTGAACCATGTAATACAAAAGGAATAGCTCCGAAAGCTGACATTACAATCCAGCCCAAAGAAACAGTAAGATAACCTTCCCTTCGCCTCAGCTCATCATCTTTACTTTTCCTGGTAATGAGCCAAAAAATTCCGCCGACTAATGATGATCCCAGTCCTGATATAAGAATGGCTGCAATATCATTATCATTATAATAAATTGAAAATGGAATAGCGGTAAGCATGAACAGCCCGGTAAGGAAAAGAAGAAAACCTATTATATGGATTATAACTTTATAATTCATTAACAGAATCAGTGAAAGAGTTTTTCAATCTTTTTTACTGCAGATGGGAGAGAAAATATAACCACTTTGTCATTAGCCCTTATCTGTGTTTCTCCTGTGGCAATAAAACTAACAGTATCTCTTATTATACCACCAATAATACTTTCTTTTGGAAAATTTAAATCCTTTACCTTCTTTTGGATTAATGCAGAATTTTTAGGTACAATATACTCAAGTACTTCAGCATCAACCCCCTCCAGGGAGGCAATTGCCAGTATTTCACCTTTGCGTATAAAACGGGAAATATTATTTGCAGCAATCAGTTTTTTATTGATAAGAGAATCAAGTCCGATTGTTTGAGTAAGAGGTATATAATCGGTTTTATCAACAAGTGCAATTGCTTTTTTAACACCAAGGTGTTTTGCCATTAAGCTGGCAATAATATTAGTTTCAGCATCATCAGTAAGAGCTATAAACGCATCCATATCGATAATACCTTCCTGCCCAAGCAGGTCTATATCCCGTCCGTCACCTTTTATTACTAAAGTACTGTGGAGTTCATCGGCAATCTCAAATGTTTTTTCTTCGTCAGCTTCAATAAGTTTAATACTTAATGTATTCTCAAGAAGTTTTGCAACACGCCTTCCGATTTTACCGCCGCCAAGGATCATGATATTCTCAAATTTCTGATTCTCTTTTCCGGAAAGTTTCAGCATTGTTTCCATGCCTTCAGGTGTTGTAATTACAAATATCTGGTCATTAGGAAGGAACCGGTCATTACCCTTGGGTATGATGGTTTTAAAATTTCTGTGTATGGCAACAACACGGAAATCAATCGTATTATAATGTTTTGCCACATCAATTAATGTTTTATGTATTACCGGGGCATTTTTATCGAGCCGCAGGCCTAAGACTGATAGTTTACCATCCTCAAATTCAAGAACATCGGTAGCAGCAGTTCTCATAATAAGGTTTACTATCTCAATTGCTGCAAGCTCTTCGGGATAAATCATAAAATCAACACCAAGCTCTTTAAAGTTGACGGCAGAATTTACATCAAGGTATTCGCCGTTGCCGACTCTTGCTATTGTTTTTTTTGTCCCAAGTTTTTTACCGAATATGCATGTTGCGATATTTGCTGCTTCAGATGAGGTAACAGCTACAAGCAGATCTGCTTTTTCTGCTCTTGCTTCCAGAAGTATTTTTATTGAAGTGGATGAACCTTTAAGGGTAAGGATATCCGCAATTTTGTCCAGATAGGAAAGCCGTTCCTGGTCAAGATCTATAGCAACTATATCATGTGACTCAATAGAAAGCTGCTTTGCCAAATGATAACCAACATCCCCAAGACCGGCAATAATAATCCGCATATTACTCTTTTTTATTAAAGATATGAGGGTGTCTTAAAAGAGATTTAGAGAGAGCCTGCCCGTCCGGGTTTTGCAGTGAACCAGGGCATGGAACTCATCCCCACCCTTCCCTTCGAAGGGAAGGGCTTATTAACATGTTAAAACTCTTACTAAACATTCTAACAAATAAAATGAAAATACATTCATAGTATTTTATTTTTAGGACACCCTCTGATATATAAATTAAACAACAGCGCTTTCAGTAGCAAAAAGTTTTGTAAATTCTTTTGGTTTTCTTTCTTTCCAGGAGCCTTTATGATAAGCATAACCGGTAATTAAAGGCACAGCAAGTGTAGCTTCCGAATAAACCATCTGCTCAAATGTCTGGTCAACTTTACCCCATGAACTTGCTTCTTTTAATGTAGAACTGGACAGAGCACCGTCTCTTACATCGGCAACTGTTACCTGTATAGCATATTTGTGCATTGAGGCATCTTCCTGCAGTATATCTGCTGCAACTACTATATCCTGGGTAAAGTTTTTGGGAACGCCGCCGCCTATCATAAAAATTCCGGTTTCTTTACTGTTCAGTTTTATTTTTGTCAGTTCCAGAAAATCTTTAGCCGAATCGCATGATACATGCTTACCCGGATGCTGAGTCTGGTGCATTATAAATCCAAATCCTGCCGAACAATCTGAAAATGCCGGGACAAAAATAGGTACATTCTTTTTGTAACATGCATAAATAACCGAGTCATCAACTTTAGGTCCGCCGTGATCTTCAAGGTATTTACCAAATTCCCACAGGAATTCTCTTGAAGAATATGGACGGGGTTCCAGGGCATCAAATATTTTTCCTGTGGTTTCATCACACACTCTTAATTCATCTTCATCTATATAGGTATCATAAATCCTGTCAATGTGAAGGTCTCTTAATTCATTATCATCACTAAACGGAGTACCGATATAATGTTTATAGCCGAGCGCCTCAAAGAAGTCCTGATCAACCATAACGGCACCAGTTGATACAATTGCATCAACCATGTTGTTCATAACAAGGTCGTAAACTATCTTTTTTAATCCAGCACTAAACAAACTTCCGGCAAGCGTAAGGATTATACCGCACTCTTTATCTTTTAACATCATATCATATATTTTAGAAGCACGGTTAAGATCTCTTGCGGAAAACGCCATATGTTCCATTGCATCTACAATCGGTACCACATTATGCTCTTTAATATCAATATGCTTTATTACACTTTTTAAATAATCTTTTTTGCTCGCCATTTGGTTTCTCCTTTGGGTAATAATTAAAAAATAAAGTAATATAAAATTTGAAGAAGTCAAAAGTCAAAGATCATAACTCCAAAATATTATTTGGGTCCTGATTTCCTGACTCAGAACATAATTCAGTCTAAATTCCCGCAGAGTATTCAAAAAAAACTCTTTGGCTTTGATTAAAAGAATACCTTCGCCACTCTTAAAATTCCCTGCTTCCACGGAACACGGTGCGATACACCGCTTTTATTCTTAAACTCGTGCAGATGTTCCAGGTACCATTTAAAATTTCTTACCAGGGCATCTTTGTTTGAATATTTAGGTTTAAATCCTAAAACCTCCTCTGCTTTTTCAATAGAAACAAAAGAATCTTTTGATGCAGTTTCGTATACCCATTTATATAAAGGAGAAAGATTAAGTGACTCAAGTATCCTTAAAGTTAATATAATAGGTTTTTCAGGTAAGCCTGTTATTTTTTTACCATGGCCGGCATAATCAAGAACTGCCTGGTAATCCTCCTTCATTGTTGTAAATTCTTTTGCACCTATATTAAAGGTGTCGTTCACAATCTTATCATCAAGAGAGGCGCATAGATATATTGCTTCACACAGGTCCTCCACATCAAGGAGCTGATAACGGTTTTTACCGCTGCCAATCATCGGAAAACCATGCCCGTCTTTTGCCCAGTCATACAGCAGGTCAAAAACCCCAAGCCGTTCCGGCCCTATAAATGATTTAGGACGCAAAATTGGCACACACATTCCTTTATTACGGAATTTCATACATTCTTCTTCCGCCTGTATTTTCGCTTTACCATAAGGCCCAACGCCGTCTAATTTATCATGTTCATATATAGGATGATGATCCGGTATACCGTAAACTGCGGTGGAAGAAATGTGGATAAAACGCTTTACTCCTTTTTCTTCTGCGGAATTAAGGAGGTTATTAGTTCCTTCAATATCGGTGGAAAAAATATCTTCGGCACTGTAAAGCGGAAGGGCTGCTGCCGTATGAACAACAATATCAACAGACTGCATAGCTGATTTTACCGCACTTTTATCACGTATATCCCCTTTTATGACCTGTATCTTATCTTTTACATCAGGATAATCAAAATCAGCAATATCAAGAGAAACTATTTCATGCCCCCGCTGGTTTAAAAACCGGATTAAATTTATTCCAAGGAAACCAGAACCGCCTGTAATTAAGTATTTCATCTTTAACTTGAATTATGAGTAATTTTAAGCGCACAAAATTAGATAAAAAGATTGTAAGATTGAAAACTGAATATATTAAAATATAAAAACACATTTTGACTTTTGAATTTTGACTTACTAAAAATAAAAACCGGGGATTTGCCTGTAAAAGCATTTTCTGCCTCTGTTGTAATACATGCAATAGTATTTATTATTGCTGCGATAGTAATAAGATTTACACTTCAGATGCCTGATTCGGGTCCACAGTATGTGCAGATAGCAACAAATACATTTGAACAGCCTCTCAAGGCTGAACCTGTTAAGGAAGAACCCCAGGAAGAAAGCTCTCCTGCTGTGGAGAACGAACCTGTTCAAAAAACTGAACCGGAGGAAATATCATCATTCCTTTCATTCAATGATGCTAATGCAGATACAAATAGTCTTCAAAACATTTACAAGGAATCTACTCTTGATGTTACAATTAAATATCCGGCGGGATGGACATACATCGATCAGAATGTTAAAAACAAACTGGATGGGGTTACATTTGTAGCATCAACCGGCAATTATAACCCTCCCCCATATGTGCACCTTGCAGTGCAGGATAAATATCTTTTTAACCAGAGCCGGTATAAACATAAATTTGATACGGGAGATTATCTTGTTTATTATAATGAACCTGAAGAATTAGCGGGACAAGTTTCGCAGATTTTTTATATCAGAACCGATACAGATGAAGATTATTCTATTAAATTTATAATGAAAGGGGAAGAAGCATTTAAAGCCCTACAGCCCCTGTTTTTTGGAATGGTTAAAACATTTAAATTCGGTGACGACTGGTTCTGAGCTTTTCATTGAATTTTCCTTCCTTTTTTAATAATACATTATTAATTTTCATCAATTTTTGCTCTTTACTCAGGATCATGGAAAAATGTAGAAAAAATGCAGGATTTTCATTGATAGTGCCAAATTTTTAATGTGTTAATTCTTAGGGCAGGGCATTTTATTCCGAATTATTTCTCTTGCACATAATTGCCCCACTTCTTATCTTCCACGTGGATATTTTTCTGTTTCACTTTAGTACAAATGGGGCTGAAATCTCATTTTACTTCGTTCGTAGACAGAAAATATACCTTCATCGACGAAATAATCCTCTTGATTTTTATAAAAAACCATTTTTTATCTGGAATTTTATTCTCATTTATTATGGAACGGTATTTGAAATGTATACGAAAAGCTTAATAAAAAAAAGAAAAGTTAAAAAAATGCCGGACAAAAAATTGAATACCGTAATTATTGACGATGACGCACATTCAAGGAAACTGCTGCAGATCCTGCTGAAAAAATTCCCTGAAATAAATGTTGTTGGAGAAGCTTCTAATATTACAAGTGCAATAGAAATAATAAGAAAGACTGATCCGGATAGTGTTTTCCTTGATATCTGTCTTGATGATGCAACAGGATTTGAACTGATGAAAAAAATAAAATCAAATCCCAAGATAGTGTTTGTAAGCGCTTATGATAATTACGCTCTCCGTGCTTTTGATGTTAATGCCCTTGATTATATTCAGAAACCTATTGCACCCGAAAGGCTTGCTAAAACAATTGAACGTCTGATTAAAAGTGTTAACGGCAATGGCAATGGCCATAATGGTAATGGCAATGGCCATAATGGTAATGGTAACGGCCATAATGGTAATGGTAATGGAAACGGGCATAATGGAAACGGTAACAGTGTAACTGCTCAGGATTTAAAACCCAATACAGAAGTTGAAGATAAAGGTACTCCCGAAGAGGAAGATGAAGAATTTAATGAAATTGAAATAAAAGCAACCGGTAATGGTTTTAATTTTAATAAGGTACTGGAATATGATGACCGCTTGTTTGTTACATTTGATGGAATTTCCAAATTCATAAAGATTAATACTATAGTTTGTATTACAGCCGAAAAGGATTACTCATACATTTATCTTTCTTCCGGTAAAAAACATCTCGTTCTTAAATCAATGGTGGAATGGGAAGAAAGATTAACTCCCAAGTATTTTGTAAGGATTCACCGTTCAACTATTGTTAACCTGGAGTATGTTGAAAAAGTTGAAAAATGGTTTAACTCATCATATCATGTATACCTGCAGAACCATCAGGAACCTTTTAAAATGAGCCGGCGGTATGCAGCAAAACTTAAGGAACGTTTTAAATAATTTTCTTTACCCGGTTTGCCTGCTGTTTCCAGAAATTTTTAAAACAAATGATATTCTGAAGTACTCCCCCATTTCTTAAAAGTATCATTAATCCGTAACCAACAATCTTATTTGCTTATATTCCGGAATTCAATCCATTTTAATAAATTAAATTCTTTAAACCTTTAGGGAATCCGGTTATTCTAACTACCACACTTTTAAAACATTGTTGCGGCAGATCATCCTTAAAGATTTTATATTTAATTTAATTATTAAGATATTTAACTTTCTAAGGAATAAGATATGCCCATAAAAAGATCTCGAAATTCAATTATTGCCGGAGTTTGCGGCGGAATTGCAGAGTGGCTGGGTTGGGACCCGACCATAGTACGAATTGGTTATGTTCTGGTTTCAATTATTAGTGCTGCCTTTCCGGGAATCCTTGTTTATATAATTCTATGGATTATTATGCCTCCGCCGGGCCAGGCAGAGTAACTTAAGAAAGGAACTAAAATGCTTCGTATTAATATTAAAAGAAGTTTGGGTATTGTATTATCTATACCACTATTTGTTATAACACTTTACTGCAATCCCGGCAGCACCGATCAGCAGCAATCAGACAACAAGCTGGGAATTAAGCTCCCTGCCGGATTTAATATTGAAGTTTATGCTGATAATATTGACGGGGCACGCTCAATGGTTATGAGCGAAAGCGGAATCCTGTTTGTGGGTACACGTGATAATGACAAGGTATATGCAGTAGTTGATAATAATAATGATTATAAAGCGGATGAAGTTATTACTATCGGCAGCGGATTTAAAAGTCCGAACGGTGTTGCACTAAGAAACGGCGCATTATATGTAGCTGAGATAAGCAAGATCTGGCGGTATGATAATATTGAAGATAACCTGAAAAATTCTCCCCAGCCTGTTTTAGTAAGCGATAAATATCCTTCAGACGGGCACCATGGCTGGAAGTATATTGCATTTGGTCCTGATGATAAACTATATGTACCCGTTGGCGCACCGTGTAATGTATGCCTGAAGGATAATGAAATATATTCATCAATAACAAGAATGAATCCGGATGGCAGCGGCCAGGAGATTTTTGCACACGGCATAAGAAACACAGTAGGGTTTGACTGGCATCCTGATACAAAAGAATTATGGTTTACTGATAACGGCAGGGATATGCTTGGCGATGATGTGCCGCCGGATGAATTAAACCGTGCACCTGAAAGCGGAATGCATTTTGGCTTTCCTTTTATACATGGAAATGACATTAAAGACCCGGAATTTGGTGAAGGAAAAGATCCCGGCCAATATACCAGGCCGGTACAGGCATTAGGGCCTCATGTAGCAGCCCTTGGAATGGAATTCTATACCGGGAATATGTTCCCTGCTGAATATAAAAACCAGATATTTATTGCCGAACATGGCTCATGGAACAGGAGTGAAAAAATAGGTTACCGCGTAATGCTTGTTAAACTTGAGGGCAACAATGCCGTAAGTTATGAACCCTTTGCCGAGGGCTGGCTTAACGGTAATTCTGTTTCGGGCAGGCCTGTTGATGTGGAAGTTATGAATGATGGTTCAATGCTTGTTTCTGATGATTACGCCGGCGTAATTTACAGGATAAGTTATAACAAATGAGCCTTTTCAATATGATCTGAATAATATGCTGTAAAGCCGGTATTAAGAATGCTAAAATACCGGCTGTCATTTTTTCTAAACCTCATTTAATAATTATTCTTATTTTAAATTAAGATTTAACTTACCAGATTTTTATTTAAACACTTTTAAGGGCTAACTTATGGCATTAAACCATTTTGATGTAATTATTATTGGCGGAAGCTACGGCGGACTTTCAGCAGCAATGGCATTAGGCAGATCGCTGCGTAATGTTTTGATTATTGACAATAACCAGCCGTGCAACAGGTTTACACCTCATTCGCATAACTTCCTTACACATGATGGGGACACACCGGAACAGATAAAGTCCTTAGCCCTTACTCAGGTAAAAAGATACTCTACAATTAATTTTTATGATGGATTTGCAGCAAGCGTAAAAAACACATCAGGTGGTTTTGAAGTTTCTGCTTCAGATAATAGTGTTTTTATTTCTTCCAAGATAATTCTGGCAGCAGGTATAAAAGATATAATGCCGGATATAAAAGGATTTGCTGAATGCTGGGGTAGGACGGTAATTCATTGTCCTTATTGCCATGGCTATGAGTACAAAGATAAAAAGACGGGGATATTAGCTAATGGTGAAGCAGGATATCATTATGTAAAACTTGTATCTAATCTGACCAAAGATATTGTGTTGTTTACTAACGGCAAGGCTGAATTCACTCAGGACCAGCTATCCCGTATCAGGAAGCATAACATCCCAATCATTGAAACAGGAATTATCGAGTTAGACCATACGAACGGGATACTTAATAATGTAAGACTTGATAACGGCTCCGTTATACCTCTTACTGCGCTTTATAACATACCTGCTTTTGAGCACCACTCCGATATAACAAAACAATTGAAGTGTGAAATGACTGACAACGGTTTAATTAAAGTTGATGAATTACAAAGAACCAGTATTCCCGGGGTATTTGCCTGCGGCGATAATTCAAACAAAAGAGCAGTATCAGTTGCTGTAGCTTCGGGAACATTAGCCGGAACATCAGTTAATAATGAATTAGCAGAAGAGTTGTTTTAATTTAGAAGTATATTAGACTATATTTCATTAACAATATTTACTGTTTAGGGTATTATTAGAAAACACTCTCTTTATGAAATCTATATTATTTCTACTTTTTATCCTTTTAAATTTTTTATCTGCTGCTCAAGCCGATTCTGTAAAAGTAACTTTTCATTATAGTAATTTGTCCGTTGAAAATGTTTCAGTTGCAGGCAGTTTTAACGGATGGAATCCTGACGGATATAATTTTACTAAATCAGATACTGCATTTACACTTTCTATAAATCTTCCCGCCGGATATTACTATTACAAACTTGTGGTTGATGGTAAATGGATTTACGATCCGGGGAATCCGCTGAAAGTAAATGATGGAGGCTCAGGATTTAATTCCATACTAAAAGCAGGAGATCCTCCCGTTCCTAAAAGAAAAATATCTGAAAGAACTTTTCCGAAAGAAAAACTCCCCCGGCCGGTTCTTGAAAAAGACAATGAAATAATTGAATTATATTATGCTGCATGGTATATGGCATGGAATAAAATAATGAAAGGAAACCGTGCGAGCGGTTTTGTTGAAGAGTTTATGGATGAAGGTTTTAATGAAATGATTTACCAATGGGATACATGTTTTATGGTGGCATTTGGAATGTATGCTCCTGATATTTTCCCGGCAATGCCCTCATTGGATAACTTTTATAATAAACAAAGAGAAGATGGATATATTCAGAGGGTTTATAATGAGAATACAGGGGAACCTGCTGCAGAGCCTGTTACAGACGAACCTATGGTTAACCCTCCCCTCTTTGCATGGATAGAATACCGGTATTATGTTTTGTCAGGAGATAACAGCCGGTTGAAGAGAGTTCTGCCTCATCTTATTAAATATTTCAAATGGAT
Source organism: Ignavibacteriaceae bacterium (assembly GCA_046481785.1). Taxonomy (GTDB): domain Bacteria; phylum Bacteroidota; class Ignavibacteria; order Ignavibacteriales; family Ignavibacteriaceae; genus JAWOJF01. The sequence continues at coordinate 3,964 of JAWOJF010000212.1, read as the reverse complement.
AGAAAATAACTGCAGGACAAAAGAGGGTAACGGTTTATACTATACTACACATCTCGGAAGCGGAATGGATAATACTCCGCGACCGGGTGTTAATAAAGCAGGGTGGCTTGATTTTTCATTACAGCAGGGTTTGGCTGCTAAATATATTTCCTCAATAGCTTCTGCAGTACACGAAAGTGTAATAGAAGAAGAATTTAATAATTACTATCAAAATATAACTGAGCTGATAAATAAATATTGCTGGGATAATTCATCCGGATTTTATTATGATATGAAGGAAGATGGTTCCCGTTCACCTGTTGTTCATATAGGCGCATATTGGGCTCTGTTATCTGAAACAGCAGACAGTGCACAGGCTGAAAGTCTTGTGAATTACCTGAATGATAAAAAACATTTTAAACGTCCGCATATGGTTCCTGCATTGTCTTTTTCTGACCCTGCATATGATTCCTTGGGACATTACTGGCTTGGCAGTGTATGGGCGCCGACAAATTATATGGTAGTAAAGGGGCTTGAAAAATATGGATATAATAAACTAGCAAATGATATTGCTTACCAACATGTAAAAAAGATAGCCCGGATTTATAAACATTTTAACCCGGATGAAGAAAAGATTGCATATGAAGAGAGATATAATGATGCTTATAATACAATATGGGAATGTTATTCACCTGAGTTTAATGAGCCTGCAACAAGATGGGATAACACATTCTATTCACGTCAGGATTTTGTGGGCTGGTCGGGGCTCGGCCCAACAGCTATGCTTATTGAGAATATTATCGGGCTGAAACTAAACGGATTAGAAAATATTATTACGTGGCATATCAACCGTAGTGATAAACATGGAATTGAAAATTTACGCTTTAGAGAACAGTTAGTTAGTTTAATTTATAACCCTGAAGAAAAAAGGATAATGGTATCTGCCGAAAAAGATCTGGTATTAAAAACAATATATAATGAAAATATTCAAATATTTTCAGTAAAACCCGGGGATAACATTTTTTTGATAGATTGAACATTACCATCCCTCACATGTACATTATATAAATATTTCATAGTTTTGAATATTACTTCTCATCTTACAAGGAGATAAAGTGGATAATCTGCTTGCCGCCCGCTTAACGATGGCCTTATCACTCGGCTTCCATATAATCTTTGCCTGCATTGGAATGACAATGCCGTTCCTGATGGTTATGTCCCACTGGAAATGGCTGAAAACCAAAGATGAAATGTACCTTCAGTTGACTAAAACATGGTCAAAGGGTGTTGCAATATTTTTTGCAATAGGAGCTGTATCAGGAACAGCATTGTCATTTGAATTGGGGCTTCTCTGGCCCGGGTTTATGGAACACGCAGGAGCAATAATCGGAATGCCTTTCAGTTGGGAAGGCACGGCTTTTTTTGTTGAGGCAGTCTTCCTCGGAGTTTTTCTTTACGGCTGGAACAGGATAAATCCATATGTCCACTGGTTTTCAGGATTAATTGTGGGTGTTTCGGGTGTTGCCTCCGGAATTTTTGTTGTAACCGCTAATGCCTGGATGAATGCTCCTGCCGGCTTTGACTGGATAAACGGACAGGCATATAATATTGATCCATGGGCCGCAATGTTTAATGATGCATGGGTTAGCCAGTGCCTCCATATGACTATTGCTGCCTTTGAAGCAACTGCTTTCGCCGTTGCGGGTCTTCATGCTATCCTATATATGAAGAACAGGCAAATTACTCTTCATAAAAATGCAATGGTTATTGCACTGATTATCGGCAGTATCGCTGCTATAGTCCAGCCGTTAAGTGGTGACTTCAGCGCTAAGGATGTTGCAAAAAGACAACCGGTAAAATTAGCCGCCATGGAGGGGCAGTTCAAAACTGAAAAAGGGGCCCCTCTAACTATCGGCGGAATACCTGATGAAAAATCACGTACAATGGAGTATGGAATTAAGATACCGGGAGCACTTAGCTTTCTTGCTTATGGTGATTTTAATGCAGAGGTAAAAGGCCTTGAAGAGTTTCCTGAAGAAAACTGGCCGCCCGTTTTAATTACACACCTTGCATTCCAGGTAATGGTTGCCTGCGGAACTATACTGGCACTGCTTGGAATTGTTTTCTGGATATTTAAATTAAAATGGAAAAATTTACTTGAACATAAGTGGTTTTTGATTGCAGTTGGCATATGTACACCTCTTGGATTTATTGCTGTAGAGGCAGGCTGGATAGTTACTGAGGTCGGCAGGCAGCCCTGGATAATTTATGACATAATGAAGACCGCTGATGCTGTTACTCCTGTGCCGGGACAAATATTTCATCTCTCTGCATTTACACTGGTATATGCGGTACTAACGGTTGTAGCCGTCTGGCTTATGAAAAGACAAATTAAGGCACTGCATGAGTTTGGAAGTCGGAGGGCAGAGCAATGATCTATGTAATAATATTCTTTCTCCTGGTTTCGGTTTATCTGTACTGTCTTCTCGGCGGAGCGGATTTTGGTGCCGGTATTGTTGAATTGTTTTCATTTAAAGGCAGTAAGGAAAAAACAAGAAAACTTGTAACCCAGGCAATGGCTCCTATATGGGAAGCTAATCATATGTGGCTGATAATTACTATTGTTATTTTATTTAATGCATTCCCCCCTATTTACAGCCGGATTTCAATATCATTATATATTCCCCTTATTCTTTTGCTGCTGGGCATTGTATTCCGGGGCACTGCATTTACCTTCCGGCATTATGATGCAATTAAAGACCAGGCTTCACAAAATATTTACTCACGTGTTTTTGAATACTCCAGTGTATTTGTAACATTCTTTTTCGGATTAACAGTCGGCGCTGTTGTTTCAGGAAAGATGATGATAAATCCAACCGGGTTTGTGGAAGCGTACATACACCCATGGCTTAATTTATTCTCTATCTCAATCGGATTGTTTCTCTGCTCATTGTTTGCATTTCTTGCATCTGTATTTTTAATTGGTGATTCTACAGATGAAGATATTATTAAAACCTTCATAGCTAAATCCAAAAAGGCAAATATCGCAACAATTATTTCAGGCGGACTTGTCTTTATTACTTCTTATACAGAGGGTATTGGTTTTACAGAAGATTTTTTTGCGCATCCGGTTAGCATACTTCTGATTATTTTGGCCACAGCATCATTACCGGTACTGTGGAACACAATAAGCAAGGGCTCCAAGTGGAAATCAAGATTTATTGCAGGGGCACAACTGCTGTTCATCCTGGGAGCATTTTATGCAGTTTATTTTCCTACAATTGTAAAATTAAAGGACAGTGAAAATTTAACATTATATAACTCCAGTGCCCCGGAAATTACACTTGCATACCTCGGCTGGGCTTTAATAATTGGTTCTTTTATAATTTTCCCTTCGTTATACTATTTGTTAAAGGTATTTAAGATTGAGAAGCAGGAAGCGAAGTGATTTAGTAAGGCTCACCTTTAGGGTGAACCTCGCCTAAATTCCTGTTTACCTTCTTTTTCAGATCCAGCTTCTCTGCAAAATCAGAGGCAAAATTTTCAATCAGCTCTGCACCTTCGGCATTTTTTGTTGCCTTCCTGTATGTATCGGCAAGTTTAAGCAGTACCTGGTGGGTATGGATATTCATATCATCCACAAGCATCTCTTTGGTCCACAGATCAATCCCCAGTGTAACTTTATCACTTTTATCCCAGAAAGAAACCATCATTGAGTTTGCTTCTTTCCTCCCGTTAAAACCCGAATCGGTAGCTTCCCATTCAATTTTTTCGGGTATCCTGTTATCATCCAGTTCAACAAATAATCTTATCTCAGATTTTTTTGCCATTATAACTCCTTAAATTAATTCAAAAATAAACCCTGTTCCTTCAAGGAATAGGTTATTATTACCCTCATAATTTATTGGAATGCAAATATATTTAATTTCCCACTTTATTATAACTCTAAATTCTTTATTTTAATTTAATCAGATTTATAACAGGG
>JAWOJF010000124.1:0-2858 GCA_046481785.1 Ignavibacteriaceae bacterium | reverse complement strand
GTTCAGAAAGATATTTTAATATTACAGAACCACCTAATGAATGCCCTACCAGGATGAGATCATCTTCAAGCATAGCAAGTTCTTTTTCAAGTGTAAGTTTCCAGCGAACATAGTTAGGATCATCAGGATTTGGCAACATAGGATATAACACCTTATATTCATCCCCCAGTTCATTCTGCAGAAATGCCACTAAATCACCGCTCCCCTCCATGGGACCCTGTACACCTGCACTATGAATGAACAGTACCTGCTTCTTATCATTTGTATATTTATTATTCATCTAATCACCTTAGTAATGATTTATGGTATAAAAGATTTTAAACATAATTTTATCAGGTGTCATTAAAACTAATCTTTTACAATAGACCATCCGCCTGCTTTTTCAATTCCAAATCTTTTAGCATTTCTTGCCTTTGCCCGCTCATATTCTATTTCACGGTTGCGGTAAGGCGCATTAGTTACAAGTGCTTCCAGCATTTTTTTTGCAGCTTCCGTTATTTCATCAACCGCCAGATTAAAAGCCTCCTCATTAGCTTTAGAAGGTCTGTTAAAACCTGATAGTTTTCTTACAAACTGGAGCGATGCATCCCTTACTTCCTCATTTGTAGCAGGGGGATCAAAATTAAACAGGGTTCTTATATTTCTGCACATAATATCCTCCTAGTAATTACCAGCCTCAACCACAGATAAGATGTTTCCGGCAGGATCTTTAAACCATGCTATTACAGGGCCTCCTCCGCGCGAAATCCCTTTTTCATCTGTTTTAATTTCCCCGCTATATTGTTCAAAGATAACACCCAGCTTAGTTAACTCATCCACGGTTTTTTCAACATCCTTAACCGAAAAATTGAGAATAGTAAAAGATGCCGGGGTATGATTAGGCTTGGGATAAATTAAAATCCCACTGCTGCCCGGAATATGCAGGTTAAGTAAACCTCCCATTTCCGTAATTTCCGATACTTCCAGTCCAAGCGTCTGGCTGTAAAATTCTCTTGCTTTTTTAACATCATCAACAGAAAAACTGCTGAAAGCTTTTGTGTTCTTAAACATGTCCATCCTTTCTAAATGTTACTCGTATTATTTCAAATTTCCGGTTTTTAAGCCGGGGATCTATTTTCATTGTTTTTCTCCGGAAAAATTTTTAAACTCTTTAATAAATAATCCAATTTTAATAATCCTGTCTTTTGGCACTAAGATACACTTATCAAAATAAAATTTGAGGGTGTGGAAACGTCAAAATAACGGGTTAATTGCGTCAACAAAAAACAATAGTAAATATTATGAAACATGTATCTATTCTTATTCCAAGAGGGCATTCAAGCCTGGTAAATATCGAGGGATCTCATCAGATACTTACTGAAGTAAATGGACTATTAACAAGCCTGGGAAGGGATCCTGTTTTTAGTGTTCAGCTTGTTGGGCTATCGAAAGAGACTAAGCAGACATCCGGTCTGTTTACTGTTAATCCTGATATCCTGGTTCAGGATGTAGTAAAAACCGATATAATAATTATTCCTGCTTTACATGGTGATCCTAAGCTGGCATATGAAAAAAATATTGAATTTGTTCCCTGGATCATCGACCAGTATAACAGCGGTGCTGAAATAGTAAGTTTTTGTATTGGTTCTTTCTTTTTAGCGAATACGGGATTATTGAAGGGAAGGCATTGTACTACGCACTGGAGATTTGTAAATGAATTCAGAAGTATGTTCCCTGATGTACTTCTTGTTGATGATAAAATTATGACTGAAGAAAATGGTATATATACAAGCGGCGGCGCTTATTCTTACCTTAACCTTCTTCTATACCTTATTGAAAAACATGCCGGGCGGGATGCAGCTATTCTTACATCCAAAGCTTTTATGATTGATATTGACCGTAACAGCCAGTCCCCTTTTATCATGTTCAAAGGTCAAAAAGAGCATGATGATGAGCCGGTGAAAAAAGCGCAGGATTTTATTGAAAAGAATTATCATGACAGGATAACAGTTGATAAGTTATCGTCAATGTTTGCTTTAAGCCGCAGAAGTTTTGAACGCAGGTTTAAAAAGGCTACATCAAATACAGTAACGGAATATATTCAACGGGTAAAAATTGAAGCTGCAAAAATGAGCCTTGAATCATCCCACGAAAATGTGAACGAAGTAATGTATAAAGTTGGTTATACTGATACAAAAGCATTCCGCACTACTTTTAAAAGAATAACCGGATTATCTCCGGTACAATACAGAAATAAGTATAAAAGGGAATATGTGGTGTAGCAGATTCTTATTTTCCCGTAACATAAATAGTAAGATGACATCTTTTTAAAAAGATGTCATCTTTTTACTCAAACTCATCTACTTCTACCTTGGAAATTACCCCCAAAGGCTTTATTTTTTGCAACAACATTTCGGGGTGTAGCGCAGCCCGGTTAGCGCGCTTCGTTCGGGACGAAGAGGTCGGGAGTTCGAATCTCCCCACCCCGACCATTTTTAACCTTATGCGCTCAAAACTTTTAGTGTCTCCCGCCATCTTAACGGTGTAAAATTCTTTTTGAGCTTTCATACCTTGCCATATCATTTTAAAACAACAACACCGCAATACAAGAAAGTATCTCATGGTGGAGCGGTTTTTATTGGGGTTCTGTGTTTATTGTTACTCCTACCCACCAGGCTATGCTAAAAAGCTACGCCTTGGCAGGCCCCTGCGCCCCGCCCAGGCTGGGATTTTATTTGTAGTGGTGACATTGTATCATCACGGCTTTCATTTTCGTGGGGGCTGAAGGAGTCGTACCTCCGACCCTCCCGACTTGCAGGATGAACTCTGCCTTTAAGTAGCTATATCTTCTACCTGGTTTGCCTTGAATGGAAAATCAA
>JAWOJF010000117.1:0-5351 GCA_046481785.1 Ignavibacteriaceae bacterium | reverse complement strand
TACTCTTAATTCTGATATTCCCGGTAATAATGTCTATGGCCTAAAGATAGATTCTGAGGATAATATATGGGGAATGGCCATAGATGGAACATCATCATCTTATAAACTTTTCAAGTTTGATGGCAACGGTTACCAAAGTTTTGAAATGATTGACAGGATTAGTTCCCAGCAATCGCTGGTTTTTGATAGCAGGGGGAATATTGTAGCTGCTACTCCTAGCGGATTAATGATATATGATGGCACCAGATGGATCCATCATATTTCCCCTGAACCTAAAATAGGATACTATCTTAATTCTGTTGCAATCGATAACAATGATAATATATGGTGTGCATTTAATTACGGCCTTGCAAAATTCAGAGATGATAAATGGACACTTTACGACTCTCTTAATACCTTTATTCAATCACTTGATGGCTTTATTTTTTCCCTCGATATTGATTCTGCTGATAATAAATGGATGGGTGTATACAATGGCGGAATTATAACTTTTAATATATCTGATATCGGAGTTCATGTTAAGACAGAAAGGGTTGAAAACATAGACAAATACGAACTAAATCAGAGTTACCCAAACCCTTTTAATTCATATTCCATAATCTCTTATACATTGCCGGAAGACCAGCATGTTGAGCTAAAAGTTTATGATATTCTTGGTAATCTTGTTACGGAGTTAGTCAATGAAAATGTATCAACGGGGTATCATGAGATAAGTTTTAATGCGGCAGGCCTTCCCAGCGGAATGTATTTTTACACCATTAAAACTGAAAGATTTACAGAAACCAGGAAGATTGCACTGGTGAAATAGGAACTTAAATCTAATTAACAACTTTTCAACTTAGGATGAATAATTTTCTTGAAACAAGGCCTTTATAAGTACGTGTCCTGATCTCACACTGAAGTTACGAAATCGGGACATTATAGTTTTTGAGCAACTATAATATTATCCAAATAAAGGTCCTTATTCCCGGGAAGAATAAAGGAAATAATTGTTCCTATAATATTAAGAGGAAATATCAGCAATAGTTGAACGGCCTGTTTAAGGATAAAATTATTGCGGGATATTTTATATAAATAACCGTTTACCATCTGAAAAATCACTCTAAAGTCAGAAGTACTTTTTTCTGACTTTATAATTTTAAATCCGCTGCTTTCCAGCAGATGTTTCAGGCCAAAGGATGAATAGCGGGCATAATCATAAGGCTGTTCATGTTCGTCCCACACAAATGGAACAGTTAAAAGCAATTTCCCGTTACTTTTTAATACCCTGTGAATCTCCTTAAGAAACTCACCGGGATTAAAAACATGCTCCAGTACCTGGTTTGTAACAACTGAATCAAATTCTTCATTATTAAACGGGAATACTTTTCCGTCATAATAATAATCAGCCTGCTTTTTTTCAGAATCAATGCCGGTATCATACTCAAGTCCTATATATTCAGAGTAGCTGAATAATTTTTCATACGGTTTGGTACCGCATCCAACATCCAGGGTTTTTCCCGTTACATATATTCCGGTTTTTTTCAGATTTTCAAATAATCCTTTTCTGGCAAAATAAAAGGGATTGAAAATAAGTCCCAGCAAACCTGGTTCAAAGGATTCTCTTTGAATTCTTTTCTTTAATGATTTAATCATTTTTTTTTAACTAACATTATTGGAATAAGCTGGAAAAAATTAGGCGCAATTTTCATAAGTGAGTTTTTAAAATTACTGCCGGTTTTTGTAAATGTATGATCAATAACTTCAAGGTTTCCAATACTGTCAAGCAGCTCGTAAAAGTCCTTAATAGAAAATAAATGAATATGGCCTGTATTATACCACTTATATCCAAATAATGAGCTATGCGGCATAACCCCCCTGAAAAGGAGCTCCAGCCTGTTTTTATAAAATGCAAAATTAGGAAATGATATTATTAAAAAACGGGACACCCTTTTCATCTCAGAAATAGTTTTTTCAGGGAACATTACCATTTGAAGTGTAACGTTGCAGACAGAATAGTCAAATGAATTATCTTCAAACGGAAGTTTTTCATCAATTCTGCCTTTAATAACATTTAATCCTTTTTTCCGGCATACATCAACTGCACTTTGAGAAATCTCAATCCCGGTTACATCTGATTTTTTTTCACTGATCAATCTTTGCATTAATGAACCATTGCCGCAGCCGAGGTCTAAAACTTTTTTATTCATTTCAACATAATTAACAATATAGTCATACTCTGCCCTGTTTTCATTTTCCCAGGAGGAATAATCATATTGCCGGTTATCTGTCTGATGTATAGCTTTTTGAGTAAGCATAGTTTAAATATAAAAAGAAAAGAGAAATTAAAACTTGTATTTAAATAACTTTACAAGCCTGCTTATAAAATTCGGATTTGCCCTGAAGAAAAATTTCTCAACTATTTTTCTTGCCTGTACATTTTCCTCTACCGGTATTTTAATTACCGTTATAGGAGTGTCTTTAATTACAACATCATAAACATTCATTTTTTTTGTATGAGTTGCCTGCTCATCCATCCCGATATTTTTTACCAGCGGCGACCCCGGGTATAGTGTGTACTTGTTTTTTATAAAAGCAGAAGCATGCCACCGGATAGCCCATGAATCAACCCGGCCTTCAATCTGGTTTTTAAGCATCCTTACATTATTAAATGTGCCGTTAAGATCAAACTCGTATTCCAGTTTCCTGTTATGGATTTCCTGAAGCAGTTTTTCTGAATCCGGTTCAAAAATGTCCCAGCCTCTTTTCCAGGTAGCCCATCCCCAGCAGTCAGCTCCTCTCAAAAAAAAAGTCTCCGGCAGTTTTTCATTAACAGGATATATATAACCATGTACACTAACTACTTTATCTTCATTTTCATACAAAGTCAAAGCTTCATTCATATACTTTAAAAAGTAGGGTGAAATAATCATATCATCTTCAAGAACAATTATTTTTCCATATTGGTTAACAACCCTTGTTACCCCATTTATAATTGAGTTTGCCAGCCCCAGATTTTTTTCATTCTTAAATACTGTAACAGTCTTAAAACCAGTAATTGAATTGATATATTTTCTAACATCATCAACCAGGTTAATATCTTTTTCTGATTTTGCACCATCAGAAAATATAATTAAATCTGAATTAACTGCTTCAGAATTCTTTCGGAGAGATTCAACTGTGAGTTTTGTAGAAGTGAAACGTTTATAAACGAATAATACTATAGGGGCAAAATGCATAAATAAATCATTAGCTTATATAGGCAAAAAATGTAATGTCTGTATTAGTTCAGATAGCTTTATATTTATCTTCTGATAACTCCTATCTTATACTTATTCATAGGGCCGGAACTACTAAAACCACTATAATAGATAAGATATTGATCATTTACTTTTGTAAAAAAGGGATAAGCTATACTTTCGTTAGCCCATTGATTATATGTATCATTTGTTCTAAAAAAGGGATTGGAAGTTTGCTTAATCCAATTTTTTCCATCAGAAGAAGTAGCAAGGCCAAAAGCATTTGCAGGGGTACATGAGTAAACCATCCTGAATATATTTCCCTCTTTTATAACTGAAGGATGATAAACACCTTGTCCCTCCCAGGCTTCGGTGGGAGTGAGGATGGGATTACCAGAATATTTAGTCCAATTAATTCCATCATACGAAAATGCCAGCCCAATTCTTGCCTGAGGATAATTTCTGCCATAATAATAAAGGTAATAAACCCCGTCAATTTTTAAAACAGTTGAGGGAATAATCTGGTACTCCCATCCGCTGGTGCCGTAAATAACAGGAACAGGGAGCTTAGTCCAGGATATACCATCTACTGAAGTTGCAAGTCCAATATGCCAATTACTATACTGATCATTCCACCCGACATAATACATTTTATAAACATTGTCTTCTTTAATAACAGCCCCTGCAATTGCTGCAGTTGCATCCCATGAGCCGTAATTTCCGGGAAACATAACAGGATTTTGAACGGGTGTGGTCCAGTTTAATCCATCCTGGGATTCGGCATAACATACATGTGATCGGCTGCTACCAGCAAGTCCTAAATACCACATTTTATATATTCCGTCTTCATATAATAGTTTAGGCTGTTGAACTCCATAATAATCATAATATGAATCTGTATACGTAAGTACAGGGTTTAAGTTATAATCTTGCCAAAGATTTGGTTCAGAATCCCCCCAGTTAACATTTATTTGTATAGTACCAGAACCAATAACAACAGGTGAGAGTGTTATATTAATATTAGTAATATTATTTTCAAATACTGTTACTTCACTCTGTCCAGAATACAGCACAACATTATCATTATTTTTTGCCTCAACAGTTAAGTGCCATACACCAACTGGTATTTTATTGAATGTAAATTCAGCATTGGTATCAGTAAGCAAATTCATATTTGCTGTAATAGAAGCATAATCTTCTCCCGTTAAAGTAGCGGTAACTAATACTACATCCGAAGGGGCATTTGCCTTATCTATTTTTAATGATAAATTTCCGGAACTCTTGCTGCTTTTTACATCAACAATGGAATTTTCCGAACAACTTATATTAAAGAAGATGAAAAGACCAAATATTAGGATATTTAATGTTTTCATGGGATCCCCCTTAATTTTGATTTCTTAAAAATTACATAAAAATAAATAACTAAAAAAGAAAAAAATGCTTAATCTAAATATTTAAACAATTTTGCGTCCGATAAAAGATAGTTGTTGATTTAGTGTAAGAATATCCTGGTGAAATTCCCCAAAATACCAATTCTTTAAACCCTTTTTCTTTAATGAAATTTACCGAATAACCATACTCTTCTCTCTCGGAATCGTCAAGTATCAGAACTCCGGAATCTGTCAGTGAACGGATTGAATTGACTAAACATTCATTCCTTTTTTCTGCATCAACAAAAATAATATCATACTTCTGTTGAGTAACAGCAGGTATGGTGTAATATTCACTGTTAACATCATGAAAAATCAGTTCTGTATTTAAAGGCAGTATGTTTTTAATTTTATCAAACCAGTACTGATTATGCTCTACCGATACAATTTTATTTGCTCTTCCAGCAAAAAAAAGTGTAGAATTTCCTGCACCAAATTCAAATACCGTAATTTTATTATTAATTCTATCCTTTAAAAACTCAATACATGGAAGAGTAATCCAGGGAACGGGGTTATCATCTTTATCAAGGGGCTGTTTTTTAACAAACGATTTAATCCATCCGGTATCTACTAAATATCCACTGTGTTTAAAAGAAATTAACGCTGAGAGTAAACCTGGGGTTTTAATAAGCGAAAGTATAATGGAAAATTTTTCATTTAATGGAACGGACATATTTTAATCCATATTTAAAAAGATTTACTA
>JAWOJF010000200.1:0-11128 GCA_046481785.1 Ignavibacteriaceae bacterium | reverse complement strand
CCTACTACCAGTATGATCCATACCTTGGACATAATGATTTTGAAAAAGAAGTCCAGTCCCTTAAGACTTTTATTACAGAAAGAAGAAAATTTTTGCTGGGAGAGGTGGAAAGGTTTGAGTGACAGGCAAAATATTTCTGATAGAATAACAGACAACCACCCCCGTTCTGTCTTCGACAGAACATCCCCGCCCCAGCCTACCGGCAGGCAGGTTCGGGGATATTTTGGCGTAGACAAAATTGGGGTGGTTGACTGTTGAGAATCTAACGTAAATTTAAGCAGACAATGCATACTCAAAATTTCTCTGCCTGAACAGCACCTGCACATATTTTGCTCCCGGTTTGGGTTTAAATATTTGTATCAGTTCCCAATTCTTGTCATAACTCTCAATTAAAGTTTTCAGCTTTTGAATCTGGATTTCCGTATGGAAGGTATAATCATGATCTTTATCAGGAATATCTTCTCCGTTCCAGTAGAAAGATTCAACACGGAAATTAAATGAACTTTTCCTGTCACCAATTTTTACTATTACTTCAGCAATCTGCTGTTCGCCTAATTGCGGAACGGGTATACATAAGTCGGTCATATATCCTCCGGGGAGTTTAGTTAAACTTATTATTGTATTCCTTAGTGTTTCTAAGTGTTCTTAGTGCCTTAGTGGTGAGAAGAACCACTTAGACACGCTGGACACAAAGATATACTAAGAGTTATTCATACTTTACTGCTTTTACCGGGTTGGCAAGTGCTGCTCTTATTGCCTGGTAGCTTATAGTACTCAAAGCTATTAACAATGTAATGGCGGCAGCAATTATGAACACACTAAAACTAATATTTATTCTGAATGCAAAATCATCCAGCCACTTATCCAGAACAAAATAAGCAGCCGGTGAAGCAATAATAACAGCTAACAAAATTAATTTCATAAAATCTTTTGAGAATAAAAGTATTATACCCGAAACTGATGCGCCGAGCACTTTTCTTATTCCTATTTCTTTAGTACGCTGCTCAGCGCTGAATGAAGCTAATGCAAACATTCCAAGGCATGCAATTAATATAGCCAGTATTGAGAAATAAGCTACAAGTTTACCCAGGTTATCCTGTTCTTTATACATTTGATTAAGGTTTTCATCAAGGAAAGAAAATTCGAACGGGTACTCAGGCATTGACCTGTTCCATTGTTCCCCAATATAAGCAATTGTATTTTTGACATCACCGGGTTTAATGCGTGCAGCGGCATACTTCAGGAAGAAAGGCCGTGTTTGTGCAGGAGCAATATCAAGAAAAAATGCTTCTATCGGCTTTTTAAGAGAAACAAAATTAAAATCCTTAACTACACCAATTACACGTTCGCTGTTTGATATTCCGCCTCCAAATGAAGTACTGAATTTTTTATTTATTGCTTCCTCCGGCGAGCCCCAGCCAAGATTTTTTACAGTCGCCTCATTGATAATAATTCCAAGCGAATCATCGCGCGGGTATTCTTTTGAAAAATCCCTCCCGGCAATTATCTGCAGATCAAATGTTTCGGAAAAATCTTCATCAACAAGTAACCCGGGAAAGTAAACTACCTTATCAGTTTCCATCCCCTCATAATTTATTTCATGGGTGTTATGATGCTGTCCGATAATTTCATTCATAACTGATACATGAGTAATATTATTGTTTCTTAATAAGTCATTTTTGAATGCTTCATAACGGTTAACAATAGGGGGACGGAAAGGAATAACGACAATCTGCTCTTTGTTAAACCCCAGATTTGCATTCTGCATATAATTAAGCTGTTCATAAACCACAAGTGTCCCTATTATTAAAGCAAGTGAGATGGCAAACTGTAATACAACAAGCCCCTTCCTTAATAACACACTTTTTGTTTCAAGTTTAAAACTGGATTTAACAACCTTTATCGGTTCTGAAGCAGAAAGGAAAAATGCAGGATATAATCCGGAAACAATACCTACCACTAAACCAACTACAAGTAATACAACTAATGTAGCCGGATCAGAAAACAAATCAAATGTTAATTCCTTACCGGCAAGGTTATTAAACAATGGTATAAGAAGTTCAACGAAAAGGGCAGCAATAATAACGGCAATAAAACTTAAAATAGTGGATTCACCAAGGAATTGTTTTACCAATTGTTTTTTTTCTGCACCAAGTACCTTCCTCATTCCAACTTCTCTTGCGCGCCTTGCAGACCGTGCTGTAGCAAGATTCATAAAGTTTATGCAGGCAATAAAAAGTATCATAATGCCGACTGCCGAGAAAATATAAATATTTGCTGCATCATTATTCTGATACATTTCATAATCAAGTTTGGAATGAAGATGAATATCAGTTAGTGCCTGCAGTGAATGTGAAACCTGCGGTTTAATAAAATCGGGATAATATTTTTGTACAAATTCAGGGAACTGTTTTTCAAGCTCCCCGGGGTTAACGCCATCTTTAAGCAGAATGTAAGTCCAGCATGGGTTCCAGATCCACTGCTGATCAAAAAAATTGCCGCCGGTAATCTGGTATATGGTTGAGAATGAAATAAGGCAGTCAAAATCCATATGCGACTGCAGGGGGAGGTCTTCAAATACCCCGGTAACAGCTAAATTAAAATTGCCCTCATATAGGATAGATTGTCCAACAGGATTTTCATCACCAAAATATTTGTTTGCAAGCTTTTTTGTTAATACAACGGAATTTGGTTTTGCCAGTACAGTGTTTTTATCTCCGACTGCAAGAGGGAAATCAAACACTTTAAAGAAGGTTGAATCGGCAAAAAATATTTTGCTTTCATTAAACTTCTGATCTTTATATTCAAGCGTTAGAGTGGGCTGCTGGAAATTAAAAAGTCTTACTCCCTCTTCAATTAAATGAGGATAATCATTCAGCATTGCTTTCATAACGGGGAATGGATTACTGGATGAGTTTTCCCCCTGTCCGTCTGCATCAATTCTTTCGGTTACCCGGTATATTCTGTCTGCTTTCGAGTGAAATTTATCGTAAGATAATTCATCTTTGATAAAAAGATAAATAAGCATAAAACAAGTAATGCCGATTGCCAGTCCCGAAATATTAATAACCGAATATGCTTTATATCTTACTAAATTCCTGAAGGCGATTTTTAGGTAATTTTTAAGCATATGATCTCCTTTTAAGGGTTCATACTAGTTCATACTAATAGCGGGTTTGGGCAATAATAAAATTTTCTTGTACTTTAAGCCATACCGTTCATGTAAATGTTGAGTGTAAAATTCGCTAATCAGAAATTGCAGCACAGGCTTCAGCCTGTGAAAAAGTGTACACAAAAAATAGAATCACAGGCTAAAGCCTGTGTTACATCAACTTTTACTCGTATTTTAAACTTTTAACCGGGTTGGCAAGAGCGGCTTTTACTGCTCTATAGCTTACAGTTAATAGAGCAAAACCAATTGAAGCAGTAATGGCTATAAAGAAGAGTCCGAAACCAATTTCTATCCGGTAAGCAAAATCCTCCAGCCACTTCTGCATAATAAAATACGAGAGCGGGGCAGCGGCTAAAAAAGCCAATCCAATTAATATTATAAACTCCTTTGAAAATAGGTAAAGAATATTTGTTGTGGTAGCACCCAAAACTTTTCTAATGCCAACCTCTTTAGTTCGCTGTACGGTCATAAAAGAAACTAAACCATACAAGCCAAGGCAAGAAATAAAAATTGCTATGGCTGCAAATACTTTATATAGCTGCGAAAGCTGATCTTCCTGTATATAGAAGTTTTCAACTTTTTCATCAAGAAATTGATATTCATATACATATTCAGGATATGTATTATTCCAGAGTTTTTCTATAGATGCTAATGTTTCCTTTACCTGCTGTGGTTGTATCTTTATGTTTATCAGGCTGTATACTTCTCTCCAGGTGCTAAGAACAACAGGCTGTATATTACTGTGTAAAGAACCTTCATGAAAATCTTTTATTACACCTACAATAGGGCCCACATACTGACCGTTCCAGAAATCTATTTCCCTCCCAATAACATCACCGGGGTTTTTTATGCCCAGCTTTTTTACTAAGGTTTCATTAACAACATACCCCCGTATTGAATCAGATTGAGTATAGAAATTTCCTGCAATAAGGGATAGGTTATATATTTTAAAATAGTCGACATCTGCCCACTTCAGGTCAGCGCTAAAATCAGTCGGCCTGGCAGATCCATCGAATTTAAAATCGCTTCGCCAATGAGAATTATCCGACGGACTAAATATGCTAAAGCTTACATTTTTAATTCCAGCTTGTTGTAAAAGCTGTATTTTTAACACATCAATTTTAGCCCGGCTTATACTATCAGTAGGTATAGGAACTAAAACAACAGCATCTTTATCAAATCCCATAGAGACATTCCTGAAAAAATCCATCTGGCTTGTTACCACAAGCATACATATAACAAGGGTCTGTCCAATTATAAATTGAAATATCACCAGTGCCCGTCTTAATGAAACTCCTCCAAAAGATTTAGGAACAGTTTTGTTTTTTAAAGCAGTTATAGGATTAAAACCAGATAACACCATTGCAGGATAAAATCCCGAGAAAAGGATTGCAAATAAAGTAATTACTAACATGAATACCATAATATCGGTGCTGCTCCAAAAATTAAACCTTATAGAAGTTTCAAGGAATTCATTCAGGTAAGGAAGGGCAATCTCAGCAATTATCAGCGCAGAAATAACAGCGAAAATAGTTATCAGGGTTGTTTCACTCATAAACTGTAGAGCTAATTGCCGGCGGTTTCCTCCCAATACTTTTCTTACACCTACTTCGCGTGAGCGGTTAACAGATTGAGCCGTAGCCAGGTTTATAAAATTTACACATGCAATGATTAGAAGAAAGGCTGCTATTAATGAAAGGGCCATGATTAATTCTCTGCTGAATGTTCTTCCATTGAAATTCCCAAAACGGCCGTCAAAGTGTAGTTCGTCCAGAGGTTGAGATATGAACCCATCCCGGGTATATTCTACCGGTTTATAGTTTAAAGCGAAAGATTTTAAACTGCGGTTAAAGCTTGCCTCAGTTTTACCCGGGGGAACAATAACATAGGTATTTAAATTTCCGAATGTACTTTTCCAATCATCAAAATTATATGAATAGTCGGTGTTTTTAAGTGAAACATAAGAAATGACAACTCCCAGGGGGAAATCAGAATTAACAGGAATATTTTTTAGTATGCCGGTGACTTTGTAATCATATTTATTATCATGCCTTATGATTTTACCAATAGCTGATTTCCAGTTTCCAAAATATTTCTCAGCAACAGATTGTGTAAGTAATGCTGTATTTGGTTCACTTAAAGCAGTTTTTTTATCTCCGGCTAACAATGGGAAGTCAAATATTTCAAAAAACTCAGGTTCAATATAAAAAGCTCCACTCTCTTCCCTGAATTTTTTTTCGTTGCTGTTATTACCCGGTGGAATTGTTATCTGTGCCTCAACCTGAAGAACGCTTGCCACCTTTAAAAGTTCCGGAAAGTCCAAACGTAGTCCTTCTGCCAAAGGAAGAGGAACTCCGTCAGAATGGCGGATTCCGTCAGGGCTTTTTGATTCGGAAACTATCCGGAATATGTTGTCTTTATGCGTGTGAAAAGTGTCATAGCTCAATTCATATCTTATTAGTAAAAAGATAAGAAGGCAAGCAGCTATTCCAATTGTAAGGCCGATTATATTTATTATTGTAAAACTTTTATTCCTGATTAAGCTTCTTATAGCGGTTTTAAGATAATTTTTAATCATAATCTCCTTTGAGTATTTTATTCATGTTAAATCGAATGAGTAAGGATCAGAAAGCATAGGATCAGGCTTAATATCCTACTCTGTGCACTTTGCCCTCAACTCTTTCAAGCTATGCGCACTTGCTCCTATTCGTACTTCAAACTTTTAACCGGGTTGGCAAGAGCGGCTTTTATAGCCTGATAGCTTACAGTTACCAATGCAATTGCCACTGCCAGCAAGCCTGAAATAATAAATGTACTAATGTTTATTCCTGTTTTGTATGCAAAATCCTCAAGCCATTTATTCATTGCGAAGTAAGCCAGGGGCCAGGCTATAAAGTTTGCAATTAAAATCAGTTTTAGGAAATCCCTTGAAAAGAGCAGAACAATTCCTTTTGTTGAGGCGCCTAATACTTTTCTTACACCAATCTCCTTGGTCCTTTGTTCTGCGGAGAAAGATGCGAGGCCGAATAAACCAAGGCAGGCAATAGCTACTGCAAGCACAGAAAAAATTCCAAAAATCTCACCGAGTTGTTTTTCCGATTTATATAAAGCTTCATAGTCTTTATCAAGGAATGAAAAGTCAAACGGGTACTCTGCACGGTACTGCGCCCATTTTTCTTTAAGGAAATCAAGTGTTGACTGCATATCATTCCCAGCAATCTTAACAGATACCTGGGAAGCTCTGTCTGCAATAAGAATTATTATTGGTGCAATTTTATTATGGAGTGATTCAAAATTAAAATCCTTAACAACTCCAATCACTCTCCCGGTTCTATCCCCGTACTGCATTGCCTTACCCACAGCTTCGTCAATAGTCCAGCCAATCTCTTTCACGGCAGTTTCATTTAGAATAAAGGCAGCGCTGTCATCTGTTACATATTCCCTTGAAAAATTCCTTCCTGCAGCCAGTTGAATTCCATAAGTATCAAGATAATCATGATCTGTTTCTATAACGGCAAGGCGGAATGATAAAGAAGAAGCATTTTTACCTTCAAGAATTTTTCCACCCCATGAATTTAACAGCGGGTTTGTAGGGATTAAAACAGACTTGCTGACTGAAAGAACATTTTTATTCTGCAGAAGCTGTCCTTTAAATGACTCTATGTTTTCATTTATCTGTCGGCTTGAAGGAAGGATAACCACATGTTCTTTATTGTAACCGAGTTTTTTAGATTTCAAAAATTCCATCTGGTTATAAACAATACCCATAGAAATTAATAATGCAATAGATATAGTAAATTGTGCAACAACAAGAACTGTTCTGAATACTGATTTATGTGAGGTACTTTCTTTCCCATTTAGTACGGATACAGGTCTGAATGATGAAAGAAGAAATGCCGGGTAACTTCCGGATGCAATTCCTACAAATAAAGTAATTATAAACAGTGCCAGCAGAATCTCTAAATTATTCAGGTAATCGGTATCCAGATTTTTTGAAACAAACTCATTAAAGAACGGTAAAGTTACCTCCACAAGTACAAGTGAAACTAAAAGAGCGATAACTGCAAATAATACTGCTTCGCCTAAAAACTGTTTTATTAGCTGCTGTTTATATGCACCAAGTACTTTTCTCATTCCAATTTCACGTGCACGTTTAGCAGAACGAGCGGTTGAGAGGTTCATAAAATTAATACAAGCTATCAGCAGGATAAAAAATGCAATAGCACCAAATAAATAGATATTTGATATATCCCCATTTTCCTCAGCTTCAGTGACCAGATGTGAGGTAAGATGAATATCGGTTAACTTTTGGAAATGCAGTTTGGTGTATGAACTTGGCTTTTGTTTTGGCGCCCTGTCATTCTGTTCAAAAAATACCTGCGATATATGTTTATCAAGAAATTCCGGGATCTGCCTTTGCAGTTCCTGAATAGGAAAATTAGGAGGAACAAGGATATATGTTAAATAAGAATTGTTACCCCAGTTAGTACGGTAAAACTCCGCCCCGTTCATATCGTATAAAGTATTGAACGAACCTAGAAAATCAAATTTAAAATGCGTATTAAAAGGCACGTCTTCTATTATTCCGGTAACCTTAAGATCGCGTTCTCTTTCATAATTGATAAATTTGCCAAGTGCATTTTCGTTACCGAAATATTTTTTTGCCATTGAGCTTGTAAGCACAATCGAATTAGGTTCAGCGAGAGCAGTATTGGGATCACCGCTTAGAAACTTATGAGAGAATATTTTAAAGAATGCTTCATCTGCCCAATAGAATCTTTCCTCTACAAAAACATTATTATTCATTTTAAGGAATGTTTGATAGTCTTGTGCAACTCTTACGGCTTCGCGTACAATTTCCGGGAAATCATTTTTTAACAGGGGGGCAACAGGAGGAGCAACTCTTGCAAGGTGTAGGTTTGACTCTCCGTCATCATTAAACCATTCCCTGGTTAGCCTGTAAATGCTGTCATGTTTTGTATGAAACTTATCATAGCTGAACTCATCAAGAATAAAAAGGAGTATTAAAATACAGCAAGCCATCCCTATTGAAAGTCCCATAATATTAATAAAGGAATAAGCTTTCTGTTTGCGGATATTTCTTAACGCAATTTTAATATAATTTTTGAACATACGTCTCCATTAATGTAAGGTGTAGCACAGGCTTTAGCCTGTGAAAAATGTGCACAAAAAATAAAGTCACAGGCTAAAGCCTGTGCTACATCAACTTTTACTCGTACTTTAAACTTTTAACCGGATTGGCGGCAGCGGCTTTCATTGCCTGGAAACTTACAGTAATCAGTGCAATTATTAAGGCGGCAAAGCCGGAAAGAGCAAAAACAGCCCAATCCATTTCAATACGGTACGCAAAATTTTGAAGCCACATATCAACTGCATACCATGCCAGAGGCCATGCAATAATATTAGCAATAAGTACCCACCTGGCAAAATCTTTCGTTAGCAGAATAAGAACAGATGGAATTGAAGCGCCTAACACTTTTCGTATTCCTATTTCCTTTGTACGGCGTTCACTTGAAAATGAAGCCAGGCCAAACAATCCAAGGCATGAAATAAAAATTGCAAGTATAGCTATAAATGTTGATAAATTACCTGTCATTCTCTCCGTCTTATAAAGGCTCTCAATTTCTTTATCTAAAAAACTAGAATCAAACGGATCATCGGGAACGATATCTTTCACTTTATTTTCAATTAAGCTGATTGAGTTTGCAATATCGGCAGATGAAATTCTTAAACAAAGATAATTTGCTTCTCTGGTGGGGATAAGGACAACCGGAGTAAGTTCTCTGCGAAGTGATTCTGTGTTAAAATTATCAGTAACTCCAATGATTTTTCCTTTTAATCCGAACCATGTTGTAATAGTTTTATTTAAAGGATCTTTTATGTTCATTGCCTTTACAGCAGCTTCATTTATAACAAAAGCTTCGGACATATCGGTTGAGAATTCTTCAGAAAAAAATCTGCCTTCATTCATTTTAATTTGAAATGTTTCGGCAAAATCCTCATCCACAAAATTAAAACCTACTTCCAGGATATAATCCGGGTTTTTGCCTGCCCAGTCAATTGGTCCGGTTCCTGCACCCATAAAGCTTGTTAAATTTGTTGCCGAAACTGAAGCACTTTTTACAAACGGGTATTTAAGTAATTCCTCTTTAAGAGCACCAACGTTTTGCCGCAAAGCCCCGCTTGTATTAATTAATAAAACACCTTCTTTATTAAAGCCAAGTGGTTTAGACTGTAAAAAATCCAACTGCCTGCTGATAAACAATACACATGTAATAATAAAAATTGAAAAAGAGAATTGCGCTATTACTAATATTTTCCTGAACATTGAAGACCGTGATTCACCGTTTGATGTTACCCTGGAACTCAGCACAACTAAAGGATTGAATGATGAAAGATAAATTGCCGGGTAACTTCCTGCTATTATGCCCGTTAATAAAGTAATCACCGACAATATAACTATCATATTAATTGAGTAATCCATCGAAATATTTATACCAAGACTACTATTTAAATAAGGGATGAAAAGCTCAACCAAAACAATGGCCAGTAAAAGAGAAATTGATGACAAGAGCAGGGATTCTGTTAAAAATTGTTTTATAAGCTCGGAACGTGAAGAACCAATAGTCTTTTTTATTCCAATCTCTTTCATTCGTTTTTCAGAACGTGCGGTCGAGAGATTCATGAAATTGATACAAGCTGCTATTAAAATCAAAATGCCAAAAAAAGAAAAAATATAGACATATATTATACTGCCTGTTCCATCAGGTTCATAAAGATGACTTTTAGTAACGGGGAATAAAAAAAGAATATTTTTCCAGGACGGGTTATGAACATCCATTACGCCGCTGATTTTTTTATCTATATTTTTTAACGAAGTATTTTGTTTAAGTAAAACATAAGTCTCTACCGACTTTCTATCCCATAAATTCATTGCTTCAGGTGCTGCCAGGTTTGAAATAACAAAGTCAAATTGAATATGCGACGTTTTGGGTACGTCTGAGAAAATCCCGCTTATGTTAAGGTATAATCCGTCATTCAGTTTTAGTGTTTTGCCAATAGGATTTTCACTACCGAATAGTTTATTTGATAATGATTTTGAAATAACTATGGAGTTGGGAGAGGAAAGAACATTATCCGCGTTTCCGTTTTCCAGCGGGAAAGAAAACATTTTAAAAAATGCAGAATCAACAAAACTGCCGCTGCAGAAAAAACCTTTTGTTTCATAAGATACTTTTATTTTCATTTCTGAATAGTTTGTAGACTGCTCCACTTCCGGAAAATTTTCTTTCAGGTATTTTGCCAATGGGCCGGGCTGGAAGAATCCATAAAAATCTTTTTTCTCTGTTGTAAAACCTACTCTATACAGACGGTCTGCATTTTTATGAAATTTATCAAAGCTCAGCTCGTATTGTACCCAAAGAAAAATAAGAACAACGCATGCTATTCCTATTGAAAGCCCCATTATATTAATAAAGGAATAAGCTTTCTGTTTGCGGATATTTCTCAGTGCAATTTTAATGTAGTTTTTGAACATATATCTCATCCCTGCCCCGGCATAAATCCCGCTGTCCAGCCGGATACCCGGCCCGGTCGGCGCGATGTGGACGGTCACCTGCCCCACCGACGGCAGGAAGTTGTTAAAAGCGTCTTCGGCGTTGATGCGGCATTCGACCGCCCACCCCTTGACCTCGACCCCGTCCGCCGGACCCATACGCCGCCCGCGCGCGATACGAATCTGTTCTTTGACCAGATCGACGCCCGTCACCAGTTCGGTGACCGGGTGCTCGACCTGCAAGCGCGTGTTCATCTCCAAAAAGTAAAACTGCCGGTTGGGGGTTACGAGACACTCGATCGTCCCGGCATTGACGTAACCCACCGCCTCCGCCGCCCGGATCGCGGCAGTCCCCATGCGCGCGCGCAGGTCGTCATCCA
>JAWOJF010000193.1:0-19712 GCA_046481785.1 Ignavibacteriaceae bacterium | reverse complement strand
TAATTCTGTCCCCGACAGTTATTTTATTATCATCCTGTGGTAAGATGTTAAAAGAAAGGATTATTATTAATACAAATAGTTTAACAATAGTTTTCACAGTTCCTCCGTGTATTTGAAAATATTTTGGAAGAAACTTTGCTGATAATCGTATCAGATTCAAGTAAATATTTCAGGTTATTTATGAACGGTTGAAAATCATGTATAAAAGGTAATACGATCCGCTTTACACCTCCACCACATCCCCCTTCTTGGGGTAAGAAACATTCTTAAATCCTTTACTAACTATCTTTTCTTTTAGCGGCAGTGCCTGATCTTCTTCACCGTGAACAAGAAAAATATTATTTAATTTTTGTGGTGAGGAAAAATCAAGATACTCAAGCAGGCCTTTCTGGTCTGCGTGCCCGCTGAAATAATCCATTTTTTTGATTTGAGCTTTAACCTTGTAAACTTCGCCGAGAATATTTACTTCTTCATTGCCGTCCATAATTTTACGTGCAAGAGTTTCCTGTGCAGCATAACCTGCAAACAGAATAAGATTATTTGGATTCTCAATATTATTTTTTAAATGATGTAAAATCCTGCCGCCTTCAGCCATGCCTGATGCAGATATTATCATGCAGGGCCCCTGGAAATTATTTAACTCTTTGGATTTTGCTGCATCCCGTATATATGTAAGCCTGTTAAAACCGAAAGGATCCTGATAATTATCAATAAACACCCTGTATGTTTCCCTGTCAAAACATTCAGGGTGCGTGCGGTAAATTTCAGTAGTATTAACAGCAAGGGGTGAATCAACAAAAATAGGGAACTGGGGTATCCTGTTCTGGTCAAACAATTTATGAAGCACATAAACCAGGAGCTGAGTTCTGCCCACTGCAAATGCGGGAATAATAATTTTTCCTCCGCGTTTTACAACTTCATTTATTATTACAGCCGTTTCCTCTTCTATTTCACCAACCACCGGGTGAAGCCTGTTCCCGTATGTGCTTTCCATAATCAGAACGTCAAGATCACCAATAATTTTCGGATCACGAATAATCGGCATTTCCGGCCTGCCTATATCACCGCTGAAAGCAAAACGTTTAGTTTTTCCATCTTCATTAATTTCCAAAAGTATACCTGCTGAACCAAGTATATGGCCTGCGTCTGCAAAGGTTGCTTTAACACCGGGGGCAACTTCAATCGCTTTATCATACTGGACGCCGACAAAACTCTGGACTGCCTTTTCTACATCTTCAATAGAGTAAAGCGGTTCGAAAAGAATTTTTTTCTGCTTTGCCCTTTTTTTATTTACAAACCTTACATCTTTTTCCTGCAGGTATGCCGAATCCCTCAGCATAAGCTGGCACAGATCAACAGTAGCAGATGTGGTATATATCTGCCCGCTAAATCCATTCTTAACAAGATTAGGAATATTTCCGGAGTGGTCAATATGAGCATGGGATAAAAGTACAACATCAATTTCAGCAGGATTAAAAGGAAAGTTTTTATTTACTTCGAAAGCAATTTTACGTCTTCCCTGGTACAATCCGCAGTCTAAAAGAATATTTTTACCATTAACTGTAAGCAGATGCTGTGTTCCTGTTACTTCCTGAGCGGCGCCGAAGAATTGTATTTTCAATGTTCTACCCTTTGATGTGCAGTAAAAGAAATTTTTATATATTAAAAATACGGCTTGCTGAGATAACAATCTTATTATTCATAAAATTTATTCTAAGTGTAACTTAGTGTCCTAAGTGCCTAAGTGGTTTTCGTTTCATCTTTGAAAATTAGGCTCCATCAATCAATTTTTTTTTGAAAGCCGTTTATAATAATTTAGTTGACCAGATTAAGCAATACTCCTAAGTTGCTTATTAAGTTTTACCCGGGGAATCAAAAATGGAGTATCAGCGGAATAAGCTGTTCAATATTTCCTTCAATTCTTGTAAACTTCAATTTCACATTCCAGCAATAACAATCAAATTAATCTTTTTTAATCACCAATAATTGAAAGGTGTTCAAAATGTTTAATTCAAAAAGATTTGTTGTAGCAACCTTGATGGGATTTGTAACAGGTCTTATTTGCTTCGGTTTTGCATCAAGTAGTTCTGGTGAATTACCTGCAGCAGCAGCATGGCAAATAATAATTAGCCGTACCTTAGCAGGATTTGTAATTGGCATAAGCGCATTAAAAATAGGGCACTGGTTAATACACGGAGGAGTAATCGGTATTCTTTTCAGCCTTCCTCTGGCATTCAGCGGACTTATGGCACCGGAAAACCCGGAATTCTCCCGATCTGCAATGTTTATCTCTGCAATAGTGATGGGATTAATTTATGGTATTCTTATAGAACTTGTTACTACTGTTCTGTTTAAGGCAAAAATTCCAGCCGCTGTGCATGCATAATAAGTTATTTTATAAAGGAAAATAATGGACAGACGTAAATTTGTTACTAAATCAGCTAAAGCAGGCGCATTAACTTGTGCCGCTATTTGTTTCGGCGGAGCAGATAAATGTATTGCAAATACTCTTTTGCCTGATTCAAATGAAACTCCCTGCGAAAAGAAAGTGGAATTCAGCCAGACATGGGTTAAAAGATTTATGAATGTACTTGATGGAGAAGTTGATGAAAAGACCAGGATAAAGATAATGGAAACCCAGGGGAAGGCATGTTATCTCGGTTCACTTGAACATAGAAATGTAAAACCGGAAGATATTCCTGCAACAACACCGGAAGACTTTGTAAAAGGTATTAATCAATATGCCGGTGAAGAAGCGGCATCATTTAAGGATAATGTAATTGAGTTCCGGTATGTAAAAAATCCAGCCGGATTAAAAGTTGCAGACGGATTTTGCCTTTGTCCATTGGTTGAAAAAGGCCCGGAGGGTTTATCAGGCACTTACTGCCATTGCTCTGTTGGATATGTAAAGGAGATGTTTGGCATGTATTTAAAACGGCAGGTTGAAGTTGAACTTCTTGAATCACTTAAACGCGGCGGTAAAACATGCCGCTTTAAAATTACATTAGTGTAGCGCGGGATTTATCCTGCGGTTTTTTACATTTAATGAGCGGGATGTTATCCCCTCCGATATTTAAGGAGCATTATGGATAGAAAAGAATTTGCTCATAAGCTTATTGCGTTGGGAGTTTGTCCTTTTGCACTCCCCCCCTTTTTATACGGCAGTACTACAGATGATAACTCTCCCGGTGATGAGGATGAGAAATTTATGCAGCTTAAAGGAGAAAAGGAATTTGTAGAACACTGGCTTTCAGACCTGCTTGATTCAATGGAGAATGTTCTTGATAAGGATACTATTGTAAAAGTGGTTGAAAACTGCGGGAAGGCATGTTACAGCCGGCACAGCTTCAAACAGGATATTGCAGCAAAGGGAAAAGGAGACCTTGATAAATTAATAGAAGCTTACGATCAGAATTTTGAGATATGGAGAGAAGAAAATAAAGTTCATATAAGATATGGTGAAACATCACCGGGATGCTACTGTCCCGCTGCAAAATACCGAACTCCAAAACCGGATGATGTTCACTGCGAATGTACGCGCATGACACACCAGACTATTTTTGAAACAGCTCTCGGCAAAGCAATTAAAGTGGATATTGCGGAAACTGTAAGGCGCGGCGGTAAAACATGTCATTTTATAGTACATGTTTAATTGTCTTTAAGTAATTACATATATTGTGTTATTCTTTGATAAAAAAAGGAGTAAAAAATGGCTGATACAAAAGTAAAAGTTGAACAGTGCAGTTTTGGAGTAATCTGGATTATGGGCTGGCTGTTTACATTAGGTTTTTTAAAACTCGCTTTCTGGAAAGGCGTTTTAGCACTCCTGGTATGGCCTTACTACATTGGCGAATGGGTGGGAAATATTAAGTAATAATTAAAAATTATTCTAAGTTCTGCTTAGTGTCCTAAGTGCCTAAGTGGTTTTTCTTTCTACCACTAAGACACTAAGGGCACTGAGATACACTAAGAGAACCCAAATGGACATTAACGTAATCATTTCCTTCCTTAAGAAGGATGAAATTAAGAACCTGAGTATTATTGGGTTTATAGAAAATAATCCTATCTCAAAAGTTTGGCAGTTGGGAAACTCAGCTGCTGTTAAAGGAAATAGTGATAAGGACTGGATATACTTCAGCTCGGATAACGAAGATGAATTTAAAGAGATCCTTCTTTTAATTAATGATAAAACAAAATATTATGGGGGACTTACTCCGTGGATGATCCCTCTCCTCTCAAAAAACAAAAAGCCCGATTGGGTACTCTATTCATTAAGCTATTATCTTCCTGCTGATGTTACCGTCAACTCGAATAAGTTTGAAACCCGCAAGCTAACACCCGGTGATGCAGATTATATTATTGAACACTCCGATTACAAGCAGTTTCTTTCAACGGAATATGTTAATGACAGAATTAATAAATCATGGAGTGCGGGAATTGAAATAAACGGGACGCTTGCAGCATGGGGTTTAACACATGATGACGGCGCACTCGGATCATTGCATGTACTTGATAAACACCGCCGCAAACATCTTGCAGAGGAAATTGTTATTTCACTTATTCACCAGTGCAGGGAAGAAGGTAAGATTCCTTTCGCTCAAATAGAAGAACAAAATATTGCATCAAGAAAACTTGTTAAAAAACTCGGCTTTGTTAAAGACAGGGAAACTGTTTGGATGAAAGTGAAATAGGTCGTAGAGTTCACTCTCCGACCTCTGTCCTCTGACTTATTCGTACTTTAAAGATTTTACCGGGTTTGCAGTTGCTGCCTTAACTGATTTATAACCGACTGTTATTAGTGCAATAACCATTGTAAACAGAACCGCAATTATAAATACACCGGGACCAATAGTTATTCTGTATGCAAATTCTTCAAGCCATATATTCATTAAATAATAAGCAAGCGGAACAGAAATAATAAAACCGGTAATGATCAGCTTTATGAAATCCTTTGTAATTAAAGAGAGTATGCCGGCAACAGTAGCACCAAGAACTTTTCTTATTCCAATTTCTTTAGTTTTATTAGAGATTGAATGAGAAGCTAGTCCGAATAAACCCATACAGCTAATAAGGATAGCTATAAAACTAAAGGTATTTAAAATGTTTGAGGTTCTTATCTCCCTATCATAAAATTCTTCAATTTTTTGATCAAGGAAAGAATGTTCAAATACAAAATCAGGATATGCAGTGCTCCATGCTTTTTCTATTTTAGATATTGTTGATTTAATATCAGCAACATTAATTTTTATTCCTGCCTGGTAATAATTGCTGTTATCCGAAGCGATAATAAGCGGATTTATTTTTTGATGGAGAGTAAGCGAATTAAAATCTTTTACAACACCTGCTACAGGGACTTTCGATCCCCATATATCAATATAACTGCCGATCACAGATGAATAATCCTTTCCTAACCCAATGGTTTTAACAAATGATTCATTTACTAAAAACCGGGTAACAGTGTCACTTTCAGATAATCCCTCACCTGCTAATAAAGTAATACCGTATGTATCTAAATAGTTCTTATCACCAAGCTTTACTTCAGTTCTGTCTTCAATTAATTTATCATTAATGCTGATAGCAAAATTGCCTGTCCATAAATTACCTGAAGCAGCGCCGGTGCTTGTAAAAGAAAAGTTTTTAACACCGGGGATTTTTTCCAGCTCATTTCCAAATTTTTCCAGGCTCTCATTTTTATTATCAGGCAGGGATACTTCAACAATCGACTCTTTATTAAATCCCATATCTGTACTTCGGAAATAATCGATTTGGTTTATAACCACAAGAGTGCCGATTATAATAACATGAGCAATTACAAATTGTGTAACAACAAGTGATTTCCTTAACAAGCTGTTCTTGTCCGAAGTATTTATCCTGCTTCTTACTGCTTCCAGGGATTTAAATCCTGAAAGGTATACCGAAGGATAAACTCCTGCAGAAAGGCTTACAAAAACAAATAACCCTGACAGGAACCCTGCAAGCAGGAGTGGATCGAATGCGGAAAGGCTCAACTTATAGCTTAAAATTCCTTCAAGCTGATCAAGCAGTACTTCAGTAAGAACAAGTGACAGTACAATTGAGAAAAGAACAAGCAGTGAAGTTTCGGTAAAGAAGTTTAAGATTACCTGTGACCTTTTTCCTCCCAGCACCTTTCTTATCCCCACTTCTTTAGCCCGGTTTATGGCAACAGCCGTGTTTAGATTTATATAGTTAATACATGCCATTAACAGCAGGAATATTCCTATACAGCCGAGAGCAAGAAGCGTTTCCCGGGTAACTGCAGCTTCTTCAAAATTATCATAAGTATCATCCAGGTGCATTTGAGCAAGGGGCTGAAGATGCAGTATAATTTCCTTATCACTTTTCTTCGGCCTGTATTTATTTATAAATGAAACAAGGCTCTTTTCAAATTCTTTTTCAGAGGTATCATTCTTTAATTTTATAAAACATTGAACAGCAGATGAAACACTTCCCCAATCGCTGGTTATTCTTTTTGATCCTTCTATTTCAATAAATATGTTAAAAGGAATGTCAGAGTTTATCGGAGGGTCTTTTATAACACCGGTAATTTCAATATCCTGTGCATTATTAATAGTAATGATTTTCCCAACGGCGTTTATACTACCGAAATATTTTTTTGCCAGAGTTTCAGAAATTACCCCGGTGCCGGGCCTTGAGAGGGCATTATTTTTATTACCGGACAGCCATTGATAAGTAAATATCTCAAAGAAATCTGGTTCAACAAAAACAGCATTAAAGTCATCCTGGAATTTTGAAATTCTGCCGTCATCATTTTTTACCGTTACTAATAATTTATACATGTTTGCATCCACAAATGTAATCCGTTCAATCTGATGGCCGAAATCATTTTTAAGTGCAATTGGCATCGGATAGGGCACACCTGAGGTATGGTGGGACTGCCCGTATTCATACCGGGAGGTTAAAAGCCGGTAAATATTTTTATAATCTTTATTAAATTCATTAAAACTAGTTTCAAAAGTTATTATCAGAAATATTATTAATGAGCAGGTAATACCCAGGGATAACCCGGTAATATTAATTAGAGTATTGCTTTTATTTTTCCTGAAGTTCCTGACTGATATACGGATAAAATTGCTGAACACTTTACACCTATATTTTATTATTTACTATTGGTACAAGGATAACTTCCATATTAGCATGAGCGGTTCAGCGAACCGCTGCAATTCCTAAGCTAAACTCTCTGCGCTTACTCATATTTTAAAGTATTAACCGGATTTGTTTTTGCTGCCTTATATGCCTGGTATGAAACTGCCGTTAATGCAATAAGAAATGCTATAAATCCTGATAGAATAAAAAAACCGGGATTTATTTCAGTCCTGTATGCAAAACTCTCCAGCCAGTCTTTCATAAAGAAATAAGCAAGCGGCCATGCAATAATATTTGCAATCAGAACAAGTCCCGCAAATGATTTTGAAAGAAGTATAATAATCTGGAAAATGGATGAGCCTAAAACTTTTCTTACGCCTATTTCTTTCCGTCTTTGTTCTGCCATAAATGAGGCAAGCCCGAATAAACCCAATGCAGATATAAGCACTGCAAGAATGGCAAAATAGTTGTAAAGTTTTCCCTGTCTTTCCTCTGACCGGAAAAGTTTATCATATTCAGCATCCAGGAATCTGTATTCAAAGGGGTAATCCGGGTTAATATTTGAATGCATTTCTTCAATGTATGATAAGGCACTAGAAGTATTTTCCCCTTCAACTTTTACAAATACAAAATTTGACCATTGTTTAGTGTTAAAAATTATTAATGGCTCAATTGCTACTTTTACTGTATTGAAATGAAAATCTTTCAGAACGCCTATAATTTGATAATTATCATCTCCTCGTCTAATAAATTTTCCAACAACAAGGCCATCGCCTATAAGGCCTGCAAGTTTTTCATTTATTACAACGCCGTTGATACTGTCTGAGCCGAACTCCCGTGAGAAGTACCTTCCCTCGGATAATTTGAAATCAAATACTGAGGCATAGTTCTCATCTGAGCCGACAAAAGTAATTAAAACATCTTCATCAGGACTTTTGCCATCCCATTCAAAGCCGCTGCCATTTGTTCCATACTGTGAAGGCCGGTGCGATGCTGAAGCAACATCAACGACAAATTTATTTTTCAGGAGAGTTTCTCTAAACACATCATATTTGTTTTGCAGGCTCCCTTTTACGGGTACATAAAGAATGTTTTCCTTATTGTAACCCAGCTCTTTATTCTTCATAAAACTTAACTGGCTGTAAACTACAATTGTAGAAATCAGGAGAATAATTGAAAGAGAAAACTGAACAATAACCAAAGCCCTTCTTAAAATAGTTCCTTTTTTGCCGGTGTTAAGATTTTCTTTAAGAACTTTTATTGGGTTAAAAGAAGAAAGGAAAACAGCCGGGTAGCTGCCTGCAATAATTCCGGTAAGGAGGGTTACCCCTATTATAATAAATATAAAACTGTTTGAGAAATATTGAATTTGAAGTTCTTTGCCTGACAGATCGTTAAAACCGGGAAGGAGTATTTCAACCAAAAGAATGGCAATAAACATTGCAAGGAGAGTTAATAAGACTGATTCGCTAAAAAACTGCTTAACTAACTGTGATCTGTTTGCCCCTACAACTTTTCTTAATCCAACTTCTTTGGAACGTTTTGCAGAACGAGCAGTAGCAAGGTTCATAAAATTTATACATGCAATCAGAAGAACTGCAAAAGCAATGACAGAGAAGAGTTTAACTTTTTCAATTTGTTGATTTGTCCCATCAAGCGTATACAGATGCATGTCCTTAACCGGGAAAAGGAACAAGTCGTTTTTTGCTTCGCTGTCTTCTTTTTTGAGTCTGTCCTTAATTTTTGCGCTGAAATCTTTCCAGTTTACCTCAGGTTTAAGCTTAACAAACGTCCAATAACTATTAGAAAACCATTCATCCAGTTTAGTACCTGTTTCAGCAATAAATTCAAAAGGAAGTACTACATCAAAAACAAAATCTGAGTTTTTAGGAACATCCTTTACAACACCACTCACAATAAAATTATATTGAGTATTTAAACGGAGCGTTTTTCCGACAGGGTTCTCACTGCCAAAATACTTTTGTGCAGTTTTTTCTGTTAATACAAGTGAGTGCACCTGCGTGAATGCATTATTTTTATCACCCGCAATAAAAGGAAAAGAAAATATTCTGAAGAAATCCGCATCAGCATATTTTATCTCTTCAATAAAACTGTTGTTATTATACTGTACAAGCATTTCACCCATGTAGGGAGCAAACCTTGCCGAATAGATTACTTCAGGATACTCGGCTTTAAGTGCCGGTCCTAATGGAGCTGATGAATTATAAACCTTAAACTCTCTGCCCCCGGCATAATACTGTGTTTGAGGTACTATAAAAGTATGTTCTATATCTTCATGGAACATATTAAAACTTAGCTCATCCTGAACCCATAGCAGAATTAAAATACTGCAGCACATACCGGCTGCAAGCCCGGTAATATTTATAAATGAATAGACCTTTGACCTGAGCAGGTTACGAAATGCAACTTTAGTATAATTTTTTAACATTGTTTAATCCGCAAACAATTTTGAATGATAAGTTATACTTATTGATTCAAGTATTATGCCTGAAACAGGTAACTATAAATGAAGATTTTGAGATTTTAGCAGAGAGTTTTGGAAATTAGTTGATGCCAGATTGTGCGGCTTTATTACACCATCGTACGATTTCGAACAGCGTTAATAGTTGTTACAATTCAGGTGTTTACCGTTTTAACAGGCGATTTAAAAACTTCAGCGGGAGGAAAACCTTTTCTTGAAAAAACACCCAGTTTTTTCTGGCAATTTGTACAGAAATAAGCAAATCGCAATACTGAAGATGATTCGAGTTTTAAAACCCAAACGCTTTCTATCTCCTTTTTACAATCGGGGCACCATGTATGAACGGTTTCTCTGTCTATATACTTTTCCATTACAATCCTCTAAACAACTATTAGACCATGTATTGCTTTAAAAAGTTACTGTTCAAATGAGAAAGAATTCTGGGGTAAAAATAACAAGCTTAATTAAAGTAAAAAATTGCTCATCTTCCAGCCAAAAATTTGTATTTACAAAAAATTAATGTTGCTGACCGGCAGATATTTTTAACATCACATCGAATTATTTATGAGAATGTTACTTTTATAAAGTTAAATTTAACAAGGAGATATTATGAGAGGATCAAGATTAAAGAAAAATTTAAGAAAAATTAAGAAATATACCGGGATGATTTCAACCGCAGCAACAGTTGGTATAATATTAACAACTGTAATAATGAAAATGAGGAGTAAATAAATTAACAATGTACAATTAAACGCATATCGTTAATTGTTAATTGCTTTATAAAATAAATCCTGTAAAGAACTTGTTAAACTGCCGGGTTTACCATCTTTAACGGTTACGCCATTAATCTGTACTACCGGTTTTATTTCAGTAGTAGTGCCGGTAATAAAAAATTCATTAAAACTGTTTATCCCGGATTCAGGAATTTCTTCTTCATTCACTTTTATGTTATTCTTTTTACATAAAAAAATTACAAACTGCCTGGTAATCCCCGGAAGGATAGTATTAGTTAAGGGGGGAGTATAAACCTCATTACCCTTCACAGCAAAAAAATTTGTATGGGCACCTTCTTTAATAAAGCCGTTCTTAACCCATATCGCTTCATAAGCACCCTGCTCAGCGGCCTTTTGTTTTGCCATAACCGCCGGAAGAAGCATTATAGTTTTTATATCACATCTTTCCCAGCGGATATCCTTCTCAAGAATAACTTTTACCCCTGTTTTGTTTCCTTCCTGATTGCCTTTTATTTCTGCTGCAGATATAAAAATTGTTGGCTTAATATCAGAAGAGGGGAATACATGCATTCTCTTAGAACCTGCCCCCCGGGTTATCTGGATATATACCGAAACATTATTTAATAAGCCATTCTTTTTAATTAATTCATAAATAATTTCTTTAAGTCCGTTTATGCCGGCAAAGTTTATCTTTATTTCACTAAGACTGCGTTTCAGCCTTTCTAAATGTTCTTCATATAAAAATAATTTACTATTATATGTTGTAATAGCCTCATATACTCCATCACCAAACTGAAAACCCCTGTCAAAAGGGGATACCCGGACATCCTCAACAGGAAGAAAGGAACCATTAAAATAAGTAATCATTACTACCTGTATTTATTACTATTTAAAATAAAAAGTCCTCTGTAAATAAAGGGGATTTAGAACTTAATGTAAAATATAAATGCAGGAATACGCCACGGTATGTGAAAAGATGACATCCCTTTAAAGAAATGTCATCTTTAATTTTAGAAATGGAAAGCTATTCGGTTCTTCCGATATACTTTTGCCAGTGATGTATTAATATTTATTTACAGGCTAAAGCCTGTGCTACTAAAAATCTAATCAGGAAATTTTGATTTATCAATTCCCGGAATAACATTAAGTGCATTTTTATAATAAACCTTTTTCAGTACCTCATCAGGCAGATCAACACCATATAATTTCCAGAACGCATGGTATCTTCTGTAATAATCAAAATATTCATCTGCGGTTTCAAGTACACGAAAATATGAATGATATTCTTCAGGCCTCCATGAGTCCTTGCCCATCATTATTCTGTCCTGGTGCTTTATAAAAAATTCCCTGGCAAAACGGGGCTGTCTTCCAATTTCATAAAGTACAGCACCTATTTCGGTATATACGTTTGGCAGTTCATCAAGCAGTTTGCCTAACCGTCCAAGATCCTGCCCAAGCCAGCCAAGATGCGCATTAATAAATTTAGTACCAGGGTGTTTCCTGAAAACATTATGCTGCTCAGTAATAAGCTGTTCAAACGAGGGATTAGCGGCAGGGTCTCTGTACCTTCCCGGGTGAGTTTTAAGTTCAAGCCAGCGCTCATTGTTTTTATCCATGGGCTGCCAGAATTGCGCGGGATCGGCAGTATGGATTAGTACGGGTATTCCAAGCTCACCGCATTTAGCCCAAACCGGATCTATCCGTGCATCGTCTACAGCAACCCGGTTTCCTTTGCTATCCTGTGTCCCCATCCCGAGCCCTTTATATATTTTTAATCCCTTAGCTCCGTTTTTTACATCCTCTTCCAGTTGAGCAACAGCTTTATCAGTCCACCCCGTTTCATCAATATTATTAAAATCCACATTAGTAAAGAAAATAATCCGGGAGTCAAACTTTTCATTTACCATCTTTATTGCATCTGTCATATAAGCCGGCTCCTGCAGGGCAAACCCTCCACCTTCAAGTCTTCTAAAACCCCTGCCGCTAAGGTTAACCATATATGCCATATTAAGTGAGTCCATTTTTTTCAGTAATTCGGAAAAATATTCTTCGGTGTAATTCCATTGATGATTGTGAACATCTATAAAAGGGTATTTAGCCTGTGTTACAATATGCTCCGGAACGACCAGGGTTGATGGGGGATCGTAATCTTCAAAATACATGATAGTATCATTCTGTGCGTTAACTGAAATAATCAGTAATGCAAAAAGAGCAAGGATTTTTATTTTCATTTTTCTCTTTGTTTAGTTGAAGGATAGGTTTATGCAAAGGTATGGGATACTGCAATGCTTTTCAAGTGATTTAATATGAATGGTATAAAAAAGAGTAGTTCATACGGAACTACGGATTATGAAAAATCATTAAATCACTCAGTATCTTCTTACTCACTTCAATTCTTCCTTTTTCATCGCCATCATTTACAATATCCATATTATTAACAAAGAAAAACACATTGTCTGTAGTTTCCACATAACCAACCCACCAGCCGTTATCTTTATCCGACTGTGACCATCCGGTTTTAGCCCTAAGTGTATACTCATCTGTCTTTTCGTAAATCATAATATCTTTAACTATATCAATTGAGCGCTGTGAAAAGGGGAGATCATTTTTATATAATCTTTTAAGAAATTCTATCTGTTCCATAGGTGTAATCCTTAATTCACCAGAGAGCCAGAAGTAATCTATTTTATCCTGAATGTTCTTATTTCCATATCCCGTTTTATCAATAAACTGCTGCATTTTTTCTTCACCTATTCTTCTTGCAAGCTCCTGGTAAAACCATACTGCAGAATATTTAAATGCACTCCTCATATCCTGATCCTGGTTCCATGAATCAGCCCACCGTTTAACACCATCCCATTTTATTATTTCATTTTCATCTTTTATTACTCCTGCCTCAAGTGCGGCAAGTGAATTGAATATTTTAAATGTAGATGCAGGATGAAATCCTTTGTTTATTCTTTCTTCATTATATATGTAGTATTTATCGTTATTCAGATCATAGAGAATAAAACAGGCTTCGCC
Source organism: Ignavibacteriaceae bacterium (assembly GCA_046481785.1). GTDB lineage: Bacteria > Bacteroidota > Ignavibacteria > Ignavibacteriales > Ignavibacteriaceae > JAWOJF01. The sequence goes on along the minus strand of JAWOJF010000193.1, from coordinate 6,347 downwards.
TTTGTAGTTTTTATAATATTCAGCCCAGTCATTTTTTATTTCTTTATCTGCAGAAAAGAGTAATACAGGTAAAAGAAAACAGAAGAGAAAAAATTTGTAGTTGATGGTAATCTCCTTTTTTTATTTTGTACTTAATAACAGTTATAACCCATCCCGGCCTTCCCTTCTCTAAAAAACAAGGGAAGGGAGCAGGAAAGCATCATAACCTTCACCGGGGAAAGGGATAGGAAGGACTTTCCTATTCTGTTTTTAATACTTTAGCCGGGTTTATTATTGCAGCCTTAATTGCCTGGTAACTGATTGTTAGCACAGCAATAACCAATGCCGCCAGTCCTGTAATAAGGAATGTAGAAACATCAATATCAATCCTGTAAATAAAATCATCCAGCCAGTTGTCCATAATATAATAAGCAACGGGCCAAGCAATTATATTTGCCAATAAAACCCACTTTACAAATTCTTTGGAAAGAAGAATTATTATCTGCAGTACAGATGAACCCAGAACTTTTCTTATTCCGATTTCTTTAGTCCTCTGCTCGGCGGTGAAAGCTGCAAGTCCGAACAAACCAAGGCATGCAATAACAATTGCCAGAACAGCAAAGATTGTAAATATTTCGCCGGTTTGAATTTCGGCACGGTATATTTCGCCAAAGTTTTCATCAAAGAAGGTATACTCTATCGGCTTGCTTTGCCCGAAGTCTTTCCATTTGTCTGAAAGGTACTCTATAGTTTCTTCTACATTGGCAGAGGATACTTTAACAGATAAAAAATTTGCTTCCGGCTGTTTAAGCAAAACTATGGCGGCAGGGCGTATTTCGTCCTTTAATGTCTGCAAATGGAAATCCTTAACAATACCTATTACTGTATAAGCGGGGGGGTTATCGCTTGAGACCAGTGTTAATTTACTATTTATTGGATCAGTGAAGCCAATTTTTTTAACAGCAGATTCATTTAGAATGATACACGCGGTATCAGTAGACATTTCTCTTCTAAACGATCTGCCGTCCTTAAGTTTTATTTCATAGGTATCGAGGAAATTATAGTCTGTCTTTAGAGTAATGAGTGTCTGGTTGTCATTGCTCCCTTCTTTCCTGTAAATATTTGCATCAAGACTAAAAACAGGGAGGCCCTTTGATAAGGTTGCATTTTTAATACCGGGATATTTTTTTATTTCATCGGTAAAAGAAGCCTGCTGTTCAGTAAGATCATCAACATTCTTTACTACAAGCATTTGTTCTTTATTAAAGCCGAGATTTTTATTCTTTATATACTCCATCTGGTTGTATATTACAAGTGTACCGATAAACAATACAATTGATGTTGCAAACTGGAATACAACCAATCCTTTTCTTAAGAAACTCTTATTAGTTCCCTTATAGATCTTTCCTTTCAATACCAGCACCGGCTTAAAAGATGCAAGCAGTAATGCCGGGTACATTCCTGCAATACTTCCCAGAAGGATTGTGAATGCAGCAATTACGGGAATGACAAAAAGATTGCCTAAGTAATTTACCGTCAGTTCCTTCTGTGTAAGATTATTAAAATATGGAAGGACAATCTCTATGATCATTAGGGAAATTATAACAGAAATAAAACAAAGAATTATCGATTCAGACAAGAACTGCCTGATTAATTGAGCTTTGTTTGAGCCGAGCACTTTCCTTACTCCAATTTCATTTGCTCTTTTGGTAGATTTTGCAGTAGCAAGGTTTACAAAATTTATGCATGCAATTATCAGTATAAATAATGCTATGGCTGAGAAGAGGTAAACAGTATTAATATCGGCTGTTGGTTTAAGTTCATTAAATATATTATAGGAGTACAGATGAATATCGGTAAGCGGAACAAATTTAAAGCTGAAATCATTCCCGTTATCCAGGAACTCTCTGTAACTTGTACCGAATGCTGCCTTTATAATTGGTCCCACATGCTTATCAATAGTTGCAAATAACCGTTTATTTAACTGCTCTGCTGAAACAACTTTATCTGTTAAAACATAAGTGTGTACAAAAGTTCCGAACCAGTTGGTTTCCCCATTTTCCGGCAGTGAATTAAAAGATGCAGCAAAATCAAATTCGAAGTGGGAATTTTTCGGCAGCGGATTAACAACACCCGTGACAAGGAACTCTGTCTTATTGGATAAGATTACCCTTTCACCCATCGGGTTTTTACCGGAGAAAAATTTTTCTGCTGCGCGGGTTGTAATTACAATACTGTTGGGTTTTGTTAAAGCAGTTTTAGGATTGCCCGTTACAAATTCAATTGAAAAAATATCAAACAGGGTAGAATCAGCATATAAAAAATTTTCTTCCTGTATATATTCGTCCCCTTTTTTTACATAAGAGTTATACCCATACTGAATTCTTACAATATTTTTTATTTCAGGGTATTCTTCTTTTAAAACTGGACCAAGGGGAACAGGAGAATTTGCAAGATTAAACCTGTTCTCGCCAATCTTGTAATAGGAGTTTAATCTGAATACTCTATCAGCATTTTTATTAAAAGTATCATATGTAAGCTCGTCCTTAACAAATAAGGAGATAAGAATAAAGCATGCTATTCCTATTGATAATCCAAAGATATTAATAAAAGAATAAACTTTATTCCTTAAAAGATTTCTTATCGTAATTTTAAAAAAGTTTTTTAACATGATTCTTTCTGTAGCCCCTCTTGATAAAGGGGATTAAAACATTGTTAATTATTCATACTTCAGACTGCGTACCGGATCTGCAATGGCTGCTTTCATAGCCTGCAGCATAACTGTAACTAATGCTATTATAATGGCTGTTATTCCGGAAATAAAGAATACCCATAATGAAATATCAATTCTGTAGGCAAAATCCTGGAGCCATCCATTCATAAAATAATATGCTATTGGCCACGCTATTAAATTTGCCAGGATCAGCCATTTTAAAAACTCTTTTGATATAAGCAGTAATATAGACGAAACAGATGCTCCTAAAACTTTTCTAATGCCAATTTCTTTTGTTTTTCTTTCTGCAGTAAATGCAGCCAGACCGAATAGCCCAAGACATGCGATAAAAATTGCAAGTACAGAGAATGAAGTAAATATCTGTCCTGTTTTATGTTCAGCCTGGTAAAGATTATTAAAGTCATCATCAAGGAAGAAGTACTCGAATGGCTTTCCAGGTACAAATTTTTTCCATTCGGATTGGATAAAAGAAACAGCAGAAGCAATATTATCTGCACGAAGCCTGACAGGGAGATAACTTGTCTGCCCCGGGGTGTAAAAAATAGCAAGCGGCCTTATTTCCTGATGCAGGGATTCATAATGGAAATCCTTTACAACTCCTATAATATTATATGCAACACTCTGTTCAATATTTGCACCCACAAGAATAATTCTCTTTCCAACTGCGTCTTTAATTCCCAGGTACTTTACAGCATTTTCATTCAAAACAACAGAAACAGTATCTGATGGATATTCTGTAGAGAAGTATCTGCCGGTAGAGAGTTCAATCCCCATAGTACGGGTAAAGTCATGATCGGTTGACATAACGGCAAGAGGAAACTGCTGATTTTCTGCAACATCCTCGGTCCTGAATATAGTCTGACTAAATAATTTCCCCGGCAGGTTGTTGGAGTTAGAGACAGAGATTATGTCAGGATTTTTTAAGAGTCCATCTTTAAATGCCTGTGCACTGGTTTCAAGCGACCATGCTCTTTGAATTACAAGTACATGCTCTTTGTTAAATCCTAATTTTTTCTCCTGGACATATCTCAACTGATCCGAGACAATAAAGGTACCGGCAAAAAGAATAATGGAAATGGCAAACTGGAATACAACAAGACCGCTTCTAAGGAAGCTGTTTTTTGATCCGTCGTTTTTCCCTTTCATTACCTTTACAGGCTGAAATGAGGAAAGGAAAAAAGCAGGATAGCTGCCAGCCAATAAACCAACAACCAGGATTGTAAGAAGCATAGCAGGTATTGCTGCCGGATTATCAAAATAATTAGTGTGAAGCTCCTTCCCGGCAATGCTGCTGAATGAAGGGAGCAAAAACTCAACCAGCATAATTGCAAGTATTATTGCGATGGCTGCTAATAAAATTGATTCAATTAAAAATTGTTTTACCAGTTGTGCCTTGTTTGAACCTAACACTTTCCTTATTCCAACTTCCTTTGAACGCATAGCAGAACGTGCAGTTGAAAGGTTCATAAAATTTATGCAGGCTATCAACAGGATAAATACAGCAATTATAGAAAAGATATAAACATACTTAATATCACTGTTCGGCTCAATTTCATAATCAAGATGAGAATGAAGATGAATATCAGTAAGGGGTGTTAGGTAGAATCCATAAGAATCACCTCTTTTTTCCAGCTCATCAAAAGGGATACCTATTGCCTGGTGAAGCTGGGGTCCGGCATATTTATCCGTAAAAGCAGGAAGTTTTTTCTGAAGCTCTTCGGCAGAGGCACCTTTTTTAAGTACAATGTATGTGTAAAAGTTACTGCTTATAAAATAAGGATTTCTTCCAGCTTCAATGCTTGCAACAGATGCAAACATATCATAATGGAAGTGAGTATTAGGGGGAGAATCTTTTATAACTCCCCTTACTGTATATGGAGTGCCATCCTCAAAATTCATTACTTTATCCATCGGGTCTTCATCGCCAAAATACTTTTTTGCCAGAGTTTCTGTAAGCACAACAGTATGAGGCTGATTAAGGGCAGTTTTAGGATTACCCTTAACGAAAGGCATGGTGAAAACCTCGAACGTAGTTGAATCTGCCCAAAAAAATCTTGTCTCATTAAAAACATTATCCTTATAGCGGATTAACATATTATTGTTGGGTAGAAACCTTGTATAGTGAATGACTTCAGGGAAATCCCTTACAAAAGCCTCTCCAAGGGGAGCAGGTGAAACAGCCATATTTAATTCATTGCCTGCAAGTTTTCCCTGCGTATGAACCCTGTATATCTGGTCTGCCTTCTCATGATATTTGTCATAACCAAGATCATCCTGTATAAACAGAAGTATTGTTATACAGGCAGCTATACCAATAGCTAATCCAACAATATTAATGAAGGAGTAGGTCTTATATTTTAACAGATTTCTTAATGCTATTTTAATATAATTTTTAATCATAATTTCCTTAAGCGCCTGATGTAATAGGATATTCTGTAGTTTCTATATTGTTGCAATAACAAACCGACTACACATCCCTGCTCCTCTGAGAGGGGAATAAGAGTGTAATTTTAATTGTTAATTGTTCATTGTGCATTGTTAATTGCCTTCCACCCAGCCGTCCATTAAATTTATAATTCTGTTCCCATACGCAGCATTTTCTTTAGAATGAGTTACCTGGATTATAGTTGTTCCTTTATCATTAAGTGATTTAAGTGTTTCCATTATTTCTTTACCCTGGTCAGAATGGAGATTGCCTGTTGGTTCATCTGCAAGGATTAATTTGGGTTCTGCAATAATAGCACGTGCAATTGCAGTAAGCTGCTGCTGCCCGCCGGAAAGCTGATTAGGAAAAAGATCTTTTTTTGCAACCATATTAAACCTGTCAAGTACCTCAGCCACTCTTCCTTTTCTTTCGTCTGATTTAACCTTCTGGTAAAGCAGGGGAGTTTCAAGATTTTCATAAACTGTAAGCTCATCTATAAGATGGTAACTCTGGAAAACAAAACCGATGTATGATTTATGCAGTTCTGATAATTGTTTTTCAGTCATCTTATGTACCGGCTCACCAAGGAAAAAGTATTCTCCGCCTGAAGGAACATCAAGCATTCCGAGAATATGCAGCATAGTAGATTTACCGGAACCGGAAGGGCCCATAACGGAAACAAATTCGCCTTCTTCTATCTCAAGATTTATATTCCTAAGAACGTAAGTTTTTACAAATTTGTTTTTGTAGTACTTTTCGATGTTTACAAGTTTAATCATTTAAGGTTCCCTTAGTTTAATTTCAAAATTATAATTCGCCAAAAATATTCGCCGCATAACTCGTTAACACCCCCATTAATAACCGTGTGGATATTAACCCCGGGCTTCAGCCCGGGGATATTAAAACAAAATCATATGGGCTTTAGCCCCGAAAAAGGCTATCAGGGCTAAAGCCCTCTATAATTATTCCGTTTCTGTCCCCATGCTAAAGGGAGTGTTGCACAACTCAGCCTTAACTTCACAAGGAGAAAATATCAATTGCCACGACTTTTAAGTCGTGGGAGAAAACAATTAGCATGGAGGCTTTAGCCACAATTTGCCTTAATTGTGGCTAAAGCCAAAAATATTTGGAATCCTAAACCACGACATAAATGTCGTGGCAATAAATAAACAGTCTATTTCAATGAGAAGACATTTAAATTATTACTTG
>JAWOJF010000327.1:0-5032 GCA_046481785.1 Ignavibacteriaceae bacterium | reverse complement strand
CCGTATGTCCTGCACGCGTTAAAGAATCAACACCTGCCGGGGCTAAGGCTACCCTTCTTTCCTCGCTCAGGTTTTCTTTTTGTATTCCAATTCTCATAGAAGGAAACTTCCTTTTTTTATTATTGAAAACTTACCGATTAGAGGTGTGATATTCAAACTAAATCGAAATATGTGCAGCACAAATTAAGCCCCTGATGTCTTTTGTAGCACAGGCTTTAGCCTGTGAAACGTACCCTAACACAGGCTAAAGAGTGTGTTGCCCAACTCCAGTGAATGGTAGATTTGTCGTAGACAGGACAGGGGTGGTTAACTGTTATGGGCACTTCAAACAGTCAACCACCCCGATCCCGATTAAAATCGGGATGTCCCCGGCTTCGCTAGGCTGGGATTAATAGCGACTTTTGAGTTTAGGGAACTTTTTAGATTTAGGGAAGTTTAAAGAAGTAGGAAAAAGGGATATTTTTGTAACCCTGATAATTGACCTGCCCAGCACGCAAAATTAATTAGGTAATTCCAATCATTCTCCGTAATTTACTCCTCCCGGTTTTATCCGGTGTTTTATTTATTAATTATTTTAGAGGTTCTAGTGAGTACTAAGTTATTTGTGGGTTCTCTCCCATGGACTGTCGATGACAGACAATTAGAAGAAGCTTTTGCTGGCCACGGCACAGTTGTATCAGCAAAGGTAGTTAAAGACCGCGAAACAGGAAGATCCAGAGGCTTTGGATTTGTTGAAATGGAGAGTCCTGCAGAAGCAAAGAGTGCTATCAGCGCTCTTAACAACTCGGAATTAAAAGGAAGAAATATCATTGTTAATGAAGCTAAACCAAAAGGCTAATTAAGATATTCTAACTTCATGTTCTGAAAGGCGTCTTGACGGCGCCTTTTTTATTTTTAAATACCCCTGTTAAGTTTCCGGATCATGCACAAGCTTATCATTTTTTAAAGATTTTCTTCCTGTACTCCGAAGGAGTTATTCCCGTCTGTTTTTTAAATACAAGGTTAAACGATGACTTTGAATTAAACCCTGCATCAACTGCAATGGCAAGTAAAGTGTAATTAGCCTTTTGAGGATCAGCAAGGTCAGTTTTTACTTTTTCTACTCTGTACTTGTTAACGAAATCAAAAAAGTTCTGGTTAAGCTGTACATTTATTACTTCCGATAAGTGATGAGAAGGAATTGAAATTTTTTCTGCCAGTTTATTTAATGTTAACTCACTGTCAAGATAGGGTTTGTCTTCATGCATAATCTTTAATAACAGGGCAGCATAATCAGCAGCCCTTTCGCTGCTTAAACCCGATTTTTCATACTTCGGCTGCAGCCCTGTTTCTTCTTCCCTGATTGATATTTTCTCATCTTCAACTTTTATACTGCTTTCAATCTGTTCGTTAAATTCATGAGAAGCAAACACCTCAGATTTAAACAGTACAAGATATCCCATAACATACATAACTCCCGCGGTTGCAATAGAAGTTATAGCATAATCATTACCTGCTAATCCTCCAATGCTTAATGAGGTTTCAACTATATATAAAATAATAGCCAGTGAAAATAAAACAGCGGTGTTTCTAAGCCACCCTAGCCTGATTTTCTCAATACTCGAAAAGATATTTTTTATTTTAACTGAATACCTTCTTACCGCAATAATAATTAGTACCGTATAAATTATAATCTGAAGCATTATTGCCCAGTTAAGAATAAGCGATGTTACCGGAATTTCACCATCCCCCCCTGCTGATAAACCAGCAATAAGTTCCCTCTCCGGCGTTAACAGAACGGGGATCATACTTAATTCAAAAAGAAGGAAGGGGATAAAATGTAAAAGATGTTTAGCCCTGAATTTTTTATTAAGATGTGAAAGATAGATTGTATAAAGATATTGCAAAGGCCCTACTAAAAAAGCCGTACCCACAAGAAGGATCATAAAACGGGGAAATATTGTAAATAATTTTATATCCCATAATAACATTTCCGTAAGGACAAGGGTGTAGGAAAAAAACAAAACAGATAACATCCTGTTGGCAAGAGAATCACCGTATTTATGAAGTATAAAAACAGTTACAAAAAAGCACTGCCCGGCACTTATTAAAATTATTACATCAATGTAGTGTAATTGTATCAATTTAAATTAAAAGTTATTAAATGCGGGGAGTAATTTAGGAAAAAATAGGGGATTTAAATAGTCCCTCTTTTTTCTAAAGAGGGACAGTTCGGGTTTTTGACCCGAACAGGGAGATTAGGTGCCTGCTCTATTGTAAGATAAGATAATTATTATCAGTAATCTCAAAAAAACAGAGGATAAGTTTTTGGGGTATGGCAGGTTATTCGCCAATTCAGGGCGCACTTAATCCCTCTGTCCCGCCACAGGCGGGACTGTCTCCCTTTAAGCAAAAAGGGAGACTTTTTTTAAAACTAGAATTCATATTCTACGCCGAAGATTGGGAGGAGTGTCCACTGGTATATTATATCCTGTTCATTTTTAAATGAATTCCAGTAGTAAGAAGCTGCATTCTTCCGGCTGTATGCATTCCAGATGCTTATATATACAACAAGATTAGTTTTGCTGAAAAGAAATCTTTTATCGGCACGTATATTTAATGAATGATAATCAGGGTATCTTTCTTCATTGATCCTGCCGGCATCTCTTATACCGGTATTTGCCTGTTGTGAAGCTTCAACATTAAAAGGAGTATAAGGGACACCGCCGGCATAAATCCACCTTGCACTGAACTCCCATTCATTATTGGGTTTATAGCCCCCTTCAAGACTTAGTATCACCTGGTTATCAAACATCCTGTCGCGCCATGTATTGTCCGCAGCTTTATACCTGGTACGGAAATATGAAAAACTTGCCAGTCCGTAAAAATCCTGTGCAAGTTTTTTCTGTATTGTCAGTTCTGCTCCTCTCGAGTATGCTCTTCCTTCATCCATAAGTCTATCATGAAATGAATAAAAAATGTTACCGTAAATATTCTCATCAATAATAAACAAAGATGGCTGAGATGGATCAATTGGGAAATTATAATATTCCTTATCATAAATTTCTATAGTGAGTTTTGTATTATCAGTTAACAAATGTTCAACACCAAGAACGTAGTGAATTGCCTGCGGTGATTTTAGTTTTTTATTCGCATCTTTCTGTGAAAGAAGTATCAGGGGTAATGATTGATGGAATATTCCTGCCGAAGCGTTAAGTGAGGTTAAAGAAGTTAATTTATAATTTAATGCGATCCGCGGGTCAAAATTTAATTTATCTGAGTAAGAATAATAATCGCTTCTGAAACCTATTGCTGCGGTTAACTGGCTGAACGGTTTAACAGTATAGTTAATAAAAATTCCTGCATCAGAAGCGTTTAAATCTTTAATTATTTCTCCTGCCGGAATAATATTACCGAGTACATCCCGGGTTTCGCCGTAAAAAGCCTTATAGCTATTAAAAATATATTTAGCATCAAAGCCGAAATCGATCGAGTTCATTTCATTTATCCGGAAATGATTTACATTTCTCAGGGAGATCTTTCTTTCATCTGAATTATTATCCAGCAGTTTGGTTCCGGCAACGGGCTTAAAAAATGTTTCCTTAAATCCTGTTGAAGTGTATGAAAAGGAAGTATTGGAAAAGCCGGAAGAACCCCATAACCTCTGCCAGTTAATTCCTGCTGCACCCTGAGTATAATCCTGCACTCCGTAAGCTTCCATTTTATTTTCTTCGGCAGTTTTTTCATCTGATGAAGAATGATCATCGCCAAACAGCCCTAATAAAGAAATTTTATCGGAAGGAGTAATATCATAAACAAGCTTCCACTGGAAATCGCCGTACCGGGGGGCAACGCTTGTACCAATATCGATAGCCTTTACAAGCAGGTCAAGATAACTTCTTCTTGCCGAAATAAGCCAGGAACCTTTATTGAAGAGGGGACCCTCGGCAACACCGCCGAAACCCGAAAAATTCAAATCAAGCTGTCCGTCTATTTCATCCCTGTTCCCCTCCCTGAAATTTATTTCCATAACGGAAGAAAGTTTGGTACCGTATAAAGAAGAAAATCCGCCGGAGTAAAAATTCAGGTCTTTAATAAAATCAACATTAACCATTCCTATCGGCCCGCCGGATGAACCCTGCGATGGAAAGTGGTTAATATTTGGTACTTCTATGTTGTCTATATAAAAAGAATTTTCAGAAGGGCTGCCGCCGCGTACTATAAGACTGTTGCTCTGATCATTTACTTTTGCAAGGCTGGGAAGCCCCATTATAGTTCTGCTGATATCACCGCCGGAGCCGGGTGCTCTTCTTATCTCCTCGTAAGAAAAACTTGTTGCGCTAACCTCCGGTTCATCTGTGTTAAAATAGCCGCTTGTAACTTCAACAGATTCAAGTTCAAGGCCGGAGGGTTTTAATTCTTCATTAAGAAATGTTATTCTATCGGGGCGTACTACAATATCCGTTTTTATTTTTGATTCATAACCTATGTAACTTATTTTAACTGAATATGTACCGGGTGGAATATTTGCAATTATAAAATTTCCTTCCGGATCGGCTGCTGCACCGTAATTTGTATTTAAAAGAATTACATTTGCCGAAATTAATGGCTGTTTAGTATCCGCATCGGTTAATTTCCCCTTTATTGTACCGCCGGATATTAAGTCCTCAGTCAGCAGTCCACAGTCAGCAGACCGGGAAACAGTCAGCAGTCCATAATCAGCAGACAATTCTTTAGAGGCAGGCTGTCCGCCATAGTTCTCTGACACTGGCAGATTGGCAATTAGAGCACCGGGATAGACTATCTGAAATGGTAAAACCAGAATTAAATATAATTTCCGAATATTCATTATTTATCCTTTTTACTTTAATAAATACAGCCCTAACGTATATAAGTGAAGGGAGGCAGTCGCTTTATCCGATAGGAAAGGAGAAAAAAAGGAAATTTAGGCGTCCAAACCGATTGGCGGGGCAATTAACAATTAACAATTTACAATTAACAATGGAAAAACAGTTAGGTAGTAAGAGGCTAATACTTCCCGGCTAACCTTTAT
>JAWOJF010000298.1:0-13601 GCA_046481785.1 Ignavibacteriaceae bacterium | reverse complement strand
TACTTATGCTTGGTGAAAAGATTTCTACACTGGTTTCATAATTCCTGACAGCAGGATATCATTCTGTTCCCTTTAATGGATCAGACTGCCAAGCGGTACCTACATTTATAAGATTGCCGCCGGTGACTTTTTTGACACGAAAAAATTAACTGTAGTAAAATAGTATCCCGGATTAGCAGGATATTACCCCCTGTAATCCATTAATTATTTTTTTTAAAGTTAAAGACATCATTTTTTGCATTTATTATTGACACATACAAAAGATCGAAGGATTCATTCTCTATTTATAAAAAAGAAATATTCTTCCATAACCGGAAATCTTATTGAGTTTCTTCGGTATCCATTTACTTCCTGATCAAACATTTCAGAATGTTTACTCAAAAATAATAACAGATGCTTGACATGTTTATTTAGAAAACGTATTTTAATATACAACTCGACTATTTTCCTCACAAAAAGAATTTTGAAGTAACAGGACAAAGAAAATTTATGCCCTTGTGCCTGTTTTTGCTCTTTATCTTGCCCGGGAAATTAGTGTAAACAGTATTTATAAAAAATTAAGGAGATAGTATGAAAAGATTCACACTATTTGCCACAATCTTTATTTTAATTTCGTGCTCTCAAAGTATTAAAGCCCAGGACTGGGACCAACTTATAAAAATAGCTGCTTCCGACAGGGCGGCAGATGATAGTTTTGGTTACTCAGTCTCCATCTCGGGAGATTATGCCATTGTAGGTGCATATCAGGAAGATGAAGATGCCGCCGGGGGAAATACTTTAAGCGATGCTGGTTCTGCATATATATTTTATAATAATTCTGGTACATGGGAACTGGTGCAGAAAATTACTGCTTCCGACAGGGCGGAAGGTGATAATTTTGGTTTTTCTGTCGCCATATCGGGAGACTATGCTATTGTAGGTGCATATCAGGAGGATGAAGATGTAGCCGGGGGAAATACTTTATTCAAGGCTGGTTCTGCATACATATTTCATAATAATTCAGGCACATCATGGACGCAGGTACAAAAAATAGTTGCTTCCGACAGGGCAGCAGATGATCGTTTTGGTTACTCAGTCTCCATCTCGGGAGACTATGCCATTGTAGGTGCATATTTTGAAGATGAAGATGCCGCCGGAGGTAATACTTTACGCTTTGCTGGTTCTGCATATATATTTTATAATAATTCAGGCACATCATGGACGCAGGTGCAGAAAATTGTTGCTTCCGACAGAGCAGAAGATGATATTTTTGGTTTTTCAGTCTCCATCTCCGGTAACTACGCCATTGTCGGTGCATATCTCGAAGATGAAGATGCCGCCGGGGGAAATACTTTATTCAGTGCCGGTTCTGCATACATATTTTATAATAATTCAGGCACATCATGGACACAAGTGCAGAAAATAACTGCTTCCGACAGGGCAGTAGCTGATAATTTTGGTTATTCAGTCTCTATATCAGGGGACTATGCCATTGTTGGTGCATTTCGCGAAGATGAAGATGCCGCAGGGGAGAATACTCTGAACAGTGCCGGTTCTGCATACATATTTCATAATAATACTGTCTCATGGATACAGGTGCAGAAAATCGCTGCTTCTGATAGGGCGGAAATTGATAATTTTGGTTATTCAGTCTCCATCTCGGGAGACTATGCCATTGTTGGTGCATATTTCGAAGATGAAGACGCAGCAGGTGGAAATAATGTATTTAATGCCGGTTCTGCATACATATTTAATAATAATTCAGGCACATCATGGACGCAGGTGCAGAAAATTGTTGCTTCCGACAGGGCGCTATCTGATATTTTTGGTTATTCAGTCTCCATCTCGGGAGACTATGCCATTGTTGGTGCATATCAGGAAGATGAAGATGCAGCCGGGGGAAATACTCTAAACATTGCCGGCTCCGCCTATATTTTTGGTAATATGGCAAACCTTCCTGTTGAACTGATATCCTTTACCGGATCTTTATTAAATAATGAAATTATCCTTAACTGGTCTACTGCTACCGAAGTGAATAACTACGGGTTTGAAGTTCAGAGATCAAAGGCCAGAGATCAGAGGTCAGAAAATGCATGGGAAAAGATTGGCTTTATAAACGGACATGGAAACAGCAGCTCAGAAAAAAATTATTCTTTTATTGATAAAAAACCTTTAACGGAAAATACATATTACCGCTTAAAGCAAATAGATAATGACGGCTCTTTTGAATACTCCGAAACTGTAGAGGTTTCATCCATGAAACCTAAAATGTTTGAGCTTGCACAAAATTATCCTAATCCGTTTAACCCGGTTACAGTGATAAGTTACTCGCTCCCCGAAAAAGCCAACGTAAGGCTGGTTATTTACGATGTCCTTGGTAAAGAAGTTGCTGAGCTTGTTAACCATAAACAAGATACTGGCACATATAATGTTGAGTTCAACGGAGGTGAGCTAAACAGCGGAATTTATTTCTACAAAATTGAGGCAGGAAAATACTCGCAGGTAAAAAAATTAATGCTGGTAAAATAAGCTTAAGTAATAATTTCATTAAACAAAGAGGCCTTGCTGAATATGCGTCTCTGTTATTTGAATGTATTAATAAATTTCTGATTAGTTTTTATTAATTCACCATTGGCAGGATTTATTGATTCTAACATTTTCTGCACCCGTTTAGTTTGTTTCAAAAATAGTGAAACGGATATATTCATTTAATGAATTTTATTCCATACATAATCAATACTCAATCCAGCTACTTATTCCTCACTATTCCATATTTTATCCATTCTATTGCATCCTGTCTGTTCTTAATATCAAAATACTTTATTTCAGCAGGTGTAAAAAGTTTTGAAAACTGTGCCATAACATTTTCAAGAAAATTTTCACCAACAAAAGCAACTCGTTCAAAATTGGAGCTATTCCTGATGCTGAATTTTATCTCTCTCCAGAATATATCCCAATCCCATCCTGAAAAGTTACTCATTTCATAATACCAGCTTACTTTTCCATATTTATTTATTTTGCCGGTTACCTCTTCTTTAAGCGCCAGAAATTCTCCTTCTGAAATTTTGCCGCTTACCCTTGTTGCAATAATATCTATTGAATGTATTTCCAGGTACTCGATCATATTTTCCCTTTTACCGGAATAAATAAATTCGTTTAAAAAATAAAATGTGTGAAGTCACATAAACTAAAAACATCCCTATTTACATTTCCAATGTAAAATATGATGATGAAAAGAAAATTGAAAACGATTTGGACACCATCACATGTAAAATTAATATATGGATAAATCTGAATATTTGTGAATTTTGCCAGACTTTATAATATGACACAACCATCAATAAAAGACAGGCTAAAAATCCGGCAGGAACCCCGGAATAAACTAATTGTTATGCACCAGGACTGGAGGGACCTGCTGTTTCTTCACTGGGAGTATGATTCAGCAAAACTGCAGAGAACACTTCCGGAAGGCCTTTATGTTGATACCTACAATGGTAGAGCATATATAGGAGTAATCCCCTTCTCTTTATTAAACCTAAGATTAAATTTGCTGCCCCCCGTTCCGGGCATTTCATATTTTTCTGAAATAAATGTTAGAACCTATGTATATGATGAGAATGGAACGCCGGGCGTCTGGTTTTACTCACTCGATGCAGATAAATTTTTAGCTGTAGAAGCGGCAAAGTTAATTGACCTGCCTTACCGTCATGCCGAAATAACGAACGAAAAAGATCCGGGAAACGGAATAATTAATTTCTCTGTTAAAAGAACAGGAGAAATTATCTCTTCTCACTTTAAATACTCAATGAATGGCGAAGAGAGTTTTGCAGATTCAGAATCTCTAGAATTTTTTCTAATTGAGAGATATTTGTTATTTAATTATTCAAAAGAGAAAAATATGATAAGGCAAATACAGGTTCACCATAATCCTTATCCTATCGTAAAAGCGGATTTACTTCAGTGGGATGACAAAATGCTGAGGCTTAACGGATTTGAAGTAACTAACAGGAAGCCTGACCATACAGTTATGTCGCCCGGTGTTGATACAAAAATTTACATGATCGAAAAAGGTAAATAGAAGCAAAACAGTCACCATTTATTAACTGACCAGGAAATTCTTCCACTTAACTAAATATTTCCTTCATCTGCATCTTCGTTAAATTCAGGAGAATTATCTTTAGAAGGAAATGGGTCAATACTTTCAGTTCCAAGGTTATCAATAGTACCATCCGGCCTTAAAACAACCAGTTCGGCATCAAGTCCCATAGCTATTTCTTTTGCTGTTTCAATTGCTGCTTCTTTAGAATCATAAACCGAAACAGGTTTTTCCTCATGTTCTCTTTTAACCGCCCAGTTTTCTTCATCCTGGGGCATAACATAAACAATCATAACATCTCCATATTTCATTCATTTTTGAATTAATTAAAGATAATACCCAATGAAGAATTAAAAGATGCTAAAGGTCAAATGGCGTTTGATCCTGAAAGGAAAAACAAAAATAAAAAACCCATGCTGCAGGCAAGGGTTTTTTGCTTTAACATAAAATAAAATGAGGCTTGTTATGTAAATTTTTAGTGAATTATTTCCTTGCGTAAATAATTGAATTAATTGTTCCTTCTGAAAGAAAATATTTTTGTGCCAGATTAAAAAAAGCATCTCTGTTCCTTATGCCTTCATCCTTCATTCTTCTAAAGTCATCACGTATATTTTTATTTCTGTTAAGAAGGAACGGATTAATTTTATAGTTTCCGCGGGGCTTGTATGTGGTTATGTTATAGCTCATTTGATAACTCCCGTTTTGTTACTGTTATAATTATGTATTGAATTATTACCTTGTTTTCACAAAACAGTTTAAACCAAGATGATCTTTTTTGGTATCCCCTAAACTGGGGGTATTTATGAATTAAAAACGGGATAAACGGTAAAAAGCGGAAGGAAGAGGGGGTATGATTCAGGTATAATGAAAAAGCCCCTGAAAAAGGGGCTTATAAAAAAATTAAAACTGTACTTTTCGCTTGGCTCTGCTGGAATATTCAAGCACAAGAGCACTTGCAATAAATACAGAGGAATAAGTTCCTATCAAAATTCCAAAGAAAAGGGTAAATGCAAATGACCTTAGAACTTCACCGCCGAAGAATAACAGAATTAATAATGCGGCTAATGTAGTTCCACCGGTAAGAACTGTACGGCTCATTGTATTATTAATACTTCTATTAATTACTTCCAAAAGAGGCAGTGTTTTATGAATCTTCATATTCTCCCTGATACGATCATAAATAACAACAGTATCATTTATTGTATAACCTACCAGTGTAAGAAAAGCAGCAACAACGTTCAGGTCTATTTCCAGGTTTAACCCTGGTATTACGTTATAAAGAATTGAAAATAATCCAAGGGTTATTAAAACATTATGGAATAGTGCCACAACAGCACCAAACGCAAATACAAATTTAAATCTGAATCCAAGGTATACCAGGATTACAATTAAAGATAAAACAATTGCTACAATTGCATTTTCTTTTAATTCTCTGCCCACTTTTGGCCCAACCTGCTCGGCTCTTATTACAGTAAACTCATTATCAGTTACACTTTCTCTTAAATTTTGTTTAATCCAATCAGAAATTCCTACACTCACAATAACCTGCCGGTTCGTAACTTCTTCAGAAACTCTGCTGCTTTGAAAACCTCTGCGGAAGAGCCCGGAGGCAAGGGTGCTGGCGGTATCAGGATTTTGGAACTCGTAAGTAATGGAGTTATCAGTTGAATCTGTAACAGTTCTGGGTACTCCCGGAAATACAGCATTAATTTCCTTTTCAATATTGGCAACAACATTTGGATAAACATTTGGAGGAATATTCTGCAGGTCAGTCCTGATCAAAACAGTGTTATCGCCGCCAAAGGTTTTAATCTCAACATTACCAATCCCAATATTACCAATTTCATCTCTTATCTGGGCCAGGTCAACAGGTTTTTCAAACTGAACGACAATCTCTGAACCACCGCTAAAATCAACTCCATACTCAAGACCTCTTATAAGTATGCTTAAAATTCCTGCTACAATTGCCACTAAAGAGACAATATAAAAAGTTTTTCTTTTTCCCAGAAAATCATAATTAATATTTTGCAGTATACGCATCTAAAAAATTACTCCTATAAAAATTCTACTTATTAACCGACAGTTATTTTAATTCCTTTAGCAACCATATAATCCAGAATTAACCGGCAAATTACCAAAGCGCTAATAAGACTTGCAATAATTCCTATCATTAATGTTAATGCAAATCCCTGGATAGGGCCTGTACCGAACTGGTAAAGAATAATGCCGGAAAAAAATGTAGTAATATTCGAGTCCATTATAGCAGAAAGTGCTCTCGAAAAACCACTGTCAACAGCTGCCTTAATTGTTTTACCAACAGCTAATTCTTCCCTTATTCTTTCATAAATAAGCACATTGGAATCAACTGCCATAGCAATAGTTAAAATTATTCCTGCAATACCGGGTAATGTAAGGGTACCTTTAAAGCCGGCTAATGTCCCAAGGATAAATAATACAGTAAAAATCAATGAGAATGCTGCAATAGAACCGGTACGCTGATAAACAATAACCATAAAAATAGCGGTAAGAATATATCCCATAATGAAGGAAAACAATCCATCGTTAATTGAATCCTGACCGAGTGAGGGTCCTACTGTTCTCTCCTCAATAATGTCAACCGGAGCAGGCAGAGCACCTGCCTTTAATATAATTTCGAGTAATTTTGCTTCTTCAAGATTACCAACACCGGTAATTTGTGAACGACCGCCCGGAATTTTACCCTGAACATTGGGTGCAGAGAAAACAACTCCGTCTAAAATAATAGCAATTCTTTTTCCAATATTTGCACCTGTAATCCTCGACCATTCAGTTGCCCCTTCTGAATTCATTTCCATACTAACCACTGGTGAAGATGTATTAGGATCAATATTTGCCTGAGCGTTGGTAATAACACCGCCTGTTAATTCAGGTTCTTTATTAACCAGATATAATAAATATATTGCTTTGCCTTCCTGGAAGCCTGCAGGCTTGGCAGAAAAAATAAATTCAACATTATCAGGTATTACCCTCTGAACATCAGCGCGGTTTAACATTCTTTGCAACTGATCACGCATATCCTCGGCTACATACGCTTCTGCGGTTCTTCCCTGCGGATCAAGTATTGCTATTGAAAAGAAAGGGTGCTCCCTTTTAAATTCTTCTTCTGTCAACTGCCTGTTTGTATCAACAGGAGCTGTCTCGGCTGCATCAACGGCAGTTTGTGTAGTATCATTAGCTGAAAGAGTATCACCCGAAGCATCAGTACCTTCAATTACTTTGCCTGCAAGTATATTATCAATTCTCTGCATAACACCAATTGTAAATTCAGGGTCTTTAACAAGCCTGAATTCGAGTAAAGCAGTACCTTGTAAAAGCTGTTTGGCTTCTTCCTCGCGTGCAACACCAGGAAGTTCTACAATAATTCGTCTTGTACCCTGCCGCTGGATTGACGGTTCTGAAACACCATACTGATCAACCCTGTTCCGTATAATTTCCATTGCACGGCTAACTGCATCTTCAGCATCTGTCTTTAATTTATCTAAAATTTCGGAATCTTCTTCTCTAACTGTTCCAAAATATCTGCTTAATCTTACTCCCCGTTCATCAAACAACCTTCCAAGAATATCAACAACCGATTCATCTGATAAAGCAGACTCTTTTTCTGCATCAGCTAAAACACTTTTAAAGGTATCATCCGGGTTCTGAGCAATTTTTTCGAGTAATTTGGCTGTATTAACCTCCAGAACGACTCTCATTCCGCCCTGCAAATCCAGTCCCAGTTTAATCCTGTCCTGCCTTGCTTTGGCAATAGAAGGGTCTAAAGCCTTTATACTATCCTCAATTGCCTCAAGCCTTTCGTCAATCTGGTCACTTGATAAACCAGGATTAGCTGCGGCAATCTCACTTCTTTTTTTATCAAGAATTTCCGAGATTTTTTTTGAGTTTTGGTAGTCAGCATAGGTGGGATATAGCAAATAAATACATAATGCAACCGCTGCCAGAATGAGGATGATTCTTAATCTGAATTCTTTCATGTTTTGCTTTACAATATTGATTTTTTAAAATAATTAGCTGTTAAAATTACCAGTTAAGGCTAATAAAGTCAAATAAAAACACTATATAAAAGAGTAAAAGGATTCTTAAAATGTGGGTGGAAATTCTTCACTTACAGGGTTTTAATTATTCTTTTAACCAGTTTTTCAAACTTTTCAGTTACCAGATTAGCCGTTTCCGTTACTTCGAGATGTGAAAGTTTTTTGGGGGAAATACCTGAACCAAAATTAGTAATACACGTTACCGACGAAACAGCCATCCCAAGATATGCCGAAAAAGCCGCTTCATGCACTGTAGACATTCCAACTGCATCGGCGCCAAGTATTCTCATCATTTTTATTTCTGCAGGAGTTTCATAGCTGGGCCCTTTTGTGTACCAGTAAACCCCCTCCTTTAATTCAATTTTTTCATCAAGCGCTGCTTTTTTTATTATGTTGTTAAAATATCCGGAAGGAAAATCAAGTGACATGTTCTTTATTTCAATGGAAGAAAGACCGGTTAAATATGTTAATTCTTTTTTAATGCTCATTCCAATAAAAGAATTTGCCAGCATTAAATCTCCGGGTTTAAAATTAAAGTTTATTCCCCCCGCCGCATTGGTAATAAACATTTTTTTGCAGTTCAGCTTATAAGTAATCCAAACCGGAAGGATACATTCATAAATTTTGTATCCTTCGTAAAAATGAATTCTTCCCTGAAAAATTATTAGCTTTTTTCCCTCATACTCGGCAAAATGAATTTTTCCTGCATGCCCCGCAATAGTAGACGGCGGATAACCGGGAAACTCTCCGGTATTTACTGATTTTATTATATTAATCTTATCAGCAAAATCTCCTAATCCGCTCCCTAAAATTAAAGCAAGTTCGGGTTCAAACGGAGAAATTGATTTTATTTGCCCGGTTAAATCTTTGTATTTAAAATTTAAATCTATCATAACGTTCTAAACTGTAATGGCGTTCTAAACTGTAGTGGCGTTCAGTTGAACGCCACTACAGTTAAAGTATAAAAGTTATTAAAATAAAACTCCGGCTAATGTAGCTGTTGTAAGAGTTGCCAGCGAACCGCCAATAACAGCCTTTATACCCAATCTTGCTATATCGGATTTTCTTGAAGGCGCAAGGGGGCTTATTCCGCCAATCTGTATTGCAATAGAGCTGAAATTTGCAAAACCGCACAGGGCATAAGTTGCCATAAGTATTGATTTTTCATTAGTTAAAACTTTTGCCGCTATAAGATTACCCATTTCAAGGTATGCAACAAATTCATTTAGTACAACTTTTGTACCTATAAGGCTCCCAAAGTTTAAAGCATCCTGCCATGGAACCCCAATACTAAAAGCAAGATACTGAAGAACCAGGCCTATAATTAATTGAAAGCTGAGAGGTTGTCCGAATGTATTTTTAAGATATTCGTTTGCACCAATTAAGTCGCCAAACTGAAGCAATAAGAAATTGATCAGGGCAATAATTGCAATAAAGGCAATAAGCATAGCGCCGACATTTAGTGCCAATTTTAAGCCGTCTGTAGCTCCAACCGCAGCAGCTTCCACAACATTGGAGGCATTTTTTTCAACATTAACTTTAACGGTACCTTTTGTCTCCGGATCACCGGTTTCAGGAAAAAGTATTTTAGAGATTGCCAGTGCAGCCGGCGCTGCCATTACACTTGCTCCAAGTAAATGTGTGGCAAACATATGCTGCGCCTGCAGTAACGGAAGATTTAAGGACTGGGCATATGAACTTCCAAGTATTTGGATATATGCTGCCATAACACCGCCGGCAATTGTTGCCATTCCACCTACCATTATTGTAAGAATTTCACTCTGTGTCATTCCTTTAATAAAAGGTTTGATCATCAGAGGTGCTTCTGTTTGGCCGACAAATATATTTGCTGTACAAGAAAGAGATTCCGCACCGCTTGTACCCATTACTTTTGCCATTATCAATGCCATCACCTGTACAATCCGCTGCATAATTCCCAGATAATAAAGTATAGACATCAGGCTGGCAAAAAATATAATGGTAGGAAGTACCTGAAAAGCAAAAAACATTCCCAGACTGCCTTCAGTACCCGGACCTAATGCCAGGGGCCCGAAAACAAACTTAGCCCCCTCTGAGGTAAAATTGAGAACTAAAACAAAAAAACCACTCACCCAGTGAAAAAAATCCTTTGGCCAGGCAAGCATAAAAAACACTGAACGGAGATTATCTCCCTTAATAATCAGTATTGCAAAAATAATTTGAAGTATGAAGCCCCCGGCTACTAATCTCCAATTAATACTTTTTTTATTATTTGAAAGAAGGAAGGCAATTCCAATAATAACAGCAACCCCTAAAATTCCTCTGAAGAGAGAGACAAAATCCATATTTACCTCGGAAGGAAAATCCAATTAAAAATTCTTAACTGATATTCCTGCTGTTTAATATTCTTTGCAATCGTTTATTAAGCAAACCTCAATTGAGTTTTAGAACAAGTATCTCCGTTCCTCAATTTTTAATTTTTAATTTTTAATTTTTTTAAACCCCTCACTCACTGGGAACAAAATGGCATTTTCTGCATCTGGCTTCATATATATCTGCAGCCCCCACAACAACTCTTTCTGACGATTCTGTTTTCCTTTGTGTTTTATCTGCAGGATTTCCGCAAACCATACATATGGCAAGGGTTTTTGTAATATATTCAGCAATTGCAAGAAGCTGAGGCATGGGTTCAAACGGATTGCCGCGGTAATCCTGGTCAAGCCCCGCTACTATTACCCTTTTACCTTCATTAGCAAGTTTATTACATATTGCTACTATATCCGAAGAAAAAAACTGTGCTTCATCAATGCCTATTACCTGTGCATCATGTGAATTATTTATTATCTCAATCGGATCTTCAATAATTACGGATGGAAGTGACTGTTCACTATGAGAAACTATTTTAGAATCAGAATAACGGTTATCAATTTTGGGTTTAAATATTTTAACCGATTGTTTTGCTATCTGTGCTCTTCTGAGGCGCCTGATTAATTCCTCGGTTTTGCCGCTGAACATACAGCCTGCAATAACCTCTATCCAGCCCGTATCTTTTGGCATTGAGTGCGGAGATGTAGATTCGAAAAGTGTCATTACTGTATTATTATTATGTTTTTAATTGTGTTTACTGATCACTACTTCTGCCTGCGCAGGCAGGCTTGTTCTTACTCTTGCTCCTGCCTGCGGCAGGCAGGCTTGCTCTTGGCGGCTATCTCAGTTTCTCATCATTAAATGCAAAAGGCAGCAGGTCAGAAACCTTACTAATTTTTAATTCATTTTTATGATTTATCATTACAACATCAATATTACCACAGAGATCGCTGATGACTTGTCTGCAGGCGCCGCAGGGGGAAATGAAATCAGGATGGTCACTGGCAAGTGCTATTGCCTTAAATTTCCTCTCCCCTTCCGATATTGCCTTAAATATTGCTGTTCTTTCGGCACAAATAGTAAGGCTGTATGAACTTGATTCTATATTGCACCCCAGAAACACTTTCCCATCATCTGTTAATATTGCTGCTCCAACATGGAAACCTGAGTAGGTGGGTAATGCTTTCTGTTTTGCTTCAATTGCTTTTGCGGCTAATGTAGAATAATCCATTCAATCAAAATTTAATTGGTTCAAAAATATGTTTTTTGTTTTTCAAATCAAACGGAATAATTAAAGAAGAGGATCACCATTTATCTTTGTTTACCAGGGCATTAAAGAAATTAATTATAAGGAAAATTTCATAATATATCTGTAAATAAATTTTCTCAGTTATACTAAAGGTATAACCAAATTTTTTCTGGTAAAATGAGACCATACTGAAATCAGCAAAAAGTTTTAAAAAGAACAGGGGTATAAAATCCGGATTCATTGATATGAGCGGATAAAAAAGGGCAAATATATTGATTGTATGCCAGATGGTTAATAATAATTGTCTTGAGGGAAGATAATGAAGAGAGGTTTTCGTGTGCCTTTTTTTCTGCTTCAGGTACCTGTCCAAACTCTCTCTGGCTATTGAATAAACGAAAGCCCCTGGATGGTTAATTGTTCCTATTTTCATTTTATGCTTTACAGCTTCCCTTAATAAAAGGTCATCATCCCCGCCTAAAGTTTCAACGGTATTTGAATATCCGCCTATATTTTCAAATGATGATTTTTTAAATCCAAAATTTCTTGCCATTGCGGAGTATGAAAAATTTAATTCAGCCGCACCAAACACCAGGAGTGAAGCCCTCAAATTTTCAAAGCATGAAATTTTGTTCATCAATGAGTTAGTTTGATAAAATGGTGCAGGTCCAAATACAATATCATATCCTTCTGAAAACCTGCCGGAATAATACGTTAACCAGTCCTCCGAAGGAATGCAATCTGCATCGGTAATTAAAATATACGGATATTCAGCTTTGCTTATTCCGGTATCCAGGGCACCCTTTTTACCAGGATATCTTTTATTATCTCCTGCTGCTATAACCGAAAAGTTTTTCAACTCAGATGATAATTGTTTCGTAAGCTCAAATGTATTGTCGCTTGAATTATCATCAATAATTATTACTTCAAACTTTTCAGATGGATAATTAAGATTTTTTAAAGATTCAATAAGGCCGGGTATATTTCGTCCTTCATTTTTTGCGGCAATAATTATTGAAAAATTCAGGTTGTAGGAAGTTTTTGATGGTTTGGTTAAAAATTTTCTTAATGATATATAAAGAATTAGAAAAGTAACAAGAAAAAAAATAAGAAGAATAATCATGTTAATATCTTAAATTAGCGTTAGAAGATAAGAGGTGCATATCTGTCCAAAATAATAATTTGTTTCGTTCCTACGGAACTTGTAAATATTGAGATTACCTATATCTATAAACATAACGTCCCTGACGGGACTTAAAACAACAATATAATATTACCTAAACATATAGTTACTGTTTATGGTATAAGTCCTTGTATTCCTGTAATTATTCAATTCCGCAGAGATTAAAATCTCGTAGGGATTAAACGTTTATAGAATAATAAATTAACAGAATGAAATAAAGTCCCGTAGGGACGACAGATGAGGATCGATTTTATGATAATAAAAAAAATCCGGATTCTGCCTCTAGTTAGGAATATTATTATCAATAATAATTTTAATTTGAACAGCAATATAGAGGTGACATTTTTTAAGTTTATCATCTCTTTTTATGCTATTAAAACTCATCATCCAGCAAATAACCATCTGCCAGGCCTGGATTCATATCAGAAATGAATCTTGATGGTTTTGACAATGTGGTTCCTGCTTCCCTGTCAAATAAATTCATTGGGTATGAAATAAACAGATTCTGTTTTGCCCGGGTTACAGAAACATACATAAGTCTTCTTTCTTCTTCTAAAGATTCCAGGGATTCTGCAGAGCGGCTTGAAGGGAAAAAACCATCTACGGCGTGAATAACAAAAACAGAATGCCACTCCAAGCCCTTAGCCGAGTGTATAGTTGAAAGGGTTAAAAAATCAT
>JAWOJF010000062.1:0-20308 GCA_046481785.1 Ignavibacteriaceae bacterium | reverse complement strand
GGGAGCTTCTTGGCTTTTAGCCCCTTTATACCTGCTAATAAAATTTTCTGGTCGAGAATCTGTTAATAAAATAAATATATTATTATGATTTACAAACGAAGTAAAGAAGTTATTAATTGCTATAGTAGATAGTTAATACATTAGAATAAGTAATGATAAAACCAACTTTGTGATAAACCTTAACAATATCTCCTTCTATTTTAAGTAAGTCATTTTCTTTAACAACTGGCTGTCACCAAACTGAAGCCTTGCAATATAAATTCCGGATGCAAGAGAAGATGCATTAAACTTCACCTTGTAATATTTACCTGCCTCTGCTAATTCGTCAAATAAACGGACTACCTCCTCACCAATTATGTTAAATATCTTTAGTGTTGCTTTTCCGCTTTCCGGAAGAGTAAATTCAATCATAGTTTCAGGATTAAACGGATTGGGGTAATTTTGAGCAAGCCTGAATTCTGCCGGAGCTGCACCTACCTCAACTTCAACTTCTTCCGAATATTCAAATGAACCGTCATTATCAATCTGTTTCAAGCGGTATAAATATTTTCCTGCGGCAATATTCTTATCTGTAAATTCATATACTTTATCGGAACTGCTGTTGCCGCTTCCTTTAATAAAACCAACAGTCCCCCAATCACTCTGAACTTCTTGTTCTGACTTCTGACTTCTGACTTCCGATCTCTGAACTTCAAATCCATAATTATTCACTTCGGTTTTAGT
This sequence comes from Ignavibacteriaceae bacterium, assembly GCA_046481785.1. Taxonomy (GTDB): domain Bacteria; phylum Bacteroidota; class Ignavibacteria; order Ignavibacteriales; family Ignavibacteriaceae; genus JAWOJF01. The sequence goes on along the minus strand of JAWOJF010000062.1, from coordinate 19,585 downwards.
TACCCATTTTAAAGTAGTGCTTAACCGTTCAGTTACAGCAGTAAAAGAAGTTAGTTCAACAGGAAGGGGAACGTCACCGGGATACTGCCAGGCAAAATAGGGATAACCATTATTTCTGCCGTTACCCATATTCCATATTGTACCGCCGTTAATGCCATAAAAATTCCATCCAACATCAAGAAAGGTTGATAGGTTTTGCATCTCTGAAGTTGTTCCGGGTGTACCTCTGCCGATGTTATCACTCAGACCTGAAGTTTCACTGTTATAAAAGCAATTATTAAAAGTATAACTGTATAGAACATCGCCGCAAAACCCACCAATAACAGTTCCGGTTCCGCTGCCGGACACACTTCCTGTGCTGTAACAATTAGTTATTGTGCCGCCTGCATTAATAGCTGTTAATCCCCCTGCTTCTGAATTACTGCCATTTGATGCTACTGGCCCTGTACTGTAACAATTGGTTATATCTGCTGAATTGCTGCCTACTAAACCTCCAACCGTTACATAATTTCCGTCTGCACTAACTGCAGCATTGCTGAAGGAGGAGTTTATGTCCCCATAATTCAAACCAACCAGCCCGCCCACAGTTCCATAATATATTCCGGCAGATACAATACCAACATAGTAGCTGTTATTAAGTACGCCATGATGCCATCCTACAATTCCGCCAACATACGGAGAAGTAGCAATACCCCTTACATTTGAACTTTCAACTCTTATATTTTCTAATACCGAACTGTAACCGGTATAACCGAATAATCCAACTCTTGTTAAGTTACTGATAACTGTTAGATTAGATATAACAAACCCGTTTCCATTATACTTTCCCTCAAATGGAGTGGCGTCTGTTCCCACAGGAATCCAGTTAGTATATTCTGCTAAACTTACATCCGCAGTTTGGATAAAATGAGATGTTAAAAAATCCCTTACGCTATTTAAATGTTTAGCTTTAGAGATTTGATATGGATTACCGGAAGTACCATCTCCCCCGGCAAAAGAATCTAAGATAGTTCTTGTTCCGGCAGGGTTAGTTTCCAATGGAACATAATCACTTCCGCTAATAGTAACACCGGTACATTGTGCATCAAGCAGATTACCAATGGCTGCATTCTCAGGAACATCATACGTAAGCCAGAAGTAATTTGTACCGCTTAACAAAGACTGACTCCCGGTAATTTCAAAGCTCCCGTTTGGAGAAGATAAAGTGCCAAATAATGTTGAAGTTGAAAAGGTTGAACTTATACCCGTATAATAAACCTTAGCATTTGATATATCTACTGCAGGGTTAGTTGAACCGGCAGTGTTGAAGGTAAGTTTGCTTATACTAAACGGATTAATATCTCCATCTGTTACAACCTGTACAGCAATTACCGGATTATTTTCTGTACCGGCAAAAATGCGGCTTGTATCTGCCTGTATTGTTGTATTGGATAATAATATCTGTTCAGTATTTCTTATAAATCTTATGTTAGGTCTTACGTTTATATGTGTAGTACCGTTTGTAGCTGTACAAATACCGGGACGGTTATTATTAGTTATATATTTTGAAGTACTGCCGCTTGTAATAGTATGTTGTGTGGAAGCATTAAAAGAAGATACCGGGTCATTAAAACAAATTTCAACCACAATATTTTGTATACCATCCCATTCAAACGGAGTTGTAAATTCGAACATATTCCAGCCCATAACAGGTTGGTAATCACCAATATAAATAGTTGTTAAGCCGGTTTGAAGAGGAGAAACAAAATTTGGAATAGTGGTGTGCCCTATTTTTATTTCCATGCCGTTAATAGTATCAATACCATTTAATGCGGTAACAAGAAAACCAAGTTGGTTTATATCACCGGCAGTAAAACCCAGTTCGTGCAACTCTGAGCGGCGGTAAAGAAACTGCTGCCGTACCGATTCATAATTATTTCCAAAAGGGGCGGGATACTCACTGCTGCCGTTTGAACCATGATCAAATCCGATTATTACCATTTTTGAATTCCGCCTGATTGAACGTGCACCCACCGGATCAGTGATTAATGGGGTATAAATGGTGTCTCCTAAATTTATTTGTAAACATTGGGCATCTAATAAATTACCTTCGGCAGCAGTTAGCGGCACATCGTATGTTAGCCAGAAGTAGTTTGTACCGTCCTGTAATTGCTGGGATCCGGTAATACTAAAAGCTCCGCCAGGAGAAGAGAAAGTGCCAAATAATGTACCGGTAGAAAAAGAACTGCTGGTACCGGTAAAATATACCTTTGCATTTGCTATATCTGATGAAGGATCTGTTGAGCCGGATGTATTAAAATCCAGTTGCGTTAATGTAAGCGGATTTAAACTACCGTTAGTAGTTACCTGAACAGCAATAACCGGGTTATTATTGCTCTCAGTTAAAACATATGTGGTATCGGGCTGTATTATATTGTTTGATAAATATACCTGGTATGAATTTCTACTAAATCTGATATTAGGTCTATTCGCGCTGTTTGAAGATGAGATTGTACCTGAACATACAGCAGCGCTGTTATCTGATCTCCGGTATCTTACGGCATTAAAGCCAACCGCAGTCCATTCAGTAGAAGCATTCTCTGAATAGTCACCGGGGTAATCATTAAAACAAATTTCAATAACAATATTTTGTGTACCATTCCAGTTAAAAGGAGTACTAAAAGTCAACATATTCCATCCAATCTCCGGCTGATAATTAGTGGGGCCGTATACTGAGGTTAGCCCTATTAAATAAGAAGAACCGTAAGCATTTGTAGAAGTATGCCCTATTTTTACTTCCGTCCCTGACAGAAGATCGCAGCCATTTAAAGCTGTAACATTAAAACCAAGCTTATGAATTTCACCTGCTGTCATTCCAGCAGCCTGAAGTTCTGATGCCTGGTAAATAATCTGATGCCGTGCTCCTTTATAGTAATTGCCAAATGGAGCAGGATAACTATCCCAATTATTTGAACCTGTACCTTCTCCTATTTGCCAGGTTTGTGCAAAAAGAATATCTTTACTGCAAAACGAACTCAATAAGATAAAAAGAGTAACAAAAAATATCCCCTGTTTAATAATGCTGTCTGTATATTTTTTCATAATTGTCCTCGGTTATTTAAATTCATCTAAAGATTTGGTTGCGGGCATGGAAAATTATTTTTTATAATTTCTACTACCTCGAAAATGTTTTCTTTCAATACAAAGCCGCAGGCACCCGCCTGGAAAGCCCTGGCTTTTAATTGAACATCATCATAATCTGTTACAATGATTATTTTTGCAAGCGGATAAAATTCATGAATTGAACTTGCTGCAGTAATTCCATCCATTCTTTTCATTTTTATATCCATTAAAATCCAGTCTGGTTTTATTTTTGTATACATATCAAAGGCCTCGGAACCATCCTCGCACTGGAAGATTTCATGTGCCAGAGGGGCAAGTATTATATTAAGGAACTGGCGAATACCCGCATTGTCATCAATAATTAGAATTTTCATAAATTAATTCTTTCCTGCGTGCTCATGATTTTCATAATTAAAGAAAATATGTTTATCTCTTCCTCTTTAAGAAAGAGTTGCACGAAGTAAAAGGTTTTTGTTTTGGTTATGGTTATTGAGAGCAAACTTAATATTAATATCATGGGTTTTAAATAGGCGTCACCCCCTAACTACATAGGTGGCAGCCCCTATTTTTATAATCTCAGCTTGTTGTCAATTGCAAATCTGAGAAGTGCATTGGGACCCTGAAGCTTTAATTTCTTACAAATGTTTGAGCGGTGGTGTTCTACTGTCTTAGGACTTATAAATAATTCTTCAGCAATCTCTTTTGTCGTTTTGCTTTCTGAAATGAGTTTTACAATTTTTCTTTGTGATGCGGTAAGATCGGATAACAGCACATTAAAGCTGACTGTTTCGGGGTTATCCTTTAAAAGGTAATCAGTAAGAGCAGGGCTTACAAAACGTTTTCCCGATTTCACTGTGCCAATACAACCTAATATATCAGTAATAGCTGATTCTTTTAAAACATAACCTTTTATTCCGTAACTCATTGCTCTTCTGAAAATGTCTTCCTCATTGTACATAGTAAGAATTATAATATTAACATCAAGGGATTTTTTTTGAATAAGTTTAGCTGCTTCCAGTCCGCTAAGCTCCGGCATATCCACATCAAAAATTGCTATCTCGGGGGTGTATAATTCTAAAAGCTCCAGAGCTTCCCTGCCGTTAGATGCTTCATATACTACGTCCAAATCCTTAAGCTTAACTTCCAGAATATTTTTTAACCCATTTCTAAAAAGGGGGTGATCATCGGCTATAAGTATTTTCATATGTGTCCCATTGTTATTTATCTACGGGAAGAGTTATTGCTAATTTAACGCCATTACCCTGTGCAGAATTTAAAAACAATTTACCATTTAATATTTTTACACGTTCCTGTATTCCTGTAAGTCCATAACCACTTAGTCCGTCTCCTTCCCGGTCAATGATACCATTAAAACCTTTACCATCATCCGAAATGCTTATAATTAAATTATCATCCTTTTTTAAAAAAGATAATTGTGCATTAGCAGCATCAGAGTGTTTAATTATATTGTTCAAAGCTTCCTGCAGTATCCTGTATATATTTATCTCTTTTTCTTTTGCCACCAGATCGTCAATATCATCACACTGCAGTTCAAAATTTATAGCAGATGATTCAGCAACTTTCTTAACTGCACCCTTAACGGCATCAGTAAGACCGAGCCTGTCGAGCTGATAAGGCCTTAGGTTATGGGATATTTGTCTCACCTCTTTAAGTGTTTCAGAAGCAATTGATGATATTTCTGAAACGTGCTCCGCCAAATCCTTATTTCCATTTATATACTGAAGGCCAAGCACTGCCCTGTTTTTAATCAGAAGTAGATTCTGTCCCAGGCTATCATGTAATTCTGCGGCTATTCTTTTTCTTTCTGTTTCCTGTTTTTCTATAAGCTGACGTGAAAAATTTTCCTGTTTTACTTTTTCTTCTTTTACTTTTTTTAGCCTCATATAAAATAATGACAAAATAAATGTACCTAACAGCAATGCTGCCGCTATCCGGAAGTATATTGTATTCCAGAATGGCGGTGATATATTAATTATAACCTGTGCCGGCGCGGGATTCCATATTCCATCATTATTTGAGGCCTTCACCTGGAATACATATTCGCCCGGATCCAGATTTGTATATGTGACTGATCTTTGACCGTTATCCATATGTTTCCATTCGTCATTAAATCCATCCAGCTTATACATATATTTATTTTTGCCCGGTGCAAAAAAGTTCAGCGCGGCAAATTTAAAGGAAATTATATTGTCCCTGTAACTAAGATTAATTTGCCGTTTAAATAATATTGCGCTATCAAGACCCGCACCCCCCGGTGATTTTTGAACAGTGATACTTTTATTCATTACTTTTAAATCAGTAATAACTACAGGCGGAATATATTCGTTTAATTTTATTTCTGAGGGTAAAAAAGAATTAAAGCCGTTTATCCCGCCAAAAAACAGTTCGCCGTCATTGCTTTTATGATAAGCCCCAAAATTAAATTCCTGGCTTTGAATTCCATCTGATGTTGTAAAGTTATTAAACAAAACTTTTTTTTCTTTAATGAACAAATCGATATTAAATTTTGAGATACCATTATTTGTGCTTAACCATAAACAGCCTGTATTATCATCAAGCATACTGTATATTACCTGGTTTGGCAGACCGTCTTTTTCAGTAAAGTTAGTGAAGTTATCTCTCTCCCTGTTATAAAAGCTTAGTCCGCCTCTTGTGCCAAACCATAAGTTACTGTTTTTGTCTTCATAGATAGACCAGATGACATTGTTTCCAATGCTGTTTGATCCGCCATCATTAATAAAAACAGAAAACGTATTGGATGCAGGGTCATATCGGTTTAACCCGTTATTAGTTCCAATCCAGAAAATTCCTTTTGAATCTTCATAAATGTCAAAAATGAAATCATCACTTAAACCGGAATTATCTTTAGAAAAGAGTTTTACATATTTATTCTCTTCAGGGTTAAACAAAATAATACCCCGCCCTCTTGTCCCAAGCCAGAATAAACCTGATTTGGCTTTAAGAATATTTACAATACCCTCTTCATTATCTTTTCCTTTATATGGGGAATAATACCTTGTGAAGTTTTTAGTTTTTTCATTGTATTTATTCAGTCCGTCCCTGGTACCAATCCATAATAAATTATTATCCTTAAAGATTGAAAAGACAGAATTATGGCTCAGGCTATGCGGGTCATTTTCTTTAAAATAAAACCGTTCTGTTTTCCCGGAATTCCTGTTATACCTGTTTAAACCGTCATTCCTTGTACCAACCCATATTATGCTGTCATTTTCTTTATATACAGACCTGACATCGTTACTGCTAAGCTCGTTTTCTTTCTCACTAACAGATTTGTAATGTTTGAAGTTGTGAGCATTCTGATGCAGAATATTTATACCGCCTCCCCATGTGCCAATCCATAATGAACCCGCACTGTCTTTAAAAACTGAATAAACCGAATTACGATTAATTCCTGTCGGTTCATCCTTTACATGTATATACCTGTTAAATTTACCCGTGCGGATATTTAATTTTAATAAACCATCTGGCCGGGAACCCACCCAAAGGTTATCATTATCAATACACAAAGATCTTATATCCTTTATCCGCAGATTATTATCCGGGTTATACCTAAAAAACTTTTCTGAATCAACAATAAATTTGTTTAAACCATCAAATGTTCCTATCCACAAGTTTCTGTTACCGTCCTCGGCAATGGAAAGAATAATATCATGGCTTAACGAATATTCATCATTTGGAGATTTTATAAATCTTTTAAAATTATCTTTTTGCGGATCATATTTATTAAGACCCTTTTCGGTACCAACCCAAAGAATTTGCCGGCTGTCATAAAAAAGTGAATGGACATAATTATTACTTAAACTACCGGGATCATTAATACCATTCTTATATTTTCTGAATTTACCTGAAACCGGATCATACCTGTCCAAACCGTTTTTAGTACCAATCCATATGAACCCGTTTTTATCTTCACATACTGCCTTTACAACATTATCACTTAATGAGTTGGGATTATCCTGTTCATATTTAAATCTTTTAAAGCTGTCATGTACAGGGTCATATAAATTTAATCCTCCCCCTTCTGTTCCTATCCAGATGAACCCGCGGCTATCCTGGTATATTGAAAAAATAGTATTATTACTAAGACTGGATGAATCAGATGGATCATTTTTTTTAATAACAAAATCATACCCGTCATACCTGTTCAAACCATCTTCTGTACCAATCCATATAAAACCATTTTTATCCTGCATTATACAAAACACGGCGGTTTGAGATAAACCATCTTCAATGGAAAGGTGCTCAAATTTCGTTAATACCTGCTGTGCCTGAACAGAAACCTGCAAATAAAAAAAGGTATTAATCAGCAAAGCAAAAATATATCTTTTACTTTTTGTCATTTGTTAAAGGGTAATAAATGGAAAGAGAATTTATGAAAAAGATTTCTGATTAGCTATAACTACTATTGTGCGATATGCTTGCCTTTAATAATTATTAGCAGCATTAATAATTCTGTGAACATTCCTTATACAACACTCATAATAATTTGCTTAATATTTCATCGCAGACTGCATAACCCGTTTTAGTAAGACTAATCTTATCACTATCTCTTTTTATTAAATTCTGTTCAAAAAGTATTTTAAGATAAGCATCGTTATCATTAAGCCAGCTTTGCCCCTTCCCTTTGTACATATATTTCATTTCCCCAATATCAAGTCCGCCGCTTCTCATAGCAAGCATTATATACTCATCAAATTTCTGTTCATCATTTAATAATTCAAATCCTGCAACAGCCTTTCCTGTCTTTTCAATCTCGGTAATATACCGTTTCAGGCTTGAGAAATTCCACCATCTTTTACCGGCGGCAAATGAATGAGCCGAAGGGCCAAAACTTAAATAATCACGATATTGCCAGTATGCTTTGTTATGCAGGCATTCAAAACCGGGTTTGGCAAAATTGGATACTTCATACTGAATAAATCCTTCGGAACTTAAAAAATCAATTGTTATCTCATAAAGTTCGGCATCATAGTCTTCATCCTGAATTTCCACTTTGCCGTCAAGCACTAGTTTATTTAGAATTGTGCCCCGCTCTAAAATAAGACTGTATGCAGAGATATGATTTACCGGAAGTTTTACTGCCGTCTCCAGGTTCTTTAACCATTTTTCTTTTGTCTGTCCCGGCAGATTAAATATCAGGTCGATACTTATATTATCAAAACCGGCTTTACTGGCATTAAATATAGTGTTTACAGCCGTTTCTTTATCGTGAATTCTTGTCAGGAATTTTAAATCTTTATCATCAAAGGATTGTATGCCAACGCTTATCCTGTTAATACCGGCAGCCAAAAATAATTCCAGTTTTTTATTATCAACAGTTCCCGGATTAGTTTCAAGTGTAATTTCCGGATTATCATTAATCTTAAAATTCTGTTTTAACGATTTTATTATATCCTCAATGTATCCAGGGGTCATTAGTGAAGGTGTACCGCCGCCGAAAAATATTGATGAAAAAATTCTTTCATCTGAATATAGAGAAGCATAAGACTCAATTTCTTTTTTTAACGAATTAAGAAAAGGATCAATGTTGTCTGAAGTGATAATTGAATAAAAATCACAATAAATACACTTGTGATCACAAAATGGGATGTGAATATATAAAGCTGAGTCTTTCAAAATAGTTTTTGAGTTTTTAACAGACTGTTTTCGTTTTAAAAATATTGCGAAAGATAGTAACAAATTAATAAATCAGAAACTAAATGAAATCCCTGTATTAAAAGTACTTGTTTTTGCAAGTTTAAAATCTATAAACAAACCGAAGAAGCCGAACTTAAATTTTGAACCTAATGTTAACCCTATATTATTTTTTGATTCAAGATCTACCTTCTCAATAACAGTTAAAGTCTCAGTATTATCACCTGTAACTATGGAAAACTCATATTCGTAAGTTACTGTAGTTGATGATGATTCAAATGTTATACTGCCATAAGGAATAAATAAACCAATCTGCTTGCTTGCATAAAATCCAAACTGTGTAGCAGAAGACTCAAAGAGTCCGTCTACCTCCATAGTTTGATAAAATACACCTAATCCTAAATTAAAAGGAAGGGGCTTAAGGAAAGTCAAGTAGGGTTCAGGATTTGTAATTATTCCCACGCCGAAGAGACTATATTCGCCAAGATCGCCCAGCTTTATGCCGGGAAAAAATCTAAAGGCTGCTTCCGTTCCATAAAAAGTACCCACATTAAGCTGAACTGCGGCCATTGGTAATAGAGGAATTTGTCCTAAAAATCCTTTGGCACCAGTAAAAATCTCCATTGATTCAACAGTATATGTCCCATAAGGTGTGCTGTATGTTTCACCGGGAAATAATACAGTAACTTCCTGATCTTTGTTGCCAATAATTGTTGGTCCCGCTATAGACAGGTTGAAGGTCTCGGACAAAATACGGCCGATTATATAATCTTTTACCTCTTCATCGGCGTTTACCGAGTTATCAACAATTGTTCTTGCCTGCTGTTCATTAAACCTGAAATTGCCCGAGCTTGTAAAATGTTTCATACCATCAGAAAAAAAAGAGCCCTGTGCAGAAATGCTTAGCTTAATGTTTAGTTCGGTAGTTACAGCAGGCGGAATAGAGCTTACCCAGCCGCTGTTTAAGTTAGAACCGAAAGCTGATACAACCGGGGCAAGGTACTTTTCTGCTGCATCACCGGAAAGTAGTCTTAATGTTCCCTCTACATTGTCACCTGACTGCCCATTGACACCAATAGCTGAGATAATAAACATAATATATAAATACCTTTTCATAGCTCATCCTTACGGTTATTTACAAGAAGATAGAAAAGTAGAGCTAATAAAAAAGTGAGAGAGATAATATGGGGTTTAAATCAAAAGGAAAAGTGTAGATATATAGAAAGATGACATCTTTTTAGAAAGATGTCATCTTTAACTTGTAATCTAAAACCTATAAATCGTATTCCATTTCAAATACTACAAATACCTGGGCTTCCAGGGTTTTCGTTCCTGATGTTGAAGTGTTAATTGTAACCGTGGCTGTAAATTGCCTGTTGGATAAATTAGACAGATAAAGATTAGCCAGTTGTATCTCTGCCTGTGTAAGAGTAAGCTCATACGGGTTTACTGAATAATCTGAGGGACGGGCACCGGGAATATTTTTCTGAAATATAAGAGTCCCGTTACTTTGTCTTACAGTTATAGTAACATTACCTGAAAGATCGGCCGGTACAACAGATTTGGTTTTATATGCAATTTTTACAAGCTCAATATTGTTTATTTTACTCTGGTTCTTGCTATAGAAATCATTATCATTAAGATTAACTGTTACTGTTCCCTCTACATTAGTACCATCACCTGAAACAACTACATCCATACTGTATGGAATTTCCTGGGTTAATGTATCAAAAGCATCAAGGATACAACCACTAAAACTAAATGTAGTTATAGCAAAAGCTATAATAACAGATTGCTTTGTAAGTTTTGCCCATATTGCATAGGATTTTATTTTATTAAACATTATTCTACTCCTGTTAAAATTCAAGTGATATTCCTGATGTAAAAACCGTCTGCGATCCAAAATTTACATCTGCATTAATTACTAGTATAGAAAATTTAACTGCACCGCCAAGGATGAATCTAAAGTTATTATCGCCCTCAACCTCGGCTGATATTTTTTTGTCCTGCCTTAATTCAGGATCACCGCTATTTTCATCACCCTCAAGAGTATAGTTAAGATCAAACTTGGATGACTCATACTGAAGGCCGCTATATGCTCTGAAAACACCAAATGTCTTACTTGCATGAGCATTAAAAGCTAAATTAGTACCTTCCACAATGTCAGAGAACTGAAGTTTGTTGTACATTACCTGTACAGCAATATCTAAAGGCAGTAGTGGTATATAACGGGTTATTTCATGTTTTACAGCAATACCAAAAAAGTTCACATCTTCTTCACCCAATTGTATAGTTGGCAGAAATCTTAGCATAACTTCTGTCCCCATAAAGCTTGCAGCTATTTGTGGCATTCCAAAAGGAATTGACTGCTCATTTATTCCACCCGGCATTGAAACATAGCCATTTGGCCCGAGATAAGAATTGCCCCCTTTTTCACCCCAAAAAGTAGGTGATGGTTCATTTGCGGCATAACCGTCAGGTAATTCAGGAGTAAAAGTAAGCTGATCATCAGGCACAGAAATTAACATTGTTCTGATACTAAACGAAAAACCAAAAAATTCCGGTACATTAGCTGAATAAAAAGAAGCAGAATTTATCCCCATTCCAAGAGTAGTTGCCAGGGGTTTGGCATAACCAACAACATTTGTTTCTGATAGCTGACTAAACCGGTCTTCCTGCGCATAGACCTGGAAAGACAATAGAATAACTACGCTGAAAAACTGTAAAGCTTTTCTCATAAGTTCCCTCGTTTGAATAATTAGTTAAGTTTATGCTGTTAAAATACTTTAGTATTCAAACTAAAGCAATAAGTTTTTATCTCTAAATGGAATATCCGGTCCTGATATAACATTTTTATAGGATAAAAAGCAGGCTTATTTCAGGAATTCCCCTATACTAAAACCGTTTTATATTCGATAATATTGTAACTACAAGTTACTGAAATAGACATATTTAACTTTACAATAATTTAATCAATGAATAATTTGCATAATTATCGACCTAACTACTTTCTAATAAAAGGATTAACCTCATGAAAAGGAATTTTCTACTCTTCCTTTCTCTCTGTATTATATTCATTTCTTCATCGAGAGCACAAGAATATGCCGTATCAGTTAAGGCCAGTACTCTTGGTATTAACGGCGAAATAATAAGATCTTTTGGATCAAATATTAACTTAAGAATTGGTGCTGCTGCATTCTCTTACTCATTAGATGGAGGCGGAGGTACCGAACAATATAAATATACTGCCGATGCAAAATTGCTCTCAGCTTCATTATTAGCTGATTATTTCCCCTTTGGACAGGTCTTTAGACTTACCGGTGGAGTATTTTTTAATTTTAATAAAGCAAATATTGACCTTGTTCCAACAAAAACCACTACACTTGGCGGAGATGAATATACCCCGGAAAAGCTTGGCAGCTTACAAGCCAGCCTGGATTTTAAAAAGGTTGCGCCTTATATAGGAATTGGTTTCGGAAATCCAACATCAGGAAATGCAGGATTAGGCTTTACATTCGATATAGGCACGGTTTACCAGGGACCTGCAAATGTTGATTTAACTGCAAACGGCCTTCTTGAACCTTCAGCAGCACCCGACCAGGAAGAACTGCTTGAGAGTAACTTAGGCTGGTTTAAATGGTACCCGGTTGTCTCACTAGGCCTCATATATAAGTTTTAAGGAAGAAAAATAAAAATGAATAGGATAAATACAATGAATAGAATAAAAGTAATATTTTTTATAGCGGCTGCGGTAATGATTATGAGCTGTGATATTAAAGATCCGGTTGAAGGCCTTGAAGTAAGACTAAATTCTCTTTCAAGAGAAACCCTTGTAACTGCATATGTATATGATGCAAAGACAGGTAATATAGTTGAACAGGAAGTATCAGTTACATTTACCGGAAGTAATGCAGCTCAAATAATTGATGAAACGAATTTCCCGAAAGATAATTTTAGTGCTGAAAATGGTTTTTTTAATTTCGGTATAATGGATGGCACAGTATTAAACTCATCTAATCCTTTAAAAGTTATTGCCGAACTAAGATCAGCAGGTTATAGGGATGCACGGTACCCAATAAGTTTTACTTCAAAAGGTATACAGGCAGTTACTTTCTTCTTAGCCCGGGAAGAAGATTTCCAGGGAGACATAACAAGTAATAATATTCAAAGCGGCAGTGCTGATAATTCAGGAACAGTTACTGCAACTGTCAACAGTACTTCAGGCGATGGAACAACCGTAATGATACCTGCAGGAACTATATTACAGACAAGCAGCGGCGCGCCTTTAACTGGTGGTTTGAATACGGAAATTTCAACAACTATTTATAATGGGCAGACAACAACCTTACTTCCCGGAAGTCTTAAAGTAAGTGCAACCAGTTCTATTGTGCCCCTTTTAAGTTTTAGTGCAATAATCAGGGATGCCGGTGGAAATACAGCAGGTACGGTTGCAGATGGTGTTAAATTTTATATTCCTTTAACTTCTAACCTTTTAAACCCGGTAACAGGTAGCTCTTACCAGGTTGGAGACATAATAAGAACATGGAAATTAAATTCTGCCGGAAATTATATTGAGGCTTCACCGGCCAATGTAGTTGATCAGCAGCCTTCCGGTTCCTTAGGTAAGACAAATGCAGTTACAGGGCTTGAAATTTCTGGCAACCCGGATCTTATTGGCGATGCAGCAGAAACATGTGAACTTGATATAAACATAAGTAATCCAAGAGAAGGATTTAATCTGCAGGTATTCAGAAATAACACCCTGGTTCAAAGCAGTGCCTCAATACCTTCTACACTTACCCTTTCAAGAAATACTAATGACCCTGCTGAAACATATGAATTTAAGTTTGGTGCTAACCCGGCAACTGGTCAGGGTGGGGTCTTATATGCAAGTTATACTTCTCCTGCAGGATGCGGAAGCGGTTCTGCTTCTGTTTCATTCACTTATCCTACGGAAACGATAAGAGCAGCGATGAATATAAACGGAGTCTGCACAAGCCGTGACCCGGTAATAAGAGTGTATCCTTCAATAACCTTTAACTACAGAGTAAAAGGCACAGGCTCTTGGCAGCAGGGTTCGCTTTCCAACGGCCAGACAGTAATTGCGGGACTTCTGCCAAATACTTTATACGAAGCTACAACTACATACAGGGATAAAGAAGCTTCAATAGATATAAACGTAGTAAATGCTGGTAATTTTGAAATTATTCAGTCAAGCGCCCAGGGGGCATTATTAAAGGCAGAGGTAACCGGAACATCTAGCGTTAACGGTGAATCAGCAGTTAATATTGATATTGATATTGATCTTAAAGATGATTGTGATTAGGATTTAGTTACTGTCATTGCGGGGAGTCCCGGGGTTGAGCAATCTGTTGTAAAAACTAAGCTTGCTTCACCCGGAGACTCCTTAGCAGTGGCAAAATGTGGTTAGGTTATAACCCCATTAATTCTTTTGCACCCTTTAAACTTGCTTCGGTAATATTTTCTCCGCTCATCAGCTTTGCAACTTCAATTATTCTTTCTTCATTATTTAATCTTTTTATAGAACTAACTACTCTACCTTCAATATTTTTTTTCTCAACCATAAAATGATGATCGGCTAATCCTGAGATCTGGGGAAGATGTGTAATAGCTATAATCTGGTGGTAAGCTGCCAGTGATTTTAGCGCGTGCCCTACTTTCTGCGCCACCCTGCCGCTTACTCCTGTATCAATTTCATCAAAAATTAAAAGGGGAAGTTTATCATTTTTCGCTAGTGTCTCCTTTAGTGCCAGCATTATGCGCGAGATTTCTCCCCCGGAAGCAACTTTAGCAAGGGGTTTCGGATCTTCTCCCTTATTTGTTGAAACATAAAATTCAACTTCATCAATTCCACTATGATTATAGTTATACGGTTTGCCGTCAGCTATAATAAAATGCTCCGGGTTATTGTCGGCAGGTTTCTGCCGGATATCCGCTTTAAATACTGCATTCTCAATCCCCAGGTTTTTAAGAGCTGACTGAACTTCTTTTTCAACTTTCCGGGCAGAGGATTTTCTTACTTTCGTAAGTTCAACAGCAGCCCTGCCGCATTCTTCTCTTGCAGATTTTATTTTGTGTTCAATTTCTTTAATACTCCCCGAGTAATTTTCTGCAAGTTCATACTCCTCGCCTATTTTTTGCCTGTAATCTATTATTGATTTAACTGTCCCGCCGTATTTTCTTTTAAGAAGACTGATAGCACCTAATCTTTCCCTTACTTCTTCCAGCTTTCCCGGGTCAAGATCAATTTTTGAATTGTAGCTTCTTATAAAATCTGATATATCTTTAATAAGCGCTACAGCAGATTCACATTCGTTACTTGATTCAGAAAAAGCTCTGTCAATTGAAACAAGCTCGCTTAACTGGTTCTTAATTTTTACAAGCGAGTCATAAACTGAACTTTCAGCTTCATATAATGACTGATAAATCCCTGATGTAAGGCTGAGAAGTTTTTCAGAGTTTTCAAGGATATTCAAATCCTTAACTAAACTTTCCTCTTCCCTTTCACCGGGTGAAACAGCATCTATTTCTTTTAGCTGAAATGAATACAGATCTTTTTTTTCTTTAAGAACACTTTCTTTACTTCTTAAATCATTAAGGTAAAGGATCAGTTCAGATAACTCGCTATAACATGTTTTATATTTGTTTAATAAATCGGGAGAAGTGCCAAACTCATCCAGGAATTCGATATGAGTTTCGGTCCGTAGTAAAGACTGGTGTTCGTGCTGCCCGTGAAGATCTACCAGCAGGTTCCCAATATCTTTAACCAGGTTTAGGGTGACAGGGGTATCGTTTATAAAACAACGGTTTGCCCCTTTTAAAGATATTTCTCTCCTTACAATAAGATCAGGAAGAAATTCAAGATCATTTTCCTCAAGAAAATTTTTTATCTTTTTGTTTTTCTCAACTTCAAATACACCTTCTACAACAGATCTTACAGCTCCTTTTCTTACTACCTCAGTGGAAGCTCTTTCTCCCAAAAGCAGGCTCATTGCATCAATTAATATTGATTTTCCTGCCCCGGTTTCCCCCGTTATAATATTTAAACCGTAATCGAATTCAATTTCAACAGCTTCTATCAGTGCGTAATCCCGTACCAGGAGTGATTTTAACATAAAATTTCTGAAATATTAGGAGTAATTTATGAAGTCAAAGGTCAAAAAACTAAATAGGTTAAACACTTCTGACTTTTGATTTCTGTCTTATTTATTCTGCCAGGGCCCGTTTAGCCATGTAAACTCCACAGATAGTTTTTGCATCGGTTATTTCACCTTTTTTTATCTTCCGGTCTATTTCATCAAAAGAAAATTCAAAAACTTCCATTCCCAGTTCCCCTTCTTCCCGGTTATGATTTCCGGCAACTAAATTGCGGGCTATATAAAGATGCAGAACCTCATTACAGAATCCCGGAGAGGTATGAACCTTGCCAAGCTTTTCAATTGAGTCAGATTTAAAACCTGTTTCTTCTTCCAATTCTCTTTTTGCACATACAACAGGATTTTCTCCCGCATCTAATTTTCCGGCAGGCAGCTCCAGCATTATTTTTTTTAATGGATACCGGAATTGTGACACCAATACTATCTTCCCTTCTTTAGTAACAGGAACAACAACTGCCCCGCCGGGATGAACAGCAACTTCTCTTACTCCCGTGTTCCCGCTTTTATATTCAATCAGGTCAACCTGCAGGTCAATCATCTTCCCTTTAAACAACACTTCACTTTTTTTTATTTTATAATCCATTACAATCTACTACATACTTATAAGTGAATAAAATCTCATTAACAAATACAGTCATTTATTAAACAAATATTACTGATCTGATTACAGACCCGCACATTCATTTGTCATGCCATCAAGCTGCTCCCAAAACGTGCCTACCTGTACCCCGGCTGATAGTATGGAGTGAGCTCACTTCCAAGATATTTCATAAGAGCAGCAATTACTCCCAGATCATCAAGATATCCGATAAAAGGTGCAATGTCGGGAATTGTATCGATAGGAGAAATAAAATAAATGAGAGCAGTAACAACTATAGCTTTACGATGCCATGAAACAAAAGGATCACGCATATAATTAACCAGTGCAAGAATATCTTTTGCAAAGGAGATCTTTTTACCAACCCTTTCAAGTTTTGCCCAAAGGTTCTCCTCTACAAACTGTACTCTTTCCTGCTCCGCTTCCCATGATTCACTTTTTCCCCCAAAATCCAGTTCATTTAAATTATCGAGTATCTCTTCATCATTTAATCTTTCGTCTTTCATTGTATCTCCGTTGTTTTATGTTTGTTGATCCATTCAAAAACAGTATTCCACCATAGTACTGAATTTTGCGGCTTTACAACCCAATGATACTCATCAGGGAAATATAACAGTTTACTTTCAACATTAAGTCTTTGCAGATAAGTAAACAACTGGAATGCCTGCTCTTCCGCAACCCTGAAATCATTCGCTCCCTGGATAATAAGCATTGGTGTCTTTGCATTATGAATATACCTGTGAGGCGACCATTTTTCATAAATTTCCCTGCTCTGCCAGGGTGTTCCGCCAAATTCCCATTCAGGAAACCAAAGTTCTTCTGTTGTTCCCCATGAACTTTCCAGGTTAAAAACTCCATCGTGAGAAACAAGTGCATTAAACCTGTCCGAATGCCCTGCAATCCAGTTGATCATATATCCGCCATAAGATGCTCCGGCAGCAAATGTATTTTCTTCATCAATAAATTCAAATGTTTTTAAGGCGTAATCACATGCATTCATAAGGTCAGTATATACCTTTCCACCCCAGTCACCTGAAATTTCATCAGTAAATTTTTGACCGTATCCTGTGCTTCCTCTTGGATTTGGAGCTACCACAACATAACCCTTTGAAGCAAATAACTGGTAGTTCCACCTGTAATGGAACTCGTCTGTCCAGTGCCCCTGGGGGCCGCCATGAATTAAAAATATCATCGGATATTTTTCCTCAGGATTAAAAAACGGCGGCTTTATAAGCATGGACTGCACCTTAGCACCTTCATCTCCTTCACTCCAGAAAGTTTCAAGAGAACTCATCTCTATACCGGCCAGCAGGTCTTTGTTTAAGGATGTAATCTGTGTTAGGTTACTTCCGTCATTGTTCACTGAGAATATTTCATTAGGAAGATCTGAACGCTGCTGTCTGAAATATATTTTACTTCCATCGGACGATACTGCAATATTTGAATTGGAATGTTCTTTTACTAAAACATCAATTGCTAATGTTGATATATCAAGTTTATATATAGAATTATATATTTCATTAGCAGCAGTGAAATAAATTATTTTTGAATCGGGGGACCATATTATTTCATTAGCTGAAATATCAACCGAATCGGTAAGATTTTTTAAATCACCGCCTGACCTGTCATATAAAATAATATCCTGTTTGTCTGCCTCAAAGCCGGCTCTTTTCATTGAAGTAAAAGCGATATATTTGCCGTCTGGTGAATATACAGGCTGATTATCATTACCTAAACTTTCAGAAATTTTTTCTGCTTCTGCCGATTTATTTTTCTTTGCCTTACTTACATTAATAATAAAAATATCATTATTGGTGCTTGTCGCAAGGAAGTCTGATTGATTCATAGTGTAAGCAGCCTCATTGCCTACGGGGGAAAAACCAAAATCATTTTTACTTCCCAGTGCAATTGGCGGTACATCAAAATCACTCTTTAGATTTAAATCTATTGCAGTTTTTGAATCAACATCAAAAAGAAACAGGTGGCTTCTTTTATCCCCTCTCCATTCATTCCAGTGGCGGTACATAAGATTATCAAATATCTGTGCCTTTACCTTGCTCTTTTCCTTCTCCTCATCTAATCTTTTATTACAGTCATCATCAGTACATTCGGGATATACTTTTGAAATAAACAATATTTTCTTCCCATCTGAAGACCATTTGTGATCCGAAACTTCTGAATATAAATTTGTCAGTTGAGACTCATTTTTACCATCCGGATCGGCAATCCAGATTTGTCCGCCTCTTACAAAAGATATTTTTTTTCCGTCAGGGTGAAACCGGGGTTCATTTTCGTTGACCTCCGAATTTTTAAAAGGCCTTAAATTATTACCCTTGGTATCAATAAGGAATATATCTGTATTTCCCTTATTTTCTTCAATGCTGAAACTTCTAACTTCAAAGGCAATTGTACTTCCATCAGGTGAAAGAGTGAAACTCTCCACACGATTCATTGCCCAGAGGTCTTCTATGGTTAAAGCACGCTTATTTTGTGCAGTAATTGTAACAGAAATCATACAAACTATAATAAAAAAGAACTTCATTATTTCCTCAGTAGTGTGTCAATTAAAAAAATAAAAATATGAGAGTTTGCCAATAAATACAATGAATTTCAGATTATCAAATCCGTATTCAGTATTTAATTGCCAAATACAAAACAATTAATGTTGCAGTAGGTACCTGAATCTGTAAAAACAGCACTTTGGCGGTTAAACTTTACAATTTTTAATGTTTGGTACGATTGTATAACTTTGTGTTTATTAAAACTATTTATAAAGAACTATACAATTGTTAACACTAAAACAAATATTCCTCCCGGGAGCAGAAAAACAGTTCCTTAATTTCACAGAAAAAATTGAAGTTCTTCAAAAAAGCGTACTTATAATTGGCGCGGGAACAGAAGAAATTGCCAAAGCCTTTTCACAGATGAATAATGATGTGTTTATTATTGTTGAAGATCAGGAAAACCTGCTTCAGTTAAAATACCTGATTGCGGGTGTAAAAAATATATCCGTAAGATTAATGGATTTTGA
>JAWOJF010000016.1:0-3272 GCA_046481785.1 Ignavibacteriaceae bacterium | reverse complement strand
ATCTTGGAATGCGTAATGAATCTGTGGATATGAGTGAAATAATAAGAAGAATAGAAAATACAATTTATGATCAGGAAGAATTTAATAAGGCATTATTATGGATAAAAAAATATTGTAAGGAAGGCAAGGATACAAACAGAGAAAAAATCAGCAGGAAGAAAAAAGACTATCAGTGGGAAACAGTTGCAAAGATGGCAATAATTACACGTGATCTGATGATTGGGAATCCAAAACTGGATGGATTTGGCTTTGGTGAAGAAGGGCTTGGTCATAACGCTTTAGTAGCCGGGTTCCAGGGGCAGCGGCAATGGACCGATAATTTTCCTAATGGTGATTTCCTTGAAGCAATTCTGAATTCATCCTTTGACTGGAACGGAATAAGGGAACCGTTTATTGTGGCAACAGAAAATGATAGTCTAAATGGGGCGGCAATGCTTTTTGGCCATCTCCTCACCAATACCGCTCAGCTATTTTCAGATGTACGTACTTACTGGAGTCCTGAAGCCGTAAAAAGGGTAACAGGAAAGAAACTGAAAGGAATGGCAGCAGGTGGGATAATTCATCTTATTAATTCAGGCTCATCAGCACTTGATGCAACCGGGAAACAAAGAAGCAATGGTAAACCTGCAATGAAACCCTTCTGGGAGATAACTCAAAAAGAAGCTGAAGCATGTTTGAAAGCTACAAGCTGGTGCCCTGCTGAAACTGAATATTTCAGGGGCGGCGGATTTTCTTCTCACTTTTTAACAGAAGGCGGAATGCCTGTAACAATGAGCAGAATAAATCTTGTAAAAGGTTTGGGCCCTGTTCTTCAAATTGCAGAAGGATATACCGTTGATCTTCCCGAAGAAACAGATGCAGTCCTCCAGAAGAGAACAAATCCTACATGGCCTACTACATGGTTTGTTCCTAATTTAACCGGCAGTGATGCCTTTAAGGATGTATACTCGGTAATGGCAAACTGGGGTGCCAATCATGGTGCTATTAGTTATGGTCATATCGGTGACAGGCTGATTACACTTGCTTCTATATTAAGAATTCCCGTAAACATGCATAATGTTTCAGAAGAAAGAATTTTCCGACCTTCGGCATGGAGTGCATTTGGTACAAAGGATCCCGAAGGGGCTGATTACAGGGCATGCCGGAACTTTGGCCCGCTGTACGGCAAATATTAGTTCAAAGTTATACGTGCACATAAATAACTACTTTCAAAAATAAAATTAAGAACAGTATGCAACTACAATTATTTGACTGGCTGGTAATAATACTATCTATGCTAATTTGTTTTGTACCTGCTTTGTTTTTTGGAAAGCGTGCAGGTAAAAGCACTGCTGAGTTTTTTGTTTCCGGCAGATCAGTTCCATGGTGGCTTGCCGGAATATCAATGGTGGCTACTACCTTCAGCAGTGATACTCCAAATCTTGTTACAGATATTGTCAGGCAGAACGGTGTATCAGGTAATTGGGTATGGTGGGCATTTGCATTAACAGGTATTGCCACAGTTTTCTTTTATGCAAAATTATGGCGCCGATCCGGTGTAATGACGGACCTTGAATTTTACGAACACCGGTATTCCGGTAAAGCAGCTGGTTTTGTAAGAGGCTTCAGATCGGTTTATCTTGGTTTGTTTTTTAATATCATTATAATGGCATCTGTTAACCTTGCTGCCTGTAAAATTGCAGCCGTCTTATTTGGACTGGAACAATGGCAGACGCTGTTGTTTATTGGCATTCTTAATGTTGTATTTGCTTCTTACTCGGGGCTTTGGGGTGTTGTTGTTATTGATTTAGTACAGTTTTTTATAATGATGACAGGAGCAGTAGCCGTAGCATACTTTGCTTTACAAGCTCCTGAAGTGGCAGGATTAAGCAGTCTTGTAGATAAACTTACTAACACCGAGGGCCCGGGGGGAATAAATTTCCTAAATCTCCTTCCTGATTTTTCTAATCACTGGGATATAGCAGTAGCTGTTTTTATAATGCCGATTGCTGTTCAGTGGTGGTCTGTATGGTATCCGGGTGCTGAGCCGGGAGGCGGCAGTTATATGGCTCAGAGAATGCTTGCTTCAAAAACTGAAAAAGATGCATTGAAAGCGGTTTTGTTTTTTAATTTTGCTCATTACGTTTTACGCCCCTGGCCATGGATAATTGTTGCTTTATCATCTATACTAGTTTATCCGCATCTTTCCGATATTCAAACTGCCTTTCCTCATCTTAATCCGTCGTTACTTGGGCACGATATTGCTTATCCTGCAATGTTTAAATTCCTTCCGGTTGGTTTTTTAGGTTTAGTAATCGGAGGATTAATTGCGGCAAACTCATCAACTATTCTTACCCATCTTAATTGGGGCGCCTCCTATTTAGTCCATGATTTTTACAGGAGGTTTATTCGAACCGATGCGGCTGAAAAGCATTATGTAATGGCAGGCAGAGTTGTAACAGTTGGAGTATTTTTACTATCTGCCGTACTTGTATTCTTTTTAGATAGTGCGAAAGAAGCCTTTGATATAATTCTGCAGATAGGTGCAGGGACTGGCTTACTTTATTTATTAAGATGGTTCTGGTGGCGTATTACTGCATGGAGTGAAGTGGCTGCAATGATAAGCTCGTTTCTTATTTCTTTTATTATTTTTGTCCTTAATAAAAATGGAGCAGAGCTTAGTACACATATTTCCCTGCTCATTACTGTTGCATTTACTACAGTCTGCTGGGTTGCTACAGCATACTTTGGTCCACAGACAGACCGCAAAACTTTAATTGATTTCTACAAAAAAGTGCATCCTGTTGGCCCCGGCTGGGAAGCTGTCCGCATCGAAGCGAAAATCAGCAAAGAGGATGTTCCTGAAACATCAGACAGTATTTCTCTCGGTTTGCTTGGCTGGGTATTCGGTTGCACTACCATATGGTCATCACTGTTTGCAACCGGAAATTTTCTCTATGGGCGGTATGATTATGCCTTTGGCTTGACTATGATAGCTGTTATATGCGGCTATATACTTGTTAAAATACTTAAAAAATTCAAAATATAATTTTCCGGTAAAACATTTTTTTATTCCACATATTTGAGTCAGTTATTATCAGTTTTAATAACTGACTCGCTTATAATTATTTTTACCAGAAATGATTATTTTTTATCCCGCAACCCTTGGCAAGTAACACATTTTTTTTAACCCTTAACAACTCATTTTTTACCTTCTAACAATTTCTTCTCTTTTTTACTGTTATACTTTATTATTTTTCCAACAATAAGTATTCATGGTTTTGCAATCGATG
>JAWOJF010000402.1:0-6160 GCA_046481785.1 Ignavibacteriaceae bacterium | reverse complement strand
TGTTTCGTTCCTGCGGAACTTGCAAATATTGAGATTACCTATATCTATAAACATAACGTCCCTGACGGGACTTAAAACAGCAATATATATTATACCTTAACATATAGTTACCTGTTTATGGTATAAGTCCTTGTATTCCTGTAATTATTACAATCCCGTAGGGACGATAGATTGAGGATCGATTTGATGATAATAAAAATAATCCGGATTCTGCCTCTATTTAGGAATATTATTATAATAATAATTTTATTTTGGACAGCACTGACATCAGAGATCGATTGCTAAAGTAAAAATATCATTTAACCGGAGGGGAAAATGAGAAAATTACAAAAGGTTTGTACAACCTGCCCGGTGAAAAAGTTTTAACATTATTTGAAGATAATGCTATTGAAATAAAAGATTCAAACATAAGATGCGGCTGTGTACTATCTCAATCCGGGAGTTTACTCCTATGAAATAGTGGGTTTTTCCTCATTTAATTAAATATACCGGGATATACTTTCTATAATAGAATTTTCTATTTATTTCCGGTATTTATTTATGAGATTTCTGATTGTTGATGATAATGATGCTTTCAGGGCATACCTGAAGCAGTTAGTTACAAATGCAAATGATCAATGTATAGAACTGCATGATGGACTGTGTGTTAATTCTGTCTATAAAGTATTTAAACCTGACTGGGTTCTGCTTGACATAATGATGAAAGAAGTTAATGGCCTTAAGGCTGCCGAAAATTTAGTAAAAGAATTTCCGGATGCGCGCTTCGCCATTATATCAGGTTATTCTGATGATATCTTCCGTAAAAGAGCCGAAGAACTGGGGGCTGAAGCTTTCATTTCCAAAGATAATCTTTTTGATCTTATTGGTATAATACATCCTGGCACTACTAAAGACAAAGTAACAGGTGATTCATAATGAATATTTCTACAGCGATTCCCGGCAATTGCAGCCGGGAGTTTACTCCCGCAAAAAAGTGAGTTTTTCCTCATTTATTTAACCTATCAGGCAACTATTTTTCATTAAACTATTTTCATATTTAATGAAATGTACCCGGTTTCATTAACTACAGATAAAGGTATATCATTTACTAAAAATATTTTACTATTAAAATAGCCTCAGCAAAGGTAAAGGTGAGAAGCGGGATGACTGTGGGATTCTTGAACTAAAAGCGAATGGCCCTTCCATTTAAAGAAAGAATTTCCTGCTCCTGCTTTCGCCCTTATCTTACTTCCACTAATTTATTAGTAAATATTTTAATAAGATTTTTTTATACTTCCGGCAATTTTCAATTTCAGGATTTTACCCTCTAACTCGATCCCGCTAAGGCTGCAAAGGCAGCCTTTTTTCAGGATATTTTATTTTTATTCACTATATTAATCAAAGTATTATAACAAAATAATTTGTAGTAATATTGTGCTTTAACAGGGGTAGTATATTTGCTTAATACATTAGGATTCTTTAGAGCCATTTTTCTATTTGCGCAGGTATTACTGATTTCAACCACTGCTTCCGGCACTGGTGAGGGCTCCCTGTTTTACAACGAACCTGTCCTGCTTACAAACTGGGAATATCATTTAGAACATTCCTCAGGTAATTCATCAAACAATCTTCGCGAAAATAATATAGAAGCCGGCGATTGGGCAAAACTAAAAACTCTGTCACGAATACCTGATAATCCTGAAGGTAAGTTCATCTGGTTAAGGACAAATATTCCTTCATGGAAAGGAACTAGTCCGGCTATATATATAGGACAAGCAGATTACGGCATACAGGTATTTTTCGATGATAAATTAATTTATCAATCATGTGACACTTCTTCATTTAATAGCGGAAAATATGTTGGACTGAATCAAAACCTGGTAGAACTTCCACATTATGATGAAGGAACTGTTCTGTTCTTCCGTATAGCATCACGTACAACATCAACCGGGATTGCAGGAAACGTCTTACTGGATTCTTCCGGAAAAATATCAAATAATATTATTATCGATAATATAACCGAACTATTTTTTGCCGCTCTTTTTACTGTTACAGGAATATTATTTTTTGTTGCTTATTTAAGTATTCAAAGAACAAAATTATTTTTAGGCATAGCAGTTTTTCTGAGTGCCATGGGACTTTTTATTTTCAGCAATTCTAAATTCCTTAAGCTTATTTTTTTTGCTCCCGATTTTTTTTATCATCTGGATTACATTTGTCTAATAAGTACTACAGTCGGTGGATTTTATGCTATTGAACAGATCATTATAAAAAAGTTTAAGCCGGTTATAAGATATGTATGGCAGATTCATTTTGCATTTTTAATAATAAGCGTCCTATTAATTAATTTTACCGATGTTATATATCCGGATCTGCTGAATATTTTTTTAATACTTCTGGCAATTAATATGATACTAAGCTCGGCGGTTATGTTTTTAAGTGCTAAGTCCGGCGGATTTGAAAATAAAATTCTGATTACAGGGATGACAGGTTTTTTCCTTGTTGCAATTATTGAAATTTACCTTTATTTCCTTTATGGTGATGAGGATAATGTAAAAATTCTGCATTTTGGAGCCTTCTGGTTTGTTATTTCACTTATATGGATTGCAGTTTATTCTTATTTAAGTACTCTAAAAAAGACTGAAGAAGCAAAGCAAAAAGAACTTGAAGCAGTAAGGCATGAAAACGAATTGCGTCAAAACTTTGCAGGAAAATTACTTGAGTCACAGGAGAGTGAACGAAACAGGATAGCGCTTGAACTGCACGACAGTGTTGGGCAGAAATTATTGCTTATAAAAAACATGCTGCTCTCAAAAATCCGGGATACTAAAAATGAAAGCTTTGCGCAGCCGCTTATAGAGATATCCAATCTTACAGGTGAGACCATACACGAGATCAGGAATATCTCCCAGAATCTCAGGCCTCAGCACTTAGATCAGCTTGGTTTAAAAACTGCTATTGAAACACTGGTTGAAAAAGTTCAGCAATCCTCAAATATTAAATTTCATCTTAACATAGATAATATTGACGGACTTATTATGCATGAAAAAGAAATTAATTTTTTTAGAATTGTTCAGGAAAGTATTAATAATATTGTAAAACACTCCAATGCTACCGATGCATTTGTCATCATTAAAATAAATGGCAGCGAAATAAATATGGAAATAAAAGATAACAGCTCGGGCACTAAATCTCCCGTATATTCAAACTTTAGCGGGATGGGTTTAACCGGTATGCAGGAACGTGCCCGTATTATGGGAGGCAAGCTGAGTATACATTTCCCTGAAAATTCGGGGGTTATTGTAAACCTTGTATGTAAAAATGAGCTGAGTGACTAAATGGAAATAGTAAAAATAATTATAGCTGATGATCATCCTCTGTTTCGTACCGGCGTAAGAGTTGAACTTGAAAGAGTCCCCCGGTTTTCTATTATAGAAGAAACCGGTGACGGCGCTGAAGCATTAGATCTTATCCGTAAGTTAAATCCTGATGTTGCTATACTTGATTTTCAAATGCCGGGATTAAATGGACTGGAGATTGCATCCGGTTTGGATGAAACCGGAAGCAGTACGCAAATAATCCTGCTAACTATGTATGGAGATAAAAAAATATTCTATAAGGCTCTGGATTTAGGTGTAATGGGATACGTATTAAAAGATGATGCAGTTATTGATATTGTTAATGCAGTTGATGCGGCAGCTTCGGGGCAGCATTTTATAAGCGGAAGTCTTACAGACCTTCTTGTTGAAAAAGTTAGAAATAAACATGGCAATAATGAAATTGTTAACCTGATTAATAACCTTACCAGTACAGAAAAGAAAATACTTGCACTAATTGGAGATTTGAAACTGAATGAAGAGATAGCTGAAGTAATGTTTATTTCTAAAAAAACTGTTGAAAACCACAAAGTAAATATAGCCGGCAAACTGCAGTTAAAAGGCTCCAGAAACCTGTTTAAATTTGCCTTTCAAAATAAAGAGTATCTGCAGGATTAGTTTGCCCTCTGCCCTGCCTTCCCCACCTGTGTGTTTATTAACGTTATAATTTGTTAAGAATATTTATCTTGTGTATAAAAACCGGAGCAAGAAATGCAAACCCGTGAACCCAGGAAGAGAGTAAATGGGATATTTGTTTTTATACTAATAATTACAATTCCCCTTATTATTTTTACAGTATTTATGATGAATACCATACCAACTGACCGCCAGGATACAAGCCGGTATGAACAAGAACAGCAGGGGGCTATACCAACCGATAGTTTAATGCCTGATACATCATCTGAAGCATGGCGGGATTCTACTCTGGAAAATAATTAACCAGCCGTAAATCATATCCTCAAAACAAACTATGTATGCAAATAAGAATTTGATAAAATTTTTATTTGTGATTTGTCATTTGTTTTTTGAGATTTAACCTCATTGTTATTTAAATAATGGTAAAATGAACTATGACCTTTTCTGAAGATAATTACAGGTTTATGTATGCCGCCCTGCGGGAAGCAGAAGCTGCTCTTGAACAGGATGAAGTACCTGTTGGCGCAGTAGTGGTTTATAAAAACAAAATAATTGGACGAGGTTATAACCAGGTTGAACGGCTTAAAGACCCAACCGCCCATGCGGAAATGATTGCAATAACTGCCGCCGCCAATAACCTTGGCAATTGGAGACTGAACCAGTGTGACATATATGTTACACTAGAACCTTGTATAATGTGTACAGGAGCTTTACTTTCAGCAAGGATCAGCAGCCTGTTTTTTTCAACTTATGATCCTAAATATGGTGCATGCGGTTCACTATATAACCTTGCAGAAGAAGGAAAAACAAATCACAAAATAAAGCTTTATTCCGGACTTATGTCATATGAAAGTGAACAACTTCTAAAGACATTTTTTGGTAAGATCCGTTCAATAAACCGCAGCACAGAGTAGTTTTAAATCTACCTGGTTTCAGTTCTGTACTATTGCTGAATATTTATTTTTTTCAAAAAACAGGGGCAAAAATTAGTCAATTCCTGCTAAATTTAACAAAATTGCATATTCTGTCGATACTAATGTGACAAGAACCTTTGTTAATTCTTGATTAAGAATTTTAATAGTAATAATTTTAGTACAACATTAAAGGTAATTGATGCATCTTATTTTATTTGGTTCACCTGGTGTTGGTAAAGGAACACAAGCTAAGATCCTATCCTCAACGTTGCACATACCTCATATTTCAACAGGGGATATCTTAAGACAGGCGGTTAAAGATCAAACGCCTCTGGGAGTTAAGGCTCAAAAGATTATGAATAGTGGAGAACTGGTATCTGATGATATAATGATTGGCATTATACGCGATACTTTTAAGCAGGATTGCTGCAGAAACGGGTTTATTCTTGATGGTTTTCCGCGGACATTAACACAGGCAGTAGCATTAGATCATTTATTAGATCAGCTTGATATAAATAATGTAATGGTTATTGATCTGGTTGGTGATGAGAATGAGATTGTAGGCAGAATGACAAACAGAAGGGCATGTAAATCATGCCAGGGCATTTTTCAGTATTCTGATATAAAGGATTTGTCAGAATGCCCAAAGTGCGGCGCAAAAAATAGTTTTTATTTGCGTAATGATGATACTGAAGAAGTTATCAGGCACAGGCTGAAAGTATTTGCTTCATCTACTAAACCGGTAATGGATCATTATGAAAAAACCGGGAAGGTAATTTATGTTAATGGATGCGGTACTATTGAAGAAGTAAGCGGACAAATTTTAGCCGGCTTAAAACAGGATGTTAAAGCAGCGCATTAATCAATTTAACATAAATGTGTTATTTACTTGTAAGAGACTGTCCCAAAAGTCAATTTGAGTGAATATATTTTCGTTTTTTAATTAGCATGATTATTAAAGATTTTAATATCCTCCGAAGAGATTGTGTAAAAATTAAAGACTGGAATAAATATTAACCTTATTGATTAACCCCATGTTTTAACATGGGGGAGCATAAAGAACCATAACGGGCTTTAGCCCTGAACTGAAGTTAATTCAGGGCTAAAGCCCATATAATATTAGCTCATATCCCCCAGGCTGAAGGGTCTGTTGCATAACTCAGCCTTAACTTCACAAGGAGAAGATATCAATTGCCACGACTTTTAAGTCGTGGGAGAAAACAATTAGCATGGAGGCTTTAGCCACAATTTGCC
>JAWOJF010000126.1:0-9708 GCA_046481785.1 Ignavibacteriaceae bacterium | reverse complement strand
TTCCGGTTTTCTTAATTCACCCCAGACTTTTAGCTGGAGTTTATAATCCAAACAATTTCATAGTATGGTATCAACCAACTAATCAGATTCTTCGACTATTCTGTTTTCCTTAATTAACCCCAGGCTTTAGGCTGGAGTTATAGGACAAAGCTATAGGGGCTTTAGCCCTGAATGAACCTTATATTAGGGCTAAAGCCCCGATCATGGTTCTACTATCTACCCCATGTTAAAACATGGGGTTAAGATTGAAATATCCTATATCTCTTCCACCCATTTTTTATGCAGCAGTCTGGTACATTCTTCCACAGCATCTTTATTTATAAGAAGTGAAACTCTGAATGAAGTGGTTGTAATACCGCATACTTTAATTTTTTGTTCTTTTAAAAATGATAATGTATCCAGCAGTATCTGGTTATCCCTGTTCAGACCTTCACCAATTAAAGAGACAGCCCCAAATTCGTACTCAAACTGGAGATTGTCACCAAATTTTTGTTTTAAATCTGTTTTTATTTTTTCCCAGCCGTAAATATTTTTATATGAAACAACAAAAGATGCTTTTGATTTATCTTTATCCTTTTCAACAACCTGCATATTTAATTCTTTAATTGAGATCTGTTTATCCTCAAGTAAAGAAATAAGAGCAGGAAAATATTCATCAACATCGCCGCTGAGAACAACTCTTACAATATCATTTTCGTGAACAACCGCCTTTATTCCTTTTTCAACACCGGCTGGGAGAAGGCGTACTATTGTTTCTTTTCCCGGCTGGAAAGTACTCCGTGCATAAATTGCAATCTTAGATTCTTTTGCAAACTGAACAGCCTGCGCATTTAAAACTTTTGCGCCTGACATTGCCATTTCCTGCATATCCTGGTATGATATTTCCGGTAAATGTTTTGCATCCTTTATTAAAGAAGGGTCAGTGGTATACACACCATCAACATCAGAATATATTTCGCATCTTTCAGCATTAAGAGCAGCAGCCAGCGCAACAGCAGAAGTATCTGAACCGCCTCTTCCAAGAGTAGTAATATCTCTTTTATAACTCACTCCCTGGAATCCTCCGACAACCACTACCTTGCCGCTTTCAAGTTCATCAAGTACACGGAAGGGCCTTACTTCAATTACGCGGGCATCGTTGTGTTTATCGTTTGTAATAATACCTGACTGCGAACCTGTTAATGATACTGCCTGGATACCGGCTTCATGCAAAGCGATACAAAGAAGAGCCATTGAGACTCTTTCACCTGTACTCAGAAGCATATCCATTTCACGTTTCGGCGGGTTTTCGGAAATTCCTTTAGCCATTTCTATTAATGAATTAGTTGTTTTACCCATTGCGGATACAACAACTGCAACATCAAACCCGGCTTTTTTTACTGCAGCTATAATTGCAGCAACTTTCTTAATCTTATCGATATCGGAAAGTGAACTTCCCCCGTATTTTTGAACAATAATTTTCATTAACTTATAACTTCCTTAGCTCATCCATCAACTGCGTTTTACTTTTTGTTCTATCATCAACCATTTTAATAAGTTTAGCCGGGACACCAGCCATTACAGCATTTGGTTCAACATCCTTAACCACAACTGATCCTGCTGCAATTACAGCACCCTTGCCTACCTTTACACCTTCAAGAACAACTGCATTTGCGCCGATCAAAACATCATCTTCAATTATTACAGGCGCAGCACTTGGGGGCTCTATTACTCCCGCAAGAACAGTACCTGCTCCAATATGACAGTTTTTGCCTACTATTGCCCTGCCGCCTACAACAACATTCATATCAATCATTGTTTTTTCACCTATTACGGCTCCTATATTCAGGACTGCTCCCATCATTATAACACAGTTATCTCCAATTTCAACCATATCTCTTATTATTGCACCCGGTTCAATCCGGGCTTTATATTTTGTAAGATCGGCTGTTGGAATAGCTGAATTCCGTCTGTCAATTTCTGTTCTGTATTTGGTAATATTATTTTTATTACTTTCATAAAACTTTAAAAACTCTTCTTGCTCACAAAACAATACCCCTGAAGTTTCATTTCCATAAAAATCCAATCCTGCAAAATCTATTTTATCCAGTGATCCCTGCAGATATACCTTTGCCGGAGTTTTTTTTACCGAGTTAGCTATGTAGCTTATTATTTCGTAAGAATCCATTATGCCTCTTTTATTTTTGTAATCCTGCCAGTATTAAAATCTGAAAAGATTAATAATTTGCAAATTACCCGTTAGGAAAGACTACATCAGTAAATGAATATAATCCTTTTTGTTTAGTAAGTACAAATCCGGTAGCTTTTAATATTCCTTCTGCGAAAGTCTTTCGTGAGGTAGCGGAATGTGTAATAGAAAGGACTTCTCCCAATCCTCCGAAATAAACCGTATGATCTCCGGCAATGTTTCCTAATCTTAAAGACGATACTTCAATATCTTTTTCATGGAATATTTCTTTAATCATTTTTGCTGTACCAGAAGGTTTATCCTTCTTGAACCTGTGATGTGTTTCCGTAATTTCTATGTCCCAATCACCTAAAATTTTCTTTGCTGCTTGCGTTAACTTCAGCAGAACCTGGATTCCTACTGAATAGTTAAAGCTTTGAACAATAGCTATTTTCTCTGATAATAACTGCAACTGGTGTATATGATCTATGGTTAATCCCGTAGTAGCAACAACCAGAGGAATGTTATACTTTTCTGCATAACCAATGGTTTTGGGAAATGCTTCAGGAAGAGAGCAGTCAATTAAAACTTCAGGATCACCACTTTGTAAGGTGCCGTTTATATCTTCTTTAAGTACAAGCTGATAATTATTTTCGTTTAAGATTGCTTCTACTTCAGATCCTAAGCGGCCGGCTCCGATAAGTCCATATTTTATTTTACTGCTCAATATGCTGCCTTGAATCTTTTTAGAACTTCATCAAGAAATTTTTCCGATTTTTCAGTAACCGGGGTTAAAGGCAGGCGAAGAACATTTCCGCATAAACCCAGTTTACTCATAATATATTTCAACGGCATAGGGCTTGCTTCAACAAATAATGCATTCATCAGTTCCATATACTTGTTATTTAACTTTTGAGCTTCAGGATAATTATATTTTAACAGAGCATCAACAAGTAATTTCATTTCTTTAGGGAATGCGTTGGAGAAAACAGAAATCAACCCAGCTCCCCCCAAAGCAATGATAGGAAGGGTCTGGTCATCATTCCCGGAGTACACATCTAAACCCTCAGGTTTTATGGAAATAAGCTGTGCTATCTGGGATATATTTGCGCAAGCCTCTTTAATAGCAACAACATTCCTGCACTGCTCATGAATTTTTACAACCGTTTCGGGCAGAATATTCATCCCTGTCCTGGAAGGAACATTATAAAGCATAATAGGTAATGATGTTCTTTCTGAGATATATTTATAATGTTCAACAAGGCTTAGCTGTGTTCCTTTGTTATAGTAAGGATTCACAATCAGAAGTCCGCTTACTTCTTTGTACTGCTCTGCAATTTTATTTAACTCCACCACATGATGAGTATCATTAGAACCTGTACCCACAATTATTTCAGTTTTACCTGCGGCTTCATTAATTACAGTTTCAATAATCTTTTTACGCTCATCATCCTTTATAACCGGAGATTCGCCGGTAGTACCGAGAACAATAATTGCATCTATTTTATTATCCACCTGATGCTTAGTGAGCCTTTTAAGAGCTTCGTAATCTATACTATGATCATTATTAAACGGGGTTGCTAAAGCTGTGCCGGCTCCTCTGAACATATTTTTTCCTGTCTGGGTTTTTATTGTGTTAAATTAATGAAACAAAATTAAGACAATACAAAGTTAAAAAATTATTATTTAAAATTTGCGCAAAATATTTTCTTTAAGAGTAAATAGCAAATTATTTGCAGTGTACTCTTTAAGTCCTGGAATTTGCTACAGGAAAATATTTTGTTCCTGGTGTTTAGTTATGCTTTTAAAGGAATAAATATAAGTGCTATATATTCGCATAAGGAAGTTTAACAATGAATGTAGATCCGGGTTTACCTTCTGCAGCAACCCGGGAAGGACTAAGAACTTCTATCGTGCCGCTGTGGCGTTCTATTATTTGTTTTACTATTGCCAGGCCCAGGCCTGATCCTTCAAATTTTATCTGCCTGATATTTGTTGCACGGTAGAATTCATTAAATATTTTTTCCAGTTCTTTTTCGGGAATACCAATACCGTTATCACTTATTTCAATCTCTATCCACTTTTCATTATCACTAACATTAATTTCAACATTACCATTATCGCAGGTATATTTAACAGCATTATTTATAAGGTTCGAAAAGGCTATTTCCAGCCAGAAACGATCGCCGCTCAGATTTATTTCTTCTTCCCGGGTATCATTATACTGGATTTTCAGGTTCCTTGATTTTATCAGGAATGCTTCCTTTTTCATTATCTCATTTATAACAGCATTTATATCAACGCTCTCCTTTTTGAATTCATTGATAAGTTTAACCCGGGAAATTCTTAATACATCATTTACCAGCTCCATTGCTTCCTCCGACCGTACCTTTGCCCGGATAAGCTTTTCTTCAACTTTTGAATCAATTGGTCCGAGATATTTATCAAGTATGATATCAAAATATGAATGTAATGCGGCCAGGGGTGTTTTTATTTCATGAAGTACCCCAATTATATATTTTTGTTTCTCTTTTTCCGTGCTTTCAAGTTTATCTAATGTTTCAACAAGATTTTGTTCCATTTTATACAATTGTTTTGCAATCCTGTTTGCAAGCATTACACTTATAAAAATTACAAATGTAAAAATGGTACTAAACGCAAATACATAGTCCGCATTGTTATACAATGGAGTTTTCAGGAATCCGTTAATTGAGTGATGAGTTATTGTGCCGGCATATTCCAGGATTACAAGGCCGGTAAAACCCAGAACAAACCAGGCTGCAATAATATAAATTATCCATCCCGGTAAAATTAAACTGCCTATTATCATATGAAAGATAAAGAGCAGATAAAGAGGTGTTTCAATGCCGCCGGTATAATAAACAAGCAGCCATAGCGCTGTCAGATCCAGCATCATCTGGATAAGGGAAAGATGAAGCGGATTAAATTTATCTGCGTCGCTTATAACAAATTGTCTTATATAGTGAAGCAGCAGGTTATAAATAAGAATTGAAGAGGTAATTAAAAGAATTGCTTTTAATTGCAGTGTAGTAAAGGAGAAATCAAGAATTAATTCAGATCCGAATATAAATACCAGCAGCATTAGAACTGCAAAGTATCTTAGTTTTATAAACCAAAGATTACGTGTACGAATTGCCAGCCAGAATTCTTCGTAATGTAATGCCCAGGAAGGTACTAATACAGACATATGTTCCCCGCTGATTCTGATGATTCATCAAAACTTTTGGGCTCTTCCAATAACAATAAACAGGATGGAAGGAGACAATAATAAACTTAATATAATTAAGTAAATACAATCATACAATCAGTATATGCTCTGTTCAGTTTATTTATGTGTATGATTATATTTTTAAACTCTTCCCTCTCCATAATTGAATATGGAGAGGGATTAAAAGGATAAGGTTACGAAATAAACTTGCCTCTTTTAGTGTAATGAGTATGCAGCAATTTATGCGATAATTTACTGCAAGGACCTTCGGTTAAGAACTTTTCATATATATAGTTAACATGAGGGTTCTCGTGCGATTTCCTGATAGGCAGACTCTCCTCTTCTTCGTAAATTGCCTGGGCTCTGAGATTCCTTATTTCCTCATTAGTTGGAATAGGCTGACCGCCACCGCCCAGACATCCGCCGGGGCATGCCATTATTTCAACAAAATGAACATCATTCAGTTCACCTTTACGAAGCATTTCCATAACTTTTTTAGCGTTTGCTGTTCCGTGCGCTACTATAAATTTAACTTCAACACCTTCAAGCCATTTATAATCAGGCACGCAATTTTCAAGTTTTACTGATGCTTGTTTTACACCTTCAAAACCACGGCATGCTTCTATTCTTAGGTTTTCAAAAGGAACTTCCCTTCCCGTAACCAATTCATATACAGTTCTTAATGCCGCTTCCATTACACCGCCTGTTGCACCAAAAATTAACCCTGCTCCTGATGCTTCACCAAATGGTTCATCAAAGCTGGTTTTCGGCATTTCAGGAAGGTGAATGCCTGCTTCTCTAATCATTCGTGCCATTTCACGGGTTGTTAAACCATAATCAACATCCTTAAATCCTGAAGAATCCATTTCAGGCCTGTTACATTCAAACTTTTTAGCCGAACAGGGCATTAAGGCAACAGTAACAATATCTGCCGGATCAACACCTGATTCCTGTGCATAAAATGTTTTTATAATAGATCCAAACATCTGCTGAGGTGATTTTGCCGTGGACAGATAATCGAGATATTCAGGATAAAAATGCTCTATGAATTTTATCCATCCTGGTGAACATGAAGTAAACTGAGGAAGTTTAACCTCCTCTTTGTCAACAAGAGCTTTTTTAAGCCTGTTAAGCAGTTCGGTGCCTTCCTCCATAATTGTTAAATCTGCAGTAAAATTGGTATCAAATACCTTATCAAAGCCAATTCTCTTTAAAGCGGTATTTAATTCCATTGTATAAGATTTACCCGGAGCTTCACCAAATTCTTCGCCTATAGCAGCTCTTGGTGAAGGAGCTGTCTGAATTACCACATGCTTCTTAGGATCATCAATTGCCTGCCATATTTCATCTGAAGGATCATTAGCTGTTAATGCTGCTGTAGGACACCTATTAATACATTGTCCGCAGTTTATACATATAACATCGGCAAGAGGCTTATCCAGGAACGTTCCTATTTTGGTATCATGTCCCCTGTTAATAGCCTCGAGAACTCCAACTTCCTGCAGATCAATACAGGTTCTGACACAACGTTTACACAATATACATTTGCTCATATCCCTGATAACCGAAGCAGAGGATTTGTCTGTTTCATATCTTGGAGCATCTGTATGGCCAAAGGTGTAACTATCTACTCCATACTCTCTTGCAAGTGTCTGAAGTTCGCAGTTTCCGTTCCTGAAACAGGAATAGCACTCGCCATAATGTTCGCTAAGCAAAAGATCAATAATATGCCTTCTTGCTTTCCGGACCATAGGTGTAGATGTATGAATTTTAATGGGTGAAGTAATCGGGTATGAACATGATGTCTGCAGTGTTCTCATTCCTTCAACTTCAACCACACAAATTCTGCACACCCCTGCAATACAAAGATCTTCATGATGGCATAATGTGGGGATGTGTATCTGGTTTTCCCTGCATGCATCAAGTATTGTTGTTCCAAGAGGAACGGTAACTTTTTTTTCATTTATCTGGATAGAAACGGTTCCGCCAATAGCAGTAATATCTTCAGGTTTTTCAACCTTAAATGGCTGTTGGCTTACAGGTATTCTTGAACTATGCTTTCCCATTACTGCCTCCGTTTCCGTTTGTGTGGAATAGCTCATCTTTAAAGTTATCGATTATTGATATAAATGAATTAGGGCTTGATTGTCCCAGCCCGCACTTGGAAGCTACCTGCATGGTTCTGCCAAGTTCTTTTAGAGTATTTATATACATAAATGTAAATTCGCCTTTTTCAATTTTTTCAATACCTTCAAGTAATTTTACATTGCCTATTCTGCATGGAGTGCACTGCCCGCAGGATTCCTCTACAAAAAACTCCATAAAGTTTTTGAGAACTTTTAGCATGCTCCGGTTTTCGTTAAATATAATAATAGATCCGCCGGTTGCTGCATCCTCATAACCAAGCTTCCGGTCAAACTGAGATTTTGGAACGCATATACCGGATGCTCCGCCAACCTGTACAGCTTTTGTATTTTTAGCTCCGACTATCTGAAGCAGTTCGTTAATGGTTGTTCCCCATGGCAGTTCATAAATTCCCGGTTTATGACAATCACCTGATACTGAAAACAATTTTGAACCTGTAGATTTGTCAGTACCATACTGCTTAAACCATGTTCCACCTTTCATAATTATGTGAGGAACTGAGGCAAGGGTTTCAACATTATTTACTACTGTAGGATATCCCATGTAACCGGTATTAACTGGATAAGGTGGACGGTTCCGGGGCTCACCTCTGTATCCTTCAAGAGATTCGATTAATGCAGTCTCTTCACCGCACACATATGCGCCCGATCCCAGCCTGATTGTAATATCAAAATCAAAACCTGGTTTACCAATAATGTTTTTTCCAAGAAGATTATCTTTTCGCATCATCTCCAGGTAATCCTCAAGTGATTTTAACATGTATTCATATTCGCCCCGCAGGTATACAAAACCTTGCTTAGCGCCTATTGTAAAACCGGCAATAACCATTCCTTCAAAAACAAGTTCAGGATATTCAAGAAGCAGTACCCTGTCCTTAAATGTACCGGGTTCGCCTTCATCCGCATTACATACAATGTACTTTTTTTCGCCAACGGAGGCGGCGGTTAACATCCATTTTGTTGATGTTGGAAATCCTGCACCGCCTCTTCCTTTTAGTGAAGATTCTTTTAATTCAAAAAGGATATTTTCTCTCCCAATTTCCAGCGCTTTTTTTATACTGCTTGATGGGGTGTAATTTGAGAACAATACCGGACCAGTTCTTTTCTTTTTTATGTTTTTCATATATTATTCCCTACCTTATCCCGTTTAAAATCTGGATGGCTTTTTCAGGATCCAGGTGAGTGTAAATTTTTTCATTTACCAGCATTGCAGGTCCTTCATCGCACATTCCGAGGCAGTTTGTATATTCAAGAGTAATCCGCCGGTCTTTAGTAGTTTCACCAAAATCTATATTCAATTCGCGTTTAATAGCTTCTTCAACTGCGCTTTTACCTGTCAGATCACAGGATATTGTTTTACACAGCCTAACAATATTCCTTCCTTTGGGCACTGAGTTTAAAAAAGAGTAAAAAGAAATTACACTAAAAACTTCAACCGGGTGAATATTGAGAAGCCTTGCAACCTCCTGCTGAGCAAAATCGGATATGTATTTGTGTTTTCTCTGGACCGCCTGGAGAATCTGCAGTAAAGCTGATCTGTCTGATCCGTAAAGCTCTACAAGTTTTTCTATCTCTTCAGAAAGAGAGTTCTTTTCTAAAACAAGCATTTTTACCTCTCTATATGAATGTTTAATAGTTTCTCAACCTTTTCAATTAATTGTTCCGGAGAGACAGGCTTTTCAACAAATTCATCCACAGGAACCAATTCACCAACTCCATAATCCATACCAATAGATTTTGAAATAGAAGTATACATCAGAATTGGAGTATTAATACCTTCTTTCCGCAATTTTTGTGCGAGGAAAAAGCCGTCATCTGGCTCGTTCATCATTACATCAAGGATAATGAGATCAGGTTTTTTTTCCTTAATGATTTTATAGCCTTCATCGGCGTCAGTTGCTGTTAATACTTCGAGGCCCTTTGCTGTTAGTACAACGCTGCTGGCATCGAGAATGTCAGGATCGTCATCAATAACTACTATTTTAGCCATGACTTAGCCCTTTCCTTTTTTTGTATATTATTTCTTACCCATTTATTTTTTTTTATACGGTAAAAATATTTTAAAACAGGTTCCTTTTTTATATTCGCTTTTTACTTCAATTTTCCCGGAATATGAATCAACTATTCTTTTTACAATTGAAAGCCCCAGGCCGGTACCGCTGATTTTT
>JAWOJF010000209.1:0-13980 GCA_046481785.1 Ignavibacteriaceae bacterium | reverse complement strand
CAACTGTTAAGGTATCATCAATTATCTGAAACTCAATTCCTATTCCTTCAAAATTTCCTTTGAAATAATCTTCAACGGATTCCATTTGTTTTGCAGTTATGTAAACAGAATGAGGATCTAATTTTTCCAGCATACCGTTAATTGCAGCTTCAACCAGTTTTTGTGTATCAACTTCTTCTACATAATATTTTTCGGTATAGGTAAGTACATCATTAAATTTAATAATACTGTCTCTCAGGTTGTCACCGGAAAAAACTTTTTCAATTTGGATTCCAAGTACAATTCCCAGTGTAAGAATAATTATTCCAAAGGGTATTTTAAATTTTCTCTGATTCATATCTGCTCCTGAGCGTTTATAATTTAAGTGCCAGGGTTAAAAAAGTATTTATTTCTTTTATCCTTACAGATGCTTGACGATGTTCATTTTTTAATTCGGCAAATAACCTGAAAATTATTTGATTTACCGGTTCATAAGTTAATGAGAAGGTTATATTCCGTTTGTACTCTAATTCACCATCCAGAAATGAAACAGAATCGGAATCAAATGACCTGTGCCCCAGTGATATATCTCCGCCAACATTTTTAATTACATTTCCTGCATCATCCAGCGGATTAGCACCGTGAACTGCATATTGGAATCCTATTTCGGCACTAAGTCTGTAATTAAACCTGTAACTAAACTGCCAGAAAAATACTTCACTGTTTGGCTGTAACTCCGAACTTAAATTATACCCCTGACTGGTATAATTGTTTCTCAGTAATCTATGGGTGAAAGTATATGGTTCTATTCTATAATAGTCAAACCGTACATCCAAAGGTAATATGTTATACAAATTAGCCGAATAGAGGCCCAGGTTAAAAAGAGTTTGATTAGCCCACCATCCGCTGCCTATTTTACCATATGATATGTCATCAATAATTAGTGTTGAATAAAGGTCTAATCCTTCAATACTATTGTTGTTAATATCAAAAAACAGCATAGAATTATCCCTGTCCTGATTTGCATGTTCAATTGATTTATAAAAGCTGAAAGGATTGAGATAGGATAAATCAATTGACCTGTCACCATACACAACCAGTTCACCAATTCCAAAGTTTATATGCTTTGAAATATCAAACCCTATCCGGTGATATGCAAGGTACTTTTCCTGCACAACGTTAACTTCACCGGTTACCGGATCAGATTCGAGACTGCTTGTTCCAAGCAATTTTCCGTGAAAGAAAGAGAAACTAAAGAATTCATAATTCAATTTTAATGAGAGGTAATCGAACATGGGCGAATTGCTTCCAAGTATGGGTTTAATGTGGCCGTACCCGATATTCATCCTGTCTCTGCCTAATTTAAATTTTACCAGGTCAAAGTCGGCAGTTATATACCCTTCAGTCTCATCATAAAAAGCTTCATCGGGTTGAAGATTATACTTAAAATTATATTCAATTTCTTTTCTTAACCTTGCTGCTTCTGTATTGCCTAATACTTTCCCCTGCATCCCTCTCATATAGAAGCCGAATTTATTCAATACTGTACCTCTTATCTCCCCGCCTATATAACCATGCGCAGTAGATAAATTCCTGCCGGAAATATCATCATTATGGAATATCATTTCACCTTCAGAAATAAGATTAACATAAATGTTAAACCTGGCAGTATCAGAATGAAAGAAAAGATATTTTTCATTTTGAGAAAATAAATGGTACTCACCTTTTCCTATTAAAGATTGAGTATTAACAAGAGAATCTTCACTTGCGTTTCCCCATTCAGGCTGAAATTCTATGTAAAAATCTCTTATAATATTTTTATCAACATAGTCCAGAGATCCAATTTCTGCGGCTGCTTGTTTAAGATAGCCGGCAACTTCTTTTCTTGTTTTAGGAATTTCAAATTTGTTGTAACCGGTGATAATATTAAGAGCACCCATTCTTTCAAGAAAATTATAAACCGGATTATCAACCCTTACATACTCTGCCTGCCCGATAGCAGCAGCAGGAAAAAGAAAAACCAGGAGTAAAAGAATTTTAAAATTGAGAATGCAAATGTTAGAAGGTTTCATTTCGGGGTTATCTATTTTTTACGTTTATATATTTCGCACTTTGTGCAAACGGAATGATTTGTTTTACCTTTAAATGTGATATTATTAAACAGACTTCTTGAGTACTGGTATTTTTCATTATACCAGATGTCTTCAAAAGATTCCTTTGTAAGGTCTCCCCAAACATTTTCTTTACTTGTAACCCAGCAGCATGGAGTAATTTTACCATCAGGATTTATAACTGTTGATTTAAAAAGCTGATTACACGGGGTTTCATTCATCGGGGTGTATTTTCCGTTAAGATAATACGGAAGGATAAATCCCTTATTAGCAGGAAGCCACTGTTCTTTTCTCTCTGCTAAAGTTCCGGAGAACTGAGTGTCCGGTATATCATCGGCAAGCCCCATCTTTTCAAAAATAATTTCAATTCCAAGTTCACCGGCAAGCTGTTTTGCATAATTAATTTCATGCTCATTGTATTTATTTACTATAAATTTCCAGACAATTTTCGGGTCCCGTTTTTTTAATCTTTTTTTAGCAGCAACAGTATGTTTTATGTTTTCAATAACCCAGTTAAAATTTCCCTTCACCCTGTACTTTTCATACGTTTCCTGTGAGGCACCATCTACAGATAATACAAGTTGATGCAGTCCTGATAATACCAGCTTTTCAAAAAATTCGGGTTTCTGTTTAAGGCTGAAATTAGTATGAGTAATTGTATAAATATTCCTTGAAACAGATTCTTTTATAATATTAAAGATCTCATGGTGAAGCAGTGGTTCACCCCAGTTGAACAATATTATCAGTTTTAAGGAAGGCATCTTATCCAGAACCATCTTAAATGTATCAAAAGACATTTTCCCTTTTTCATAATCCTGATTTTTAGATGCACAGAGGGGGCAATCGAGGTTACAAATATTTATTGGATCTATAATAGCTGCCTTAGGGGGCCTGGGTTTTAGGGTATTGGTGTTAAAATTACTTTTTAACTTCTCAAATATTTTATTTTGAATCCTGGCAGGTAATTTTTGCCATACGGATAAATAAGCCTGGAAAAGGAATGAGTTCAAATTATAGCCTTAGTTTTCATCTTAAGTCTGTCAAAATATCAAAAATTTTATTACTACTCAAACTAATAATGATGGGTACAACAGTGAAATCTTTTGCTGCCAAAAATGAGAAGTACCAAACCTCCAATGTTAAGGATAAACCATGGAGATTGAAATTTATCTAACCTGCTCCCATTCTTTAGAGATTGACTTGCTTTTCAGGAAGACAGAAAACCCGTTTTTAATCCATGACCATGTTACACCGGAATATCCTAATTTTCGATACCGTCTCGGGGATTCATAGACGCATATATTACTTGCAAAAAGGATTCTCCCTTTTTTTCTTATTCGCCTGAAAAGATCGAAATCTTCGCCGGCAGTAATTTCCTTGTTATAACCATTTACCCCGTTAAAAACATTTTTCCAGATAACCTGGCATTCCCCCCTCCCCATCCCTATCCCAAGTGAATTTAACAATTTAAAATATTTATTATATCCAACATGAAAGAGTTTGTCCGCCAGTATTTCTTCTTCCGGGAAAACTTTTACATTGCATGTCATTGCAAGATAGGAGCTATTTATAAATTTATCATTAAGGAAACTGAAAAAAATATCTATATCCGGGAAAATTATATCGGCATTAATAAAGACAAGTACATCACCCGATGCAAGTTTAGCACCTTCATTTCGCCCTTCAGCTATATTCTGTCGGTGTTTATTACTATGAATCTTAACAATGTCACAATTCTTTTGCGCTATTTCTATAGTTTTATCGATGCTGCCGCCGTCTGATATAATTATCTCCAGGTCAAATTTACTGCGGAAATGTTTATTATTTAACTGATTTAATAAATTGGGAAGAAGTCTTTCTTCATTTAGTGTGGGAATGATTATGCTGTACTTCAAAAGGTTCCTTAGTAATATAGAAGAATTTTATTTTAGTGCTTTATGTAATTTATCATATCCGTAATTACCGATTAAGGTTTAAAACATAAAAACGAAAAACGCCGAATCTTTTCCGAACCTAACAGCAGGCATTGGAAAGTGGATATAGTTAAGTGTGTTTTTTACAAACTGCCAAACGCCGCCATAAAGCGGAATGGCTTCGGCATCAAGATCAAGAGCCAGGTAAAAATCCCTGCTGCCGCCGCCTGCACCATCCATATTTCTGATTCCAACACCGCCGGCAATATTCAGCCATTCGGGCCAAATTTCGGCAGCTTCTTTAGGAAGAAAATTTCTTACACGTACACTTAACCAGTATTTTTGTCCTTCATAATCATCAATAGCATTTCCCTTATGTAGGCCGTCTCTCATTTTCTGCGAAGGATAATAACTGACTTTAGCCTGAAAATTTTTCATAAAAGGAAAATAGTACTGGCTTAAAGTAAAACCCGCACCAAG
This sequence comes from Ignavibacteriaceae bacterium, assembly GCA_046481785.1. Taxonomy (GTDB): domain Bacteria; phylum Bacteroidota; class Ignavibacteria; order Ignavibacteriales; family Ignavibacteriaceae; genus JAWOJF01. The sequence continues at coordinate 9,497 of JAWOJF010000209.1, read as the reverse complement.
AACATCAGCAATTGCATCTCCAGGGCTAAAACCCCACTCGGGGCCAAAACCGTCATAAATTTCAACATACATTTCAAAAAGGATAGATAAAGATGTTCCCCAAATTGCGGCAGGTTCTGATTGCATATTGGCAGCCTCAAGTGCCCCTGAAAAAGCATGAGCAAGAAGAGCACCGCCGAAAAAATGACCAGCTTTATCTATTCCAAGGGCATAAGTGGGATCATTCTGGAAACGAAATTTTCTGCTCTGGTTAGTCCACCATGCCTGCTGCTGATATCTATGAATAAAATATCCCATTCCTATTGTTGCGGCTCCTACCCCGGCAAGCATTTTATAATCTAATTCCGTACGAAGTGGATCAATCTTATCAACGGGCGCAACATGGGGAGTTAATGATAAAGGAATTTTAGCATCGTTTGAATATTCGGGAATAGTATTACTGCTTTTGGTGCTTTCTATACTTACAATACTTTTTTCCTGAGGAATAATCTGTACGGCAGCAAATAAAACAAAAATGAGTACTTTAATAAAATTCATAAAATTATAAAAATGTTTGAAATAAAATATTCAAACATTTAGTAAGATAATAGTCAAATGCTTTGTCTCTTTATTTAACTTCCGGCTTCATTTGAGGGAAGAAAATTACGTCTCTTATAGAAGACTGGTTTGTTAACAACATAACAAGACGATCAATCCCGATTCCCAACCCGGCAGTTGGAGGCATTCCATATTCCAGTGACCTGATAAAATCCTCATCAATCTGGTGAGCTTCTTCGTCTCCTTCTTCACGCATTTTAACCTGCTGTTCAAACCTTGTTTTCTGATCCACGGGATCATTTAATTCCGAAAATGCATTTGCAATTTCCCTGCCTGCAACATAGGCTTCAAACCGTTCTACAAGTCCGGGTTTTGATCTGTGTTTTTTTGCAAGCGGAGAAAGTTCAACAGGGTAATCTATTACATAAGTCGGCTGGATTAAGTCCGGCTGGACAGCCGCACTAAATATTTCATCAATATATTTTGCTCTTCCCTCAACATTTTTAATATCAATACCCAGTTTCTTAGCAGCTTCTTTTAACTCATCGGATGAAGCAGAAAGTATATCCAGACCCGTTTTCTCTTTTATAGATTCCACCATAGATACCCTTTTCCATGGTGCAGCAAAATTAATTTTATGTTCCTCGTATTCAAAATCCAATGTACCAAAAACACTCATACAGATAGATGTAATCATGTTTTCAACAAAAGTCATCATCCATTCATAATCTTTATAAGGAACATATAGTTCCATCATAGTAAATTCGGGATTGTGGGTCCTGTCCATCCCTTCATTTCTGAAATCCTTACTTATCTCATATACTCCGTTAAAACCACCGACAATTAATCTTTTCAGATAAAGTTCATCGGCTATCCTAAGATAGAGAGCAGTATCAAGTGCATTATGGTGTGTTACAAAAGGGCGGGCAGCGGCACCGCCATATAAGGGCTGAAGTACCGGTGTTTCAACTTCAAGGTAACCATGTTTATCAAGAAAACTTCTCATAGAAGAAATTATCCTGCTTCTTTTAACAAAGGTGTCTTTTATCTGCGGATTAACAATAAGATCCACATATCTCTGCCGGTATCTAAGTTCTTTATCGGCAAACTGGTCAAAAATCACTTTATTTCCCTGTTCATCAATAACTTCTTTGGCAATTGGCAAAGGTTTTAGCGATTTTGAAAGTAATGTTAAAGATTCGGCATGGACAGAAATTTCACCGGTTTTGGTTTTAAAAACATATCCGGTAACCCCGATAATATCACCAATATCCATTAACCGGAATGCATCATATATCTCCCCTATTTCATCTTTTTTAAGGTATACCTGAATTCTTCCTTTATCATCCTGTATATGAGTAAATGAAGCTTTTCCCATCCTGCGGATTGCCATAATTCGTCCAGCAATCTTTACATTCCTCTTCTCATCATCCTTATAATTACTTTTTATATCTTCTGAATCAGAATCCACATTAAAGTTGTAAGCAAATGGCTCCAAACCTTTAGCTTTTAATTCCTCCAGTTCCTCAAACCTTCTTCTAATCAGAACATTGATATCCTGCGATGCACTGTTATCCACTAAGTTCCTCCGGATTAATCTATTAAATATTTATTTCTATAAGTACCGACCAGTAAAACCAGTTTATTGTCCGCTTACTTTCTCCTGAAATTTGCCAGGCGTAAACATACAAGATCCTGAATATTTTCAGCTAGTTTAACCGGTACATTAAAATTATTTGCAAAAATTACAAAAGCTACCGGTTCATTATCACCCGTATATGCATAACCGGATAGGTTTCGTACATTTTCCAGGAAGCCTGGTTTAGCTCTTATTTTACCTTCCGCACGGGTATTTTTCAGCCGGGTACCAAGAGAACCGTCTATACCTGCTATAGGCAGTGAGTTATAAAAGGATGTAAAATGTTTGCTCTTAAACATATAATTAAGCAAAGTAATAACATGCCGGGGGCTTACCAGGTTTAAACGTGAAAGCCCGCTGCCATCTGCCAGTACCATTCCTTCGGGATTTATACCCATCTCCCGGAAAATCTCCAGGGAAGCTTCAATTCCGTTTTCAGCAGAGCCGTAATATTCTTTTTCCATTCCAATTGTTTTAAGTACCTGTTCGGCTACAAAGTTCTGGCTATTTTTATTTATTACTTTTACTACATCGCGCAGCGGATAGGAATAATGAGTAAACAATAGTGTCATTTTTGAATAACTTAAGGTTTTAGCCATATCATCTATATCAATAGGATACCCATGAATTCGAATACCTTTTTTTTCAAGTACATCCTTAAGAATTACCATTGAATATTGTGTGGGGTTATTAATAGTAACGTATGTTTTAACAGTATCAGAATTAATCTTGATTGTGCCAAAAACATTTACAACATTTGTGCCTCTTTCCCTGTAAACATCTATTGAAGTAATTGAATCGGCAGGGACGGTAACCACATTATTAAGCAAAATTACGTATTTTGTTTTAGGTTCAATGGTTACGCGTGGTGAATTATCCTGTTTATTAATAGTAACATAAATATCCACAGTGTTATCATTAAACGAAATTGCACCAGAAGGTGCAGAATACCAGTAGCTTCCATAATCCCATTCCCAGCCTGCGCCCAGCCCTATATCATCAAATTCATTATCATCACCAATAATGTTCCCTTCAATCTCATCAATGCCTAATTCAAGAAGAGAGTCTGCCCAGCGGTTAAAGACATATAGCATATCATTCTGATAAAAACGGCCTGATATTGTAGGGTCCCCGGTTCCTCTAATAACCAGATCACCCTGTAATATTGAACCATCTATCTTGCCATTAGCATATAACTGGGTAGACCAGCGGTATTCACCGCCCAGGGCTATTAGTCCGGCTGATGTTGTAAATAATTTTAGTGTGGATGCAGGAATAAATAATTTATCCTCATTCCTTTTATAAAGGTATTCACCGGTTTCAAGAGACTGAATACTTACGCCCCAATGCGCATTGCTAAAATTCGGGTCATCAAAAATATCTTCCATCTGGTTCCAGAATTCAGGAATAGTAGAATAGGAATATTTAGGGACTGAATCTCTTTCAAATACCTGGGAGAAGGTATCCGCGGTAAATAAAACTACTGCCGAAACTGCAATAATTGAAAAGTTCTTAAATCTATTTGCCATATGTGTTAATTATATCATTAATCTCTGATTTAGATAAAGCCCTGTAAGCTCCCGGGGGAATATCTGCATGAATACCTGCATAGCTTTTCCTGTTTAAAGCTGTAACTGTATATCCAAGTGCTCCAAACATATTTTTAACAAAGTGATTTCTTCCTTCAACACTTGCTACTTCAATAAATATTTTCTGCCTTTTGGGAAAAGATATTGATATAAATTTCCCTTTCACCCCATTTATATAAACACCTTTCAACAATGTTTTCTCATCTTCTTCTTCTAAAATACGGTTTAGCTTTACTTCATAAACACGCGGTACTTTATTTTTAGGATGAGTTAACAGGTTGGAGAAATCGCCGTCATTAGTAAGAAACAAGACACCGGTAGTATTGTAATCCAGCCTGCCAACAGGATAAATTCTTTCTTTCGATTTTATCAGGTCAACCACAGTTTTCCTGTTTTTTTCATCTGCTGTAGTTGTAACAACACCTCTTGGTTTATTAAGCAGCAAGTAAACGTGTCTCCGGGGAAAAACTTTTTCACCATCCAGCGTAACCGTGTCAGAACCGGGATCAACTTTAAAGGCAAGTTCAGTAATAACTTTACGATTAACTGTAACCCTTCCCTCTTTAATCAGTTCTTCCGACTTTCTCCTTGAAGTTACTCCGCTGTCAGAAAGATATTTATTTAACCTAATCTGCATCATTATGCTGCTCTTCCGGAGTTTCTCCTTCAACTACTTCTTCTATCATATTCATCATAATTTTCTGTTTCTGTTCAAGAAAATCTTCATCCTGCATAATTTCTTCAATCTCTCTTGGTTTGGGCAGATCACTTAACTTATCCAGCCCGAAATATTTAAGGAATTCACTGGTGGTACCGTATAAAAGAGGCCGCCCAATTGTTTCAGTTCTTCCTGTAATTGTAATAAGATTTTTCTCAAGCAGAGTGTTAAGTATATAATCCGAATTCACGCCTCTGATAGTTTCCAGTTCAGGTTTTGTTATAGGTTGTTTATAGGCTATAATAGCAAGTGTTTCAAGTGCCGCCTGGCTTAATCTTCTTTTACTTTTTTCTGATGAAAGATAACCCACATACTTTGCATATTCAGGTCTTGTGGCAAACAAATAGCCGCCGGATATTTTCATGATTTTAACTGAAAAACTCTGTTCTTCATATTTTTTATTCAGTTCATCCACGCACTGTTCAACATCATCGGCAGAAATCTGTATATCCTCCCCGTCAATCCCTTTTATAGCCTTAATAATTTCAGCAGCAGGAAGAGAATCATCTGATGAAAAAATTAAAGCTTCAATAATTGAGTTATAAATATTATCCATCGCACATTTCCGTTACATTTTTTATGAGCAGAATACTATTATGCACCTTGTTTTTCATTATTCTCTATTTTTATAAGAACAAAATCATTAAACTCAGGTGACTCCTTAATGCCAATACGCTGCATTTTAACAAGCTCAAGAAGTGCCACAAATGTAATCACAATTCTTATTTTTTCATGCATATCATAAACAAGTGTTAAAAAATGCAGTTCAGGGCTTTCTTCAAGCTTATTCAGGATATTTTCAATCATCTCATCAATGGTTACGTTAGTTTTTTTAACCACGTGAACCGGGGGAGGTTTAACTCCTTCAATAGCTTTTTTAAATGCCTTTGCCAGATCAAAAATAGTAACATTTCTTAAAAGCACTTCATATTCAGGAGGAGCTTCTTTTTCATCTGCCGAGTAATTGCCTCTGTAGCTCAGTTTCCTTTGTGCAGATTCCAGGAATGTTAATTCCTCTGATACTTCTTTATATTTTTTATATTCAAGCAGGGCCTGTATAAGTTCTGCACGTGGATCAATTTCTTCTCCTTTTTCATCTATTTCTCTCGGCAGCAGCATTCTTACTTTTATATGCATAAGAGTAGAAGCCATTAAAATAAAATCCCCTGCTGTCTCAAGGTCAAGCATTTTAATAAGATTTACATATTCAAGAAACTCTTTTGTAATACGTGAAATAGGAATATCATAAATATTCAGCTCATCTCTTTTTATAAAAAACAGGAGAAGGTCAAGCGGACCTTCAAAGTGATCTAATTTTATCTTATACATTTTTAACCCATGTGCATTTTTTCATGAACTTCATCCATCGTATCTTTTGCTGTTTTCCCTGCTCTTGATTCACCATCACTTAAAATATTTTTTACTTCATCAATTCGCTGTTCATAATATTTTCTTTTTTCTATTATAGGCCCTAAAAATTGTGAGATTTTTGAAGCACAGTTCATTTTACAATCAAAGCATCCAAGTGCTCCGGAAGTGCATCCTGCCTCAATTTCAGGAACTTCAAGAGGATTAAATTTCTTATGGTATGCAAACACCAAACATATATGCGGATTACCCGGATCACCCTTCCTTATTTTATTCGGATCTGTAACAGCCTTCTTCATTTTTGCTTTTACTGTATCGGGATCATCAGAAAGTAAAATAGTATTGTTTAATGATTTACTCATTTTAGCATTTCCATCCAGGCCCGGAAGTCTTGCAAACTGAGTTAACCTTGGCTCCGGCTCGGGAAAGACTTCACCATACTGGTTATTAAATCTGCGTGCTATTTCACGGGAAATTTCTATATGAGGCACCTGATCTTCTCCAACAGGTACCGCATTTCCTTTATACAGCAGTATATCGGCTGCCTGCAAAACCGGGTAACCAAGGTGACCATATATAATATTTTCTATATTCAGATCGCGAACCTGATCTTTTAAAGTAGGATTCCTTTCAAGGCGGTTTACTGTTATAAGCATTGAAAAAATCAGGTTAAGCTCTGTATGTTCCTTTATCCGGGACTGCCTGAACATAGGGCTCTTTACAGGGTCTAACCCGGCAGCAAGCCAGTCAATCAGCATTTCTATCGAATTCTGATAAATATCCGATGTATCCAATGAAGTAGTTAATACATGATAATCAGCAATTAAATGATAATTCTGATATTCATCCTGAAGTTTTACCCAATTTTCAAGTGCACCCACATAATGCCCTATATGAAGCTTCCCTGTGGGACGCATTCCGCTTAAAATTCTCTTTTTCTGCATAATTCCAATAATTTTGATGCGAAAAGATAATAATAATGTGTGTCAAAGAGAAAGGATAAAAAGCTCAAATTTATGCCAAAAGCATCTCTGAATGAAAAAGTTATTATCGGAAGTTATTCAAAAATTCTTTTATCAAAAGGAAAGGCTTCTGCAGATAATATTTTTATATTTTTAAACTCTGAATGATATGGGTTTAACAGAATATTAAAGTCACCCCTGGTAACAGCAGAAGGAACCTTTAACAGGCAGTATTTGTTTTCTTTTATAAAACTATCGCCATAAATACGTGTGGAAGCCTGGTGAGGAAATGAATTCCAGCCTGCCGGCAGCACTTTTTCATGAATTACTTTTATTGATGTATTATCAGGAATAAAAATGGTTAGCATCATAAAATCATCAGGCAAGGCAGCAAGGGTTAAATGAACCGCAAGTTCAGCCATAGCAAGTGACCTGTTTGAAGCTGTATAAATAATTTCTACTCCCGGGGAATTCCATCTTGCCCCCATAATAGATGCTCCCCTACCTGATAAAGCGGAAGAATATTTTTTACGTGAAAGCCTGAATACTTCCATTATGCGAATATTCCATGTTCAATTCTTGTAAGCTCGGCAATAACCATTTCCTTACCGTATGAATTTTTCAGCAGGTTAATTGGTTTTATACTGCCTAAAGAATAGTTTTCCGTTTCAAGCCAATATTTGAATTTATCCATATCATTAAATACATCAAGACCGAGTTTAATAACTTCAGCCAATTCAATTATTTTTTCGGATTGAAGAGGTTTAAATCTTTTTTTACCCTGTTCATACCTTTGAAGCGATTTTAATGAGATAGACAGCAGATCAGCCCAGTCTTTTAAAGTAAAGGGAGACTGTTCAACTATTACTTTAAATAAATCAAATGGAATTCCCTTGTTAATTGCCCGAATAATCAAAAGCTTGTTATTCAGAAAATCGGAATAAGTTATTTTTTTACTGAAAACCACATCATCGGACTTAAGATGTTTTACGAACATTTCTGTCTTTTTATCTAAAGCTATTGTTAAATTATTCATAAATACCTCGTCATTTGTCCTATAATATAAGACAGATGTCTCTCAAATCAAAGTAAAAAGAAATCCCTTGAGGCAATAAGAAATAAGTTAAATTATTATTGATTAGGATAAATACAGGTATGGTTTCCAGTTTTCATCTAATTTGCCGACAACATGTTTAATAAACATAATATGACTTGGTTTGAAAGGTTTATTAAGCATATTCATATTTGCTTCTTCAGGTGTACGGTCGCCTTTTCGGTTATTGCACACTGTACAGGCACAAATAAGGTTCTCCCAGCTATCGCCGCCGCCTTTTGCTTTTGGAAGTACATGATCAATTGTTAACGGAAGATCACTTCTGCCGCAATAGCCGCATTTATAGGAATCGCGGCGTAAAATATTTTTACGTGTTAAAACAACTTTTTTATACGGCAAAGTAATAAATTGGCTTAATCTGATTATACTAGGCCAGGGATAGGATTGGTTTATTGTTCTGAGATTTTTTCTTTTATCATTCAGAACCATTTCGGCTTTGCCGAGATAAAGCAAAATAACTGCTTTTTTAATGTTACAAATTGTTAACGGTTCATAACTCTGGTTTAATATTAAAACCTTTGCATTTAATTTTCCGTTAATACGTTTCGCAGGTTCGAAGACTTACCTCCTGTTTGTTTTCCGGTCTTGAATTACAAAATAAACTCTGAATATCATATAAATAATCATAAGTAAAACGGCAAATCCTAATGTATACCGGAAATAATTTACCGGGATTACTTTTGTAAACTGTAAAATTATTATTATTAAAACCAGTCCAATTGCAATATATCTGAACCACTCAAAAATCTGTTTTCCGGACATTTCAGCCCTATTTTTTTAACAAAATTATAGTTTATTTTTTTCTTTAGCAATGGGAAAAACGGATAGCTTGTTTGTAATGAATAAATACCGGACAGATAATCGCTCTGGTTAAATAATTTATAAAATAACCGGACTTAGTTTTTGTTTTTCCTAATTAACACTATCTGGTTTTTATCTGCTTTTACAACCTCAGAAAAGAACTTCCTGTATTCCGGATAATTTTCTGCCGGTACAGAATATTCTTTTACTTCAAGTTTTCTTACATGAATTATTACGCTATCCCCATCTGCAACTGCTTTTGATGTATATTCCGCAAAAGATGTTTCCAGGTTTACTTCTGTTGGTATTGATTCAATCTGGTAATCAGCCGGTATAGTATAATGGACAGAATCAACATCCAGATATGGATATCTTAAACTAACCGGGGATCTTCTTTGCGAATTTTCTTTAGGTGCAGAGGTCCTTCTTTCAATAAGATTGGGATTAAAAAATAAACGATCACCCGAACGGGAAGCATATTTTGGCAAAACCATTTCCATATTTAGTTCAACTTTGTCGCTTAATAATTCAGAAGTATCAAAAGAATATTTATTAATAAAAACATAGGGTACTTCTAACATTCCGGTAATCCACTTTTCCTGTTCTTCCGGTGTTAATTCCATGGCAACAGGACGGGCATACTGATGTTGTGATCCCCGCCAGAGGATATCTGCTTCAACCACTGCATCAATTGAGGAGAGTACTACATTAATATTTTTAAGCTGGATGTTTGCAGGCGGATTACTTACCGGAGTTTCTATAATTACTC
>JAWOJF010000160.1:0-9492 GCA_046481785.1 Ignavibacteriaceae bacterium | reverse complement strand
ACATAACGTCCCTGACGGGACTTAAAACAGCAATGTGATACTACCTACATATAGTTCCTTGTATTCCTGTAATTATTCATTCCGCAGAGATTAAAATCCCGTAGGGACGATAGATTGAGGATCAATTTGATGATAATAAAAAAAATCCGGATTCTGCCTCTATTTAGGAGTATTATTATAATAATTCTATTTTGGACAGCTCTGACACTATGATATTTAACATCAGAATGGGACACTTTTTATTGACTTCCCATAGGCTTTTAATTATATTTATTGTCTATTTTTTAATATAGCGGAAAATAGCCCAAGAAAATGGCAGACAGAGAATTTAAGATTTTTTCCGGAAGTGCAAACAGACCCCTGGCGGAAAAGATCGCTCAGAAACTGAATGTGCCATTAGGTTCTTTAGATATTAAAAGATTCAGTGACGGCGAAATTTGGGTTAAATATCTGGAAAATATTCGCGGATCTGAAGTTTTCCTGATTCAATCTACCAATCCTCCCGGTGATAATCTTCTTGAACTTTTAATTATGATAGATGCTGCAAGAAGAGCATCAGCTAAAAAAATAACAGCGGTAATACCATATTTTGGCTATTCCCGGCAGGATAGGAAGGATCAGCCGAGAGTTTCTATTACGGCTAAGCTTGTTGCAAATCTTATTACAGTGGCTGGTGCAGACAGGGTAGTAACTATGGATTTGCATGCTGCCCAGATACAGGGATTTTTTGATATTCCTTTTGATCATTTGTACGGATCAAAAATATTCAGCGGATTATTTGATGATATAAAAAATAATCTTGTTGTCGTTTCGCCTGATGTAGGCGGTATAAAAATGGCACGTTCATATGCCAAACGTTTAAACGCAGGTTTGGTAGTAATAGATAAAAGACGGCCAAAGCAGAATCTTGCAGAGGTTGTTAACATAATAGGAAGCGTTCAGGGAAAAGACGTTCTTTTAGTTGATGATTTAATTGATACCGCAGGCACTTTTGCGGGCGCTGTTGCAGCTCTTAAGAAAAAAGGTGCAAGGGATATCTACGGAGCAGTAACGCATCCGATGCTTTCAGGGCCGGCTATTGAACGGCTGAAAAAATCGGAACTGACCCGGTTATATGTTTCTGATACAATACCAATTAAAAACGGAGACAACATAGAACAAATCTCTGTTATAAGTGCTTCAGAAATATTTGCTGAAGCTATTATAAGAACATTTAATTACGAATCAATAAGTTCTTTATTTGATATAGACAAAGGATAAATCAGTCCGGAGATAAAATGGAAAAAATAATTTTAAATGCAAATGTCAGAAAAAATTTCAGCAAATCTTCAAGAAGCGAATTAAGGAAAGCCGGAAGAGTACCGGGTGTCTTTTATTCAAAGCATAATGAACCGATTGCAATTGATGTAACTGAAAAATCGATAAAACCCCTGGTTTTTACTGCTGAAACACATCTTATAGGCCTTCAGGTTGATGGTGATGAATTGGATTGTGTAATAAAAGATGTTCAGTTTGATCCGGTAACTGATAAAGTTGTTCATTTTGACCTGCTTGGTTTAACCAAGGATGAGAAATTTCAGCTTGAAGTACCTGTACAGTTTCACGGAAGCCCTGTGGGTATTAAAGAAGGCGGAATATTACAGCAGACTTTACATAAAGTTCTGGTAGAATGTTTACCCGGCGATATCCCTCAGCATCTTGATATAGACATTACTAATCTAAAATTAGGCGATTCTATTCATGCAGGTGACTTGAGCTTTGAGAATATTACAATTCTTAATTCTCCTGAAACAGTGATTGTAGCCATAACACATCCTAAAACAGAAAAAGAACCTGTTGCCGGTGAAACTGAAGCTGTCGCTGAACCCGAAGTTATCGGTAAAGGTAAAGCCGAAGAAGAAGAATAGAAGTGCGTGTTATATTAGGAGTAGGAAATCCTGGGAGCCGTTATCAATATAACAGACATAACGTTGGATTTATGCTTTTAGATTATATTGCAGAAGCACTTAATGTTTCATTTACCGCTTCTAAATTTGATTTTTATACTGCAGCGGGAACCTTTTCTGGTTCCCGTTTTCTTTTTGTAAAGCCCTCTACTTACGTTAATAATTCGGGTATAGCTGCTATGCAGGTTTTAGAACAATACCCGGCCGAGTTGGAGGATTTCCTTGTGGTTTACGATGATATTAACCTGGATACAGGTGCTTTCAGAGTAAGGGCATCAGGCGGAGACGGCGGACATAACGGCCTTCGTTCAATTATATATCACCTCAACTCCAACAATTTCCCCCGCTTAAGAATCGGTATAGGCTCTGATTTTGAAAAGGGCCGGATGGCTGAATACGTTTTAACAGACTTTAATAAGAGCGAGTTTGAACTGCTTGAAAAAACTTTTAAAGACTGTTCCGAACTAGTTGAAGATTTTATTAAAAACGGATTACAAAAAATGCTGGACACTAACAGCAGAAAATCCAGATCAGATACTAAACAAAATTTAGATAATAAAGAAAAGGGAGACTAGTAGATATATGGATACAACGTTTCAACTTATCCCGTTATTCGGAGTTCTTGCACTTTTATATACCTTCTGGAAATCGGCATGGATTTCCAGGCAGGATGCAGGAACCGATAAAATGAAGAAGATTGCCGGTCATATTGCCGAAGGAGCAATGGCATTTTTAAAAGCTGAATATAAGGTGCTTGCCATATTTGTGGTATGTGCTGCTATTCTGCTTGCAGTTTCTGCTGATTCAGAAAATTCCTCTCCGCTTGTAGCAGTTTCTTTTTTATTTGGTGCTTTCTGTTCTGCACTGGCTGGCTTTATCGGAATGAAAGCCGCTACAAAAGCTAACGTAAGAACAACCAACGCAGCCCGAACCAGCCTTAATAAGGCTTTAATGGTCGCTTTTTCCGGCGGCTCAGTTATGGGAATGGGTGTTGTTGGCCTTGGTGTTTTAGGATTGGGCAGTTTGTTTATGATTTATGCCGATCTTTTTGGTGTTTCCACAATAGCCGATATAAACAGGGTTATTACTGTAGTAACAGGCTTTTCTTTTGGTGCTTCCTCAATAGCTCTTTTTGCTCGTGTGGGCGGCGGTATTTATACAAAAGCTGCTGATGTTGGAGCTGATCTTGTTGGTAAAGTTGAAGCAGGAATTCCTGAAGATCATCCTCTTAATCCTGCTACTATTGCTGATAACGTTGGAGATAATGTTGGTGACGTTGCAGGAATGGGTGCTGATTTATTTGAATCTTATATTGGTGCAATTGTTGGTACAATGGTTCTTGGTGCAGTATTTTCAGTCCTTCCGGAGTTTACAGCCATTGGCCATTTGAATGCGGTTATACTCCCGCTTTTAATTGCAGGTGTTGGTATTGTTATGAGCCTGCTCGGTACTTTCTTTGTTAGAACAAAGGAAGGCGGCAGCCCCCAAAAAGCTTTAAATATGGGCGAATTCGGGTCTTCTCTTTTAATGATAATTGCTCTTTGGTTTATTATTAAAGGAATGCTTCCTGAAAGCTGGACGTATACCGATAATCTGTTTACCGATGATGCAGGTATGCCTCTGGTTAGTACTTTTACCTCTACCGGTATTTTTATTGCAACCACTATTGGTCTGGTTGCAGGAGTATTGATTGGCCTTGTTACCGAGTATTTTACCGGAACAGGCAAAGGTCCGGTTTTAAATATTGCTAAACAATCAGTAACCGGGGCGGCTACTAATATTATAGCGGGCTTAAGTGTTGGAATGATTTCAACAGCTATTCCCATTTTAATTATTGCTACTTCCATAATAGTTGCATTCGAGTTCGGCGGATTATATGGTATAGCTATTTCAGCAGTCGGTATGCTTTCAAATCTGGGTATCCAGTTAGCTGTAGATGCATACGGCCCAATTTCTGATAATGCCGGAGGTATTGCAGAAATGTCAGAACTGCCTAAAGAAGTTAGAGGCAGAACCGATAAACTTGATGCAGTAGGAAACACAACTGCGGCTATAGGAAAAGGTTTTGCTATAGGATCAGCCGCATTAACAGCATTAGCATTATTTGGCGCTTTTATGACTGCCGCTAATGTTAAAGCCATAGATATTTCCCAGGCAACTGTAATGGCTGGATTATTTATCGGCGCAATGATTCCATTCCTTTTTTCAGCTATGGCAATGCGGGCTGTTGGTCAGGCTGCAATGGCAATGATACAGGAAGTTCGCAGACAATTTACAACCATACCAAAGTTAAAAGCAGCTCTTGAAGTAATGCGGAAAAATGATGGTGTAGAGCGTGAAAACTGGTCCGATGACGACAAAAGGATTTTTGAAGAAGCTGACGGTGTGGCAGAATATGGCAAATGCGTTGAAATTTCGACAAAATCTGCTATTAAGAAAATGGTAGTGCCCGGCTTACTTGCCGTTGTTGTTCCGGTTGTAACTGGATTTTTAGGCGGAAAAGAGATGCTTGGCGGCCTTATTGCCGGTGTAACAGTAACCGGTGTTTTAATGGCAATTTTCCAGGCAAATGCTGGCGGTGCGTGGGATAACGCTAAAAAAATGTTTGAAGAAGGTATAGAAGTAGACGGTAAAATGTATTACAAGGGCTCAGATGCTCATAAAGCAGCCGTTGTGGGGGATACAGTAGGTGATCCGTTTAAAGATACCTCAGGCCCATCCCTGAACATTCTGCTTAAGTTAATGTCCGTAGTTGCACTTGTAATTGCGCCATTAATCAGATAAAGTAATTCAAAGAGATGACATCTCCTTAAAAGATGTCATCTCTTATAGTTTATATTTTAAGCTGTATCTGTCAGCTAATAATACCAAACACACCTGCAGGTTTTCCTTCATTAACAAGATCTAATATTAAACATACACTCCCCTTTACCATGATTTAATTGTTTTAATTACTTTTATTAATTCATCCTTACTAAACTGATCGGAAAAAACATAAACAAGAAAAATACTGCTGATGTAATACTACTTAAATTCATTTTTCACCCTTTTGTTTAATTAGTATATTTTTGTTGAAACCTATACCTTCTAAATCTCATTGTCAAATCCAAAAGCGGACTTTTGATTCCAAAAGCGAACTAATCTTTACCCTATAAAATAGCCGAAGAATTTCCACCTTATGCCTCAAAACTGCGAATAAAAGATGGAGAAATAGCCGAAATAACAGGCCGATTAAATGTATAAACGCAGTTTTCAAGCCTTTTATGCCCAAAAATTTGCAGTAAATGAACCACTTTTACTTGTATTTACATTTATAATTAGATAATTTTGCTTTCTGTTAAACATATATTATGAAATCCCTGCTCTCATCTCAGAATGAGGGCCTAAAAGTCCGAAGGGAGGTGAAAAAATGAAGACCAACGTGTACGAGAGTGCAGTTATTATAAATGCTGCTTTAGATGACGAACAAATAGAAACGGTAATTTCCCGCATAAAAGAAACCATCCTAAACAATGGCGGCGAAATACGCGAAATCGAAAACTGGGGTAGAAAAAGACTGGCCTACATGGTTAAGAAAAGTAAAATTGGTTACTACGCCATCTTTAGATTCAACGCACCATCCAGCATCGTTGCTAAATTGGAAAGAGCATACTCTCTTGACGAGCATATCTTAAGGTTCCTTACAATTCAGCTAGATAATGATGCATTGGAATATCTCGAAAAAAATAAAGGCAGTTCTCTGCTTGATACATTAAGGGCAACAGCCGAAAAGGCAGAAGCACCTGCTGAAACCAAAGAGGTAAAAACTGAATCGAAAGAAACTGAGTAATTAAAACTAACTATATTAGATCAAGTATGGAGGAATAATACCATGGCCGATTTGAAAATGCCCGAAATAAACTACGTTATTGTAGCCGGTAATTTAACCAAAGATCCTATCTTCCGGCAAACAACCAATAGCACTCCTGTTGTTAATTTTTCTATTGCTTCCAATAGAAAATATAAGGACAGCTCTAACCAATGGCAGGAGGATGTTTGTTATGTAGGCATTGTTGCATGGAATAAGCTGGCAGAAAGCTGCCGTGACAGGTTGAAAAAGGGTTCCGCAGTTTTAGTTGACGGCGAATTACAAAGCCGCAGCTGGAAGTCTGAAGAGGGACATAACAGGAGCATCGTCGAGATTAAAGCACGCAGAATTCAGTTCCTAAATAAAAGAGGCAAGCCTGTTGAAAATGGAATGAACGGCGAAGCTGAAGATTTAGATGTTTTTACAGATGAAAGCATCGATTATACAGAAGATTCATTTGATAAGTTTTTGTCTAATGAAGAATCTGATTTAATTAAGTAATTTAAGGTGAAAAATGAGAAAAGAAGTAACTAAAACTAAAAAAGTTTGCAGGTTTACTGAAAATAATGTTAAGTATATTGATTATAAAGATGTAAAATTACTTCAAAGATATACTACCGAACAAGGAAAGATTATTCCTAAAAGAATAACAGGTACCTGTTCTAAATATCAGAGAGAATTATCCATCGCTATAAAACGTGCAAGGCATATGGCTTTATTACCATATGTTTCGGACACTGTTAAATAGCCAATTTAGCCCCGGTAAAGGAGTAAAAATGAAAGTAATATTAAGACAAAATTATGAAACCTTAGGCCAGATTGGGGAAGTTGTTGAGGTTAAAGCAGGCTATGCGAGGAATTTTTTAATTCCCCGTAAAATTGCATACCTGGCATTGGCAGGTAATATTCGTGCCCTTGATGAGGAAAAGAAGAATACCGCCAAGAAGGTACAACAGGAACTTCACGCCGCTGAAAATCAGGCAACTGAACTTGAAAAAGTATCTGTAACCATTCCCGTACAGGTTGGTGAAGAAGATAAAATTTTTGGTTCGGTTACTACTCAGATGATTGCTGACGCTTTAAAAGAAAAAGGTTACGATATCGATAAACGAAAAATTGATATTGAAGAACAAATCAAATCTTTAGGTATATACGGAATAAATATTAAGCTGCACACAAATGTAAATGCTAAAATTAAAGTTTGGGTAGTTAGAGAGTAGTTCGAAGGCTGGAATTAAACAAAAAAAGGAAAGCAAATGCTTTCCTTTTTTGTTTTAAAACTCTTTTTTTTACTAATGCACGCTGATTTTCTTCTCTTTTATCAGCTTTGCAACTTCCGATGTACCATTTTTTGATATATTTTTTATTGCCTGTGCAGTAAGTTTTAAGGAAACAAACCTGTTTAATTCCTGTACCCAGATCCTTTTTTTCTGAAGATTTGGCAAAAACCTTCTTTTTGTTCTGTTATGGGCATGGGATACGCTATTTCCTACCATGGGGCCTACCCCGGTTACCTGGCATTTCCTGGACATTTAATACTCCTTGCTGCTTTCCAAATAATTTTGAGCCTTAAATATAAGAAAATCTTTGGAAAAAAATAAAGGGAAAATTAAAGTTTTTTCAACCCCCGGAATTCGTCATAGCAGGGGTTAGGGCAGTTGACATTTGTCAAATCATTTCTATCTTACGGATCAATATCAAATCCGGAATATGTACAAACATTTCATTTCAAACCTCAAGATAATTTCTTAAAAGAATTATATACTTTACTTTGAAAGGAGTAGTATATGGAATATTATGAACTTCATCCTCAAAACCCACAACTGCGTTTTATAAATAAAGCGGTAAATATATTAAAAGAAGGGGGAGTTATTATTTATCCAACTGATACTGTTTACGGGATCGGCTGCGATATTTTTAATAAAGAGGCTATTGAAAGAATATTTTCTATTAAAAATGACACAAATTCAAAACTATTTAGTTTTGTCTGCTCAGATTTAAAAGATATTGCCAGGTATGCAAAAGTTACTGATTATGCCTACAGGACAATGAAACATTTGCTGCCGGGACCCTATACATTTATTTTACCTGCGGCAAAGCTTGTCCCTAAAAAATTATGGAGCAACAGGAAAACCGTTGGAATTCGCGTCCCAAATCATTCAATAACATTAAGTCTTGTTAAAGAACTGGGTAACCCTATAATAAGTACAAGTACTACAAACAGGAAAGGAGATATTTTAACCGATCCTTTTGAAATAAAAAATATATTTTCGTCACAGGTTGATTTAATGCTTGCCTGCGGCCCGCTAAATGGTGAGCCATCAAGTGTAATAGACCTGAGTGAAGAAGAACCCGAAGTAATAAGAGAAGGTGCGGGCGATGTAAGTCTTTTTGTGTAAACACAACCCTACCCCATTATCGCCTCTCCTTGATACGGAGAGGTGATAATTTCTTGATAAATTCTCATTTTTTTAATTTTCAACAGCCACTATGGAACCATTGGAGCCGCGGTATATTTTATCATCTGAAGTGTTTAAAGCATAATCTTCACCAGCAAATCTTATTGTTACCTCATTATCATTAACTACATTATATTCCAATCGGCTTTCGGCTAAATTATTAATTATATCATTTATGTTAAGGTCATCAAAAGAATATGGGAACTTATTATTTCTTTCATAATAAGATTCAATGGTTCTATTCAGAATTCCCATGTTTCGCCCATCTTCTCTGCCTCTTTCATATAAAAATCCCCTAACTACTTCTTCATTCTGGGCTACGCTTGAATCATTTTCTAACTTGACCTTCAACCTAAGTAAATCATAGCTCTTATCATTAAGGGCCTGTAATAGTTTATAATGTCTATCAGCATTTCCGCATGGGTTAGCTCTCAATGCAAGATATGAAGCTTTTACTGATTCTTTAAATCTTATTGATTCTTGGTCTAACTTATCTGCCAAAAGGATAATATCTCTTCGAAGTTCAGTACTGCCTTCAACTTTCACTTGTTCAACAACATCAATTGTTGCCTTTGTACTCAAATCCAAAGAACTGACAGCGTCTTCATAATAAGTTTTAGCACAGACTTCAGAATTTGGAATAGCAACAGAATCTCCATTCCCACATTTAATAATTTCATTTGAACAACATCCTAACATTCCATAAGATGCTGATACAAATATAAAATATTTGAAAAATAAAGTTTTCATGGTGCTCCTTTAAATAATAATAAAATATATTTTAGGGACTCAGTGAAATGGAATAAATAAAGGGTAGTGTTAATATGATAGGATGGTGAGTTGGTTGACTATAACTTCCTTATCATACTAATATTAATATCACATTTAAAAACAATAAAATCAATAGTTTACTAAATTTTATAATAGGGTGCTAAGAATTGGAGGGTTGCCTTGGCAAATGGTGTAAGATCCATAGTGCTGATGCATAAAAAGATTTTTTGTAATAACAGGTTTTTTTCTAGAGACGTCCCGCCGGGGCGTCTCTACGTTTTCCGAAACATTACACGCCCAGCCTGCTATCCCAATTACCATGCTCTTTCCTCAGGCATACTATTTGTCCGAGGTGGTAAGCATTATGAAGAATTATCTGGGAGATAGTTGATGCCCATGAATCAGAAGTACCATGCAGCGTTTTCAAAAGTTTTTCTTCACTTGCTGATGTTAGTTCACTCTGCCATTC
>JAWOJF010000115.1:0-4703 GCA_046481785.1 Ignavibacteriaceae bacterium | reverse complement strand
TGAAGAATATCTTTTTCTTACTGATTGTAATTCTTAGTGTAGTTTCCTTAAAGGCACAAAGTGATACCTTAGTAACTGGAAGCGGTTTAAAATATATCATCCTGAAAGAAGGAAACGGAATTAAAGCGGAACCAAATAAGGCTGTGGAAGTCCACTATACAGGCAGACTAATGGATGGAAAGGTGTTTGATTCCTCGCGCGAACGGAATATGCCTCTTGAATTTGTTCTTGGTGCCGGACAAGTAATTAAAGGCTGGGACGAAGGTATTGCCCTTATGAATGTGGGAGACCAATATAAACTTATTATTCCCTCAGGACTTGCATATGGAGAAAAAGGCGCCGGAGATGCAATTCCGCCTAATGCAGCTTTAATTTTTGATGTTGAGCTGCTTAGTGTAAGCGACCCTAAAATATCTATCGGTGATGTTATGCTAGAAGAGATAGTATTTAAAGGAATTGATTCTGCAGTTGCCAAATATCATTACCTGAAAAAGAATGAACCTGATAACTACAATTTTAAGGAAAGCCAGCTAAATATGCTTGGCTACCAACTGCTGCAAAGCAGAAGGCCCGAAGATGCAGTAATTGTTTTAAAACTGAATGCCGAAACTTTTCCTCAGTCAGCAAATGTGTATGACAGTCTGGGAGAAGCTTATTATTTTACCGGCCAAACCGAACTGGCAATTGAAAACTATAAGAAATCACTTGAAATAAATCCTGATAATCCCGGTGCTAAAGAAAAACTTAAGGAGTTACAGAAGAAGTAATTATTATATTGCCGGCGGTAACCGGTTATTTTACAGGGACAGCATCGCGGGAGAGTATTCCGGGTAGAGGAGATTCGCCATTAAGTTTTCTTTCCCCAATCTGCTGGCGCCACATAGCATAATACAAACCTTTAAGGTCAAGCAGTTCTTTATGTTTGCCGGATTCTATTATATGCCCTTTTTCAAGCACATAAATTTTATCTGCATGAAGAACTGTTGAAAGCCGGTGAGCTATAAGAATGGTTATTAAATCTTTGCGCGAGGAAATTTCACGTACAGTTTTATTTATCTCTTCCTCAGT
Organism: Ignavibacteriaceae bacterium; assembly: GCA_046481785.1. Classification (GTDB taxonomy): domain Bacteria; phylum Bacteroidota; class Ignavibacteria; order Ignavibacteriales; family Ignavibacteriaceae; genus JAWOJF01. The sequence goes on along the minus strand of JAWOJF010000115.1, from coordinate 3,635 downwards.
AAGGGAATCAAGAGCAGAAGTTGCTTCATCAAAAATTAAAATATTCGGCCGCCTTAAGAGTGCACGTGCAATAGATAACCGTTGCTTCTCTCCGCCCGAAACCTTAACGCCCCCTTCGCCAATTAATGTATCTATTCCTTTATCGGCGCGTGCCAGAAGGTTATCTGCCGCTGCTTTATGAAGCACATCTTTTATCTCTTCATCGGTTGCCGCAGGATTAACAAACAGCAGGTTCTCCTTAATCGTTCCCGAAAAAAGCTGTGCATCCTGCGCAACAAAACCTATTTTTTCACGCAGTTGATCAAAATCAATATCACCTCCCTTAATACCATTATACAAAATTTTTCCCTGCTGAGGCGTATACAAACCAACCAGAAGTTTTACAAGCGTTGTTTTACCTGATCCTGATGGGCCAACAAAAGCAACTGTTTCCCCAATATCTGATCTGAATGAAATTCCATCCAATGCATTAGTTAATGCCGACTGATGTTTGAAGCTTACATTATCAAACTCAAGAGTTTTAATAAAGCCGATCTTTTCCGGTTTCACCGGTTTGGGTTCTTTTGGCAGTTTCAGGATATCTTCAAAATTATTTAAGGAAACCTCTGCTTCGCGGTAAATGTTTATTATGTCACCCAGGCTTTGGAGCGGGCCAAAAATAAAGAATGAATAAATGAAAAGTGAGAAAAATTCTCCAACAGTAATTGCCCGCGAAAAAATAAGATAAAGCATAAGAAAGAGAATACTTGTCCGTATAAAATTTACTGCCGTCCCCTGTATAAAGCTTAACCCTCTAAGATATTTTACTTTTTTAAGTTCAAGTTTTAATATCTGGTTTGTAGTTGAATTAAGGCGGTTTATTTCCTGGCTGCCCAGGCCTAAACTTTTAACAAGTTCAATATTACGCAGAGATTCTGTGGTGGTTCCTGCAAGTGTAGTTGTTTCAGTAACAATCTGCTTTTGTATTTTTTTTATTTTTTTACTTAGTACCGAGCTTATAATTCCTATAATAGGAACGGCACTGAAATAAATTGGTGCAATAAGCCAGTGAACACTTACTGCATAGACGGTTACAAAGATAACACCCACCAGAGTAGTAAATAAAGTATTAACAAACATGCTTATTAAACGTTCAACATCGGTTCTTACTTTTTGCAGTATACCCAGAGTTTGTCCGCTCTGCTGGTCTTCAAATAATGAGTATGGTAGTTCGAGAGAATGTTTTATACCATCGGTATAAATTTGAGCACCAAGACGCTGTGTTATAACATTTACATAATAGTCCTGAAAGTTTTTTGCGATGCGTGAAATAAAAGCAACACCTACCGCCGCAAGTAAAAGAAGCAATACGCCGTCAAAAAATTCTTCTGTTGTATACTGTTCGAATTTTGTGGCATATTTATCTATAACGATTCTGAAAATCTGCGGATCTAATAAAGAAAAAACCTGGTTAATAGTTGCAAGAATTAATGCAAGTATAACAAGCTTCCAGTACTGCCTTAGATAAGAAAATAATAGTTTCATGGGTTTTTAAAGATAAAACAAAATGATGAGTTTGGAAAGGGGGCAAATCGGGTTCTATCGGGGCTGTTAAAAGAGCCAGTAAAATTTTTATTCACTAATAATAATACTTTTTGAAGGATTTCCTCTTTTAGCAGTTTCAAGGTTTTTATTCAATAACCGGGAAACCTGGTTAAGCATCCATACTATTCTTTCAAAAATATTAGTAAGAAACAGAAGAATAGCCTTGTCTTCATATTCAAGGGAGAGTTCCCTATCAAGGTAAGTTTTTCTTATTCTTTCCATCAGGTCACCTTTATCGGCGGTAACATGGAAGAGAATTTCGATGTCTGTATGTTCCCGTGATTCAACAGCTTCCGCAGCAGTTAACAGTAATGCATCTAATCCCTCAATAAAATTATTAAGAAGCGGTTCAAGTTTATCCGAGTAATTTTTTAACAGAACCAATTTTGAAAATTCATACAGGTTATTTTCAAGAGATACAATATAACTCTGCCTGTTCTGAAGGTTAATTAGCCGTTCTGATGTTTCTTGTGATAACCCGCTATTAACAAGTTCGGTTAAAAAATTCTGAAGCTCCTGCGAAACCGTATTGTATGAATTATGAAGGAGTCCGGAATCATAAGCGGAAGAATTTCTGATTGAATCGATGTAGTGCGGGAAATACTTTATTAGTCTTTCCTGCTCTTTTTCAACAAGCTCAAGTGCCGAAGAGGGATCCTGAAGAGCATAATCATGAATATAATGCAGGCGGGTAAATTCCTCTTCCTTTGTTGGTGCCCAAAATTTTTGCAGGAATTTATAAACAGGTGATAAAAAAGAAGCTGCAAGAGCGCCGGAGACAACCTTATTCAAAATATATACATAAGCCATCTGTTTGCTTATATCAGAAGTAAGGCTGAATACCAGTGCCTTAACCATCGGAACGCCTGAGTTTTCAATATACAAAAGTGGTATAAAAATAAGTGCACCAAGTAAATTAAGAAGAACCTGGAATATTGCAACCTGTTTTGTTGTTCCTTTTAAATTAAAAGATAAAAAATACGTTGTAAGGCTTGCGCCAACATTAGTGCCGTAAATTATCATTATGGTCTGGTCAACAGTAAATAAACCACCAAGAGTCATTGCTATTGCCAGGACAGACACCGCCGATGATGATTGAGCAACAACTCTTAAAACAGCACCAATAAAAAAAGCAAGGATAAGTGAATCCTGTGTAGAAATAAGAACCTGGCGGAACCATTCGGAAGCGGCAAGAGGTTCAGCACTCTGTTTTAACAGCACCAATCCAAAGAAGAGAATACCTATTCCATATAATACACCGGATGTATTTGATAGCCTTACTGGTTTATTAAAAGCAAACATTAAGCCGGCAATGCCAATCAGATAAAACACAAGGAGTTTTATATCAAGTACAGTTAATAAAACAAGGGTTGATGTGCCAATATTTGCCCAGATAATTATGGGGAAAGCCGAACGTACAGATAGAAGCCCGCTGGAGATAAGACTAACCAAAATAAATGTAGCCCCGGAAGTACTTTGAGTAACAGCACCGGATGAAAATCCCCAGACAGCAGAAAGGAATTTGCTTTTTGTCCAGGCTGCAATTAAAAGTCTAAAGCGCCGGCTTGCAATTTTTTTTAACTGGCTTGAAACAGTTTTAATACCAATAAAAAAAAGCCCCAGCCCTGCCAGCAGAGTTCCGATTGTTTCCATAGAATTCTTTTGAAAGGGGTGAAGCTATATAAATCGATAATCCAGATCAATTTCTCTATGTTAAGTTATTGTTAAGATTTATACCTGAATCTTAAGAGTCTGCTGCAGAACTACAACTTCTGTCATCCCGACTCGTCGGGATCTCACCGCTGCATTTGCATTGAGATTCCTCAGTCGAATCCGCCGGGGTGGACTTCGGAATGACAATTCCGGGTTATGCAACAGACCCTTAAGGGAGTGTTGCACAACTCAGCCTTAACTTCACAAGGAGAAGATATCAATTGCCACGACTTTTAAGTCGTGGGAGAAAACAATTAGCATGGAGGCTTTAGCCACAATTTGCCTTAATTGTGCGTGTCCCGACCCTTCGGGGGCTAAAGCCAAAAATATTTGGAATC
>JAWOJF010000008.1:0-8215 GCA_046481785.1 Ignavibacteriaceae bacterium | reverse complement strand
ATGCTCCGTGAGGCGCCGATCCTCCGGGGCCTCCGCCGGGAGGTCCGAATCGAGAAGATAGACGGGCACCTCGCGACCGGAGTTGCCGACGACCCGGTAGCGCCATGCCCGGAGCTCGACGTCCCGGCCTTCCACGCAAACCAGGGCCCGGGGCTCGAGCGCCTCGAGGCGATCTTCCGGAGACCACTCGACCGCTTCTTCCGACTGCACGCCGGCCGCATCGAGTCGCTGGCGGAAGTAGCCCTTCCGGTGCAGGAGGGACACGGCGACCATCGGCGCCCCCATGTCCGCGGCGGCACGGATCGTGTCGCCCGAGAGCACGCCCAGGCCGCCGCTGTAATCCATCGGTTCACCGCTGTATTCGCATTCAACTGTTTCTTTTGCGTTGGAACCATGATCAATATCTTCGGCCGATACTTCAAGCCTGTTTTTTCCTATTGAAAACTTTACCTGTTTTGAGTTGGCGCTTGAAAACAACATCATCCTTTTTATTGATGAAAGCAGTTCGCCTGTTTTTATCTTCATCAGGTTTTCGTTTTCCATCGGGATTACACTGTTATAAGCGGGATATTTTTCGCCTATAAGTCTTGTTATAAATTCAAGATCACCCATCTGGAATGAAATGTTTGTCTTACTAAGAAATATTTTAACGTCGCTATCAGATACTAATTTTGAAAGAACAGATATTGCTCTTTCAGGTATTATGTACTGATCAAAATTTTCTTTGCTTATGTTTTTGTTTATAAACTTAACCAGCCTGTGCCCGTCTGTTGTTACAAATTTTAATCCATCATCAGAAAATTCCAGCAACGTGCCGGTCATTGCCGGACGCATATCTTCTTTACTCATAGCAAAAGATGTTTGATCTATTGCCCTTTTTAAATCGTTACCGTTTAATGTTATTTCTTTTTCTTTTGAAACTGCGGGAATATCCGGAAAATCTTCGGGCGATGAATAACCTATGTTATAAACACCGTTTTCGGTAGTTAAAATTAATTTGGAATTTGACTCTGCTTCAAACTGAATCTGGGTATCCTTTAATGACCTGATAATATCAAAAAGCAGCTTTGCCGGTATTACCATTTTTATGTTTTCATCTGCAGATAAATTTATGGAAGATCTTAAAGCAATTTCCAGATCGGTTGCGGAAACGGTCATTTGCCCGTCTTTAATATCAAAGAGAAAATTCTCTAAAATAGGCATTGGTGTTCTTGCCGGAACGGCGGGTATTATCCTGGACAGCAGTTTTTCAAGTACCTTACTGTTGACTTTAAATTCCATTAATAAATCTCCTTTTAAACAGTGAAAATTACGAAAACTATCCGCTAATCTCAATTAAAATATTGATATACTTATACAGATTTTACGGAATTACAACTATATTTTAGGGGGTTTTGGCAGAATTTTGAGTATTATCTGTTTATTGCGTTTGTTTAACAGCAGGCTCTCTTTTCTATGGTTCTGTTACGCCGTCATCGTTGCTGTCACTGCTGGAAATTGTTCCAAATATTGTATATGTGCCATCTATAAGGGTACTGGAATAATGTATTAATATCCTCGTTCCGCCTTTCATAACAAGGCTGCCGGAAACTGCTCCTGAAGCGTTATAGTTTGTTGCACCAACCGGTAAGGTGTATGTGGTACTGTAATTGTATGTACCGGGAGTTACATCCTTTACTTCAACCGTCCTGCCGGCAGGTACGCTTATAGTTGAACCTCTGAAATTAACCGATACATTTCCCTGTGCAGAATTTTTAAATGTAATTTTATTGATAGGCCCGGAAGAGCAGCTTATGCTTACCAGGGAAATAGCAGTTAATATTAACAGAGAAAAAATTATATTCTTCATTGGTGTTCCATATGCTGTTGCAAAGCAATATATAATTTAGAAAATTAGTCTAATTGAACTTAATAATCAACAACAGAAATATTGCTGCCGATATTACATTATCGGTATTAACACACTATTAATTAATATTAAGTTTAAAGATTAATTAATAATAGTTATAATAAGAGTGTGGATATGTTAATATAACCCGAATGATGCCAACGTGAATTAAAAAGAAACAAAATTACGCTGTGTTAATGTTAATAACTTTTCCATTTCTTCGATGTTATACAGTGATGTTAAGAACCGACAAGTTGTTAACATGTTATGGGCGGGTTTTCAACAACATATTAACATGAATAAAAAACAATCAAAATTGTGGGTACACGCCACGGCGTGTGCCCACCTTAAATATTAATTTCTAAATTAATTACAACCGGCAAAAAATTATTCATTGAATTTATAATTTACCCCCTCTATATTGTAAACAGTTTTATTAACGGGTGTAGGCACACGCCAGGGCGTGTGCCTGCCTCTGTTTTAATATTGCATATTCGGGGAGATGTATCGTGAAACCCAAATTTTGTATTTATACCTTAATTATTTTTTTATTTTTTTCATCTTCATTATTTGCACAACCCGAAACAACTCAGGACAACTCCAACCCCGGATCAACAGGAACAACCCTAAAACCGGGAAATATTATTTTTTCTCTTGGCGTCGGATACCCCGAATTAATTTCTTTCAAGTTGGGATATCAAATAAATAGTGCCTGGAGTGTCTCAGCTAAAGTATCCGCTTATTATAATGGTTATGGGGACAAAATATATTTAGGAACAATCATCTGGGGCTTAAAAATTACAAGGTATTATGAACCCATATTCCTCAATATAAACAGTATTTCATTTGAACCGGGTTATGATAAAGATGGAATATACTCCAATTATTCTTTTGACGTTTATGTTGGTTATGAATCCATAAAAAACTCTTTTATAAATCCATTTTGGTCTTTGGGTATTAGCTTTATAAAAACATATGACCACAAACTATATATTACCCCGGGATTAAAGGCTGGCTTAAAGATTAACTTCTAACATCAGAAAAACCTGTAGGCACACGCCACGGCGCGCGCCTACTCCTACTCCTGTAAACAGTTTTATTAATGGGGGTAGTAATGAAAGTCTGCAGCTCTTTATTTTCAGGTGTGAAAAGAATAGGGGGAAACAGATAATGGGTTTGTTGGTAAAACCTGTAGGTACACGCCATGGCGTGTACCTACAAGGGCGTATGCCCGCCCATTATTAAGAATTTATCTCAATCAAATTTCTCAAATCATTAACAACATCTGTTAATTTCTGATCAACCATTTTTTCTTCTTCAATGCTTGTGCATGCATGTATTACCGTTGAGTGGTCCCTGCCGCCGAAATGCAGGCCGATGGTTTTTAACGAGGATTTTGTCATCTCTTTTGAAAGATACATTGCCATTTGCCTTGCCATAACAATTTCTTTTTTCCGTGTTTTGTCCCTTAGCTTGTTTTCATCAATCTTAAAATAATTACAGACGGCCTTTGTTATACTCTCAATGCTGACGGTTACTTTTCTGTCGGTAGCAATTTCCCTTACAGTTTTTTTGGCAAGCTCAATATTAATTTCTTTTGAATTTAATGAAGCGTTAGCTAAAAGTTTTATAAGGCATCCTTCAAGTTCGCGTATGTTGGAGGTAATATTGTTTGCTATATATTCAAGAATTTCAGATGAAACAGCCATTCCGTAATCTTCTGATTTTCTTTTAAGAATAGCAATTCTTGTTTCAAGCTCGGGCGGCTGTATATCTGCAGTTAAACCCCACTGAAATCTTGAGATCAGCCTGTCATCCAGCCCCTTTAAATCTTTTGGCGGTTTGTCGCTTGAAAGAATAATTTGTTTTCTTGATTGGTGAAGTGTATTAAAAATATGGAAAAAAAGATCCTGTGTTTTTTCTTTACCTATTAAAAATTGTATATCATCAATTATTAAAACATCCATCCCGCGGTAAAAATTTGAAAAATCATTTACACTATTGGATTGAATTGCTTCAACAAATTCTACAGTAAAACTATCGGAAGAAAGATAAATAACTTTTTTTTCAGGGAAAGTAGCTACAATTTTATTGCCAATCGCCTGGATAAGATGTGTTTTTCCAAGACCAACGCCGCCGTAAACAAACAGGGGATTAAAAGAAGTGCCGCCGGGATTGTCACTTATTGCGCCGGCTGCCGCTCTTGCAAGCTGGTTTCCTTCTCCCTTTATAAAATTGTCAAAAGTATAACGCGGATTTAAATAACTTTCAAAATCAGGTTTTGCTTTTATTTCAACGGGTTCAATTTGCGGAACAGGGCGGGGAGTTTCTTTTTTTTCCGAGGATGCAACTTCAACTTCTTCTGCTATTACATAAGCAAGTTTTGCGTTTGGCCCCAGTATGTCGTGAATAGTTTTATTAATTAGCGTATTATAATGTTCATCTATCCATTCCCAAAAAAACTGACTTGGTAATTGAACTTTCAACGTGGAATTTTCCAATTCAATTGCCTTTATTGGAACAAACCAGGTGTTATATGTCATAAGTGTAACGTTATCTTTTATCGTTTTGAGACACTCTTTCCATATTAAATTTGAGTTTTTTTGCACTTGATTTTCTAGGGTAGCTGCATTAATCATGTTCAATTATCCACACAAGAAGTTTAATTTATAACCTTAAAATTTAACCCAATTAACAATTTTTTAATATTCATTAAAAAAGTTATCCACACCATATCCACATTAAGTAACACCAGCTAATGCGTTTGAATAAAAGGAGTTGCGGAACTCTTTTTATAATATCCACACAAAATTTGATTATTTCCCGAAAATATGTGCAACGAAAGAGATGTGAAACATTTTCACGAACAAAAGTTATCCACAACTTATGAACAGCCGCAAAGCCATCCGCCGGTCAGAAAAAATAGGAAGTAAAAAACAGCAGTGCAAATTAATTCTTAAAAAAAGATTAAAAAATTTTTCCCGATGGAATTATTTTATCCCCGGCAGGCATAACTAACTTGTATTTATAAGGTTGATTCTTTAATTTTAAAGTCTTTTTGATAAAAGGAGATGTAAAATGAAAAGAACTTACCAGCCAAGCAACCGGAAAAGAAAGAATAAGCATGGTTTTAGGGAAAGAATGAGTACCAAAAACGGCAGAAAAGTGCTGGCTAGCAGAAGAGCAAAAGGTAGAAAACGCTTAACAGTAAGTGATGAGAAATAATTTCTTTTCACGAAAGGATCGGGATGAATTCCCGGAAACAGTTTGGCCTTTCTGCTGATGAAAGAATTAAAAGCAGAAAAGATTTTGAAAAAATATTTACATCCGGAAAAGTTGTGTATTCTCCGGATAAAAAGATTAGAGCCGTTTATTTAGTTACTGAAGAAATTGAACGCGGCGTTAAAATTGCCGCCGTGGTTTCAAAAAAAGCCGGTAATGCTGTTTGGCGCAACAGGGTTAAGCGGCTTATTAAAGAAGTTTACAGGCTGAATAAACAGATTCTCACCGATTTAAGTTTACAAAAAAATATTTCTATTAAGGTTGCCTTCTCTCCTAACTTGATGAATGAAAAAAATTTTAAGGATGTAAAACTTAATGATGTGAAGACCGGAATTATAGATGTTATGTTTAAAATAAAAAGTATTCTTCAATGAGGAAGTTATTTGTATTCCTTATCAGGGGTTATCAGAAGGTTATTTCACCCCTGTTTCCGCCATCCTGCCGATTTTATCCAACCTGTTCAGAATATGCTATTCAGGCTTTTACCAAATATGGAGTTTTTAAAGGCGGAGCTAAGGCGGCTTGGAGAATTATAAGATGTAACCCTTTTAACAAGGGGGGTTATGATCCTGTATAAAATAATAAAATAGGAATTTAATGGATAGAAATACAACAATAGCTTTTGTCCTTATCGGCGGAATACTTGTTCTGTGGCTTTATCTTAACAGCCCCGAACCCGTAAAACAGCCGTCTATGCCGGAAACCCCAACAAGCGTCGATACAATACAAACAGCGCCCCCCGTTACACAGGATGCCCCGCAGGAACCAGTGCTAAACGAGGACTCGCTTAAGTATGGTAAATATTTCTCTTTGCCTTCTGAAAAAGAAAGTTTCCTTACTGTTGAAAATAACCTGGCTATACTGCAGTTTTCAAGCAGGGGTGCAAACCTTCATAAATATTTTCTAAAGGAATTTAATAACTGGTATTCTGCCGGTGAAGATGATCCTGCCGAAGTTTATAATACAAAAGTGCAGCTTATTAATTATACAAACGGAAATGCATACGATCTTGCATTTGTTTCTTCCGATGGAAAAGCTATAAATACCGGCTCACTTAATTTTTCTTCTGATTTTGAGGGGTCAAGATACACCTTACCCGATAACGATTCGCTTGTTTTAACCTATACCCTTGATGCCGGCCAGGGAAGATCTATACAAAAAGTTTATACAATTTATGACAGCTCATACAGCATTAAAAGTGATATTGTTTTAAACGGTATGAACAGCTTTATAAGCAATAATGCTTATGATCTTGTATGGGATAATGGGGTCAGGTTTGTTGAGGAAAATTCAGTTGATGAAGCTAATTACTCAAATGCCAGTGTTTTTTACGGCGATGAACAGGTTATTGTGGATGCCGATGATGCCGGCGAAAAAGTTAAAGAGGCTTTTAATGGCCGTATTGACTGGATTGGTATAAGAAATAAATATTTTGCCGCTATTATTGTCCCCGAAAATCCCCGGGGTATAGACGGCGCTTATATTGAAGGTACCCGGAAAACATTCCAAAACCAGGGTATTATAGAAACCTACAGCGTAAGATTAACTGTACCTTTTAAAAATACTAATTATGAAAAAAATTCTTTCCTTCTTTATATTGGTCCCGTTGATTATGATATTTTAAAAACCTATGGAAGAAATCTGGAAGCGATTGTTGATTTCGGAAGCTTCTTCGGATTAAAATTTATTGTGCGGCCAATTGCCGAATTTATTCTTCTGCCGTTATTTAATTTCCTTCATCTTTTTATACCCAATTATGGTTTTGTAATAATTGTATTCTCTCTTATTATAAAGATTGTGCTATACCCTCTTACAAAACAAAGTTTTCAATCGATGAAGAAGATGCAGCTTCTTCAGCCGAAGATGACAGAAATTAAAGAAAAATTTAAAGAAGATCCGCAGAAAATGAATAAGGAAATGATGAAGCTTTATTCAACTTACGGCGTAAACCCTGCCGGCGGATGTTTCCCCCTTTTACTCCAGATGCCGATCTTTATTGCATTATGGGGATTGTTCCAGGTAGCAATAGATCTCAGGCAGCAGCCGTTTATCTTCTGGATAAACGATCTGTCACGCCCGGATGTAATATTCAGCATGCCGTTTAAGCTGCCCCTGTTTGGTGTAGATCAGATAAGCGGGCTTGCACTCCTTATGGGAATTACAACATTTGTTCAGCAAAAGATGAGCATTAAAGATCCTAAACAACAGGCCCTTATATATATAATGCCGGTTATGCTTACAATTATGTTTATGTCTTTCCCATCAGGATTAAACCTGTACTACTTTATGTTTAACGTTTTTTCAATTGCACAGCAATATTATATTAATCATAAACATGATGGAATGGTATTAGAGCCTGTTAAAAATCCTAAAAAGAAAAGCGGATTTATGCAGCGCATGATGGATGCCGCCGAGCAGAATGCAAAAGTTCAGCAAAAGAAAAAACGATAACGATAAGGATTGTGTATAGATAATCGGATTTTGCATAACTGATTTTTATATCTGGTATATCTGTATAAACAATAGCAGCCTGTTTCATCCCTAAGGGAAGAATAAAGGTGTATTAACCCCGGGCTTCAGGGTCTGTTGCATAACTAATAATTTAAATGTCTTCTCCTTGAAATAGACTGTTTATTTATTGCCACGACATTTATGTCGTGGTTTAGGATTCCAAATATTTTTGGCTTTAGCCCCCGAAAGGTCGGGACACGCACAATTAAGGCAAATTGTGGCTAAAGCCTCCATGCTAATTGTTTTCTCCCACGACTTAAAAGTCGTGGCAATTGATATCTTCTCCTTGTGAAGTTAAGGCTGAGTTATGCAACAGACCCTGAAGCCTGGGGTTAATACACCTTTATTCACCACTTTCTACTTTTCACCCAATCTCCGGAGGAATATATTATCATGACAAGACAGGGCCGCCTTCGGCGACCATCTTGGCGAGGTCGCGGTTGGAAGCCGAGATCACCCGCACGTCGAGCGCGATGGTCTCGGTGCCGCCGACCCGCTGCAGGACCCGCTCCTGCAGCACCCGCAGCAGGCGTG
>JAWOJF010000274.1:0-6291 GCA_046481785.1 Ignavibacteriaceae bacterium | reverse complement strand
TTTTCATTATATAAACTGGTTTTGAATTACCTGCTTTATTACTTCTTTAACTTCACCAGGTTTTATTGAGTTAATATCCAGATCAGAAACAAACCTGTACCTGGAAAGATAATCAGGTTTATCCACATTTTTCATAATTTCACCGGGATAAACGTAATACCCTTTATCAAATATTTCCTTCGGATATGGATGGAACCTACCAAATCTTTCCCCATTTGTAATACAAACAAACTTTTTATTTACAGATGCCGAAATATGAACTGCAACAGACTCGTTGGAAATAAGAATTTCTGACTCTGCTATAATTTTAGACAATTCCGGTAAAGTTGTTTTACCGCAAAGGTCAATAAGCTTTTCCGCCGGCAGGTAATTTAAGAAAATGTTTGAATTCTTTTTTTCCTTTTTACTTCCGGTTAATATTATGTTATATGAATAATTATCTATTAAATATTCAGCAATATTTATAAAATTTTTAATATCCCATATTTTACGGCTTGAACTTGCGCCGAAAAAAATAACAGTATATGGTTTAACAGCCGCATTATTTAACGGAATTCCGGATACATCAAGTTCTGGTTTGGTAATTTTTATCTTTTCATTCATAATTTTCCCGAGGAACTCTTTATTCCGGTCAAACTCAAAAAGGTCTTCGTCTCCAAGAGTAACAATTTCATTATAATATTTATTCGATAATAAATTTCGTTTCCACACTGCATGTTTATCCCTTGATCCATCACTCCCAATCTTTACCCTTGCCCCGCTGGCTCTTATTATAGTATCACCATATAAAATTTCCCGTGAATAAGACAAATCAGCCGCCGTTTCAAAGCCCGCTGTTTTGATTTGTTTTAATATTTCGTACTTATATGCAGAGTCTCTATAGAATTTGTTCCTGTCAATCCAGATAAAATCCTTAATATATTTTTGATCAAAAGTTTCTGCTATATCACTCCAGATAACATTTCCACATAAAGTCACATTATAATTATTAAATCTTTTACTTTTATTTATTACTTCAATAAAATTTCTGAACAGGATATAATCACCAATGGCATCGAGACGGATTAAAAGAAGAGTATTTGGTTTAGTTTCTGCCGATACGTTTTTCAGTTTCTGAAAAATCAAAAAATGTATAAAATATGTAAATATATTTTTTATTTTAATTAACAGGAGCGGCATTTGTTTTATTCTTTTAAAAATAATAAAAACTATTTTCTGAATTCCCGGAAAAAGGATAGCTCCTTCTTACGGATTTCTTCAGCAAGATCGGTGTCATCATCATGAAAAGCACAAAGATCGCAATATTTTTCTTTTTGTCTTCCGCTAAAGAAATGGTGAATGTCCTCCAGCATTTTTTCATCATTCATACTTGTAGTAAGTAAATAGTCACCAATGTTATCATAAACAAGCAATTTATTATAACCTGCTTGTTTTAATGAAGCAAAAACAGAAAAGCCATTATCATCTGCAGTGTGAAACAAATAAGGATCATATTCAAAAAACACAACCGGTTTAGCACTATCAATAAGGTTAATTTCATTTTTTATTATCCGGCAGTCGAATCCATCTGTATCTATTTTAATAAACTTAAAATCCTTAAAATTGTTATTTCGTTCGAGGACTGTAGTTAATTCCTCGAAAACAATATCCGGGTTAACTTTAGATGTTTTGGTAATATTCCCGGAACCTTTGCTAAAAACATAATCAGCATTCCCAAAATCGGCATTACCAATAAAGGTTTTTTCAGCAAAAACATCATCCCAGTATTTTATATTCTCCTGCAGAAGCAAAAAATATTTTTGATTCCCCTCAATGCATAAAATTGGGACATCACAATACGACTTGATAATATAAACGGTATCGCCTGCATTTGCCCCGATATCAATAACTTTAAGTCCGTCATATTTATCTTTTAAATACTTGGTAATACGGCCTATATTTTCAGAATACTGGGGGTGGAATTTCCTTAAGATTGGCAGTTCATGGGAAGAAAGGAGTATAATATCATGTCCATCAAGATTATATTTAACTAAATCATTCTCATTACCAAACTTATTATTTAATAGTAACAAAATTTTAAATAGCAGCTTTTCAAATCCTGAATTGCTTTTTAATGAAAGGATTTTATCCAGTATTAATTGTCTAAAAAAATCTGTTTTCATCTATTTTCTCCAAATTCCATAATCTTTTCCGAGGAGAATCTTTTTATACTGAATTGGCCCAAGTATTGCCCCAATAGTCAGACATAATGTAGTTGAAATAATTACACCGGTTGGACCTAAGTGCATGGTCCCGGCTAAAAATATTGACAATGGAATATTTATGATTGCAATAAATATAGCATTATAAAACTGCACTCTTATTTTACCTACTCCATTTTGAAAATATGCGAATATATTGCACCAGTTATTTACAATAGCAAAAACTCCCATTGCCACCGATAACCCAAATGGAATCTGTATTTCATCTCCTACCCAAATACTGTAGGCTATATCTGCCGCAAGAATCATAACAATAATAACTGCGCATAACAACATCCATATTTTAATTAATTTATTTGTGGCTTTTTTTATCCATTCAAGATCATTTTTAGCATATGCTTCAGTATAAGCCGGAAGTAACGGATTTAAAAATATGCCAAATAACATTGGAATAAAATAGAAATACCTGTAAGCGATATTATATACTGTAACCTCGGAAGGCCCGAATAACTGCGTTATTATCATATTATCAGTGGCAAAAACAATTAACCCTGCAGCCTGTATTACAAAAAACTGGCCGCCGAGAACAATAAGATCTTTTGAATACCCCAGGTTAACTGATTTTAATGAGTGGGAGAACTTCTTAAAAATGCCTTTAAAAAACATGTAAGAGGCGATAATAAAAACTATCACCGGTATCAGGCTTATTCCTACACCTAGCTTAAATAAAGAACTTTCAAATAAATTGTTCAAGAATATCAGCAGCAAAACCGACAGAATATTTATTGTAAGGGTGAGTGCGCCTGTTACAGCAGTACGCTGGTCTGCACTTATTATATAAGTAATAAGTCTTAAAACAAATTGTAAAAGAAATAACGCCATAACCCATATTACAAGGAGATTCAACTCGCTTTGTAATTCACCGGGAGTATTGAGTATTTGCGTCCAGTTTATAAACTGGTTAGCTGCCAGGAAGATGAGGAAAAATATAAACATTCCGCCGCTGAATATTGCATAGGCTGTACTTGTATAAATCTTGCCGGTTTTATAATCGTTATGCGCCAGTGATTCGGCTAATTTAATCCTTAAACCATTACCAATTCCAAGGTCAAGATACCCAATCCAGACAAGCAGCGAGCTTATGGTCATCCATATTCCATATTCCTCCGGCCCGAGGTAATCAAGTGTTAGGGGAACAGTTACAAGGAGGGCAAGAAAATTAAATCCGTGAACTATAAACAGAAGTACAATATTCTTTTTTGCTTTTAAGGTGCGGTCAGCGTCTTTAAAGCGGAATAACTCTTTTATTTTTTCGATAAGGATTGCCAAAGTGGAAACAACTGAATTATGTTGATTAAATATACTAAATAATCAACTATTTATTTTATCGCTTATCCCCATTTCCCCTTCCGCCATATTTTTACAAGAACGTTAAGATTCATTTTGTTGAGGTATTCTTTAATACGGATACGGGAAACCCTGAGCAGGTAGTTTTTGCGGGCATCATAGTTCCAGAATCCATGCATCTTGAGGGCTCTGCGTGATTCTTTAACCGCCTTTAATTCATTCTGCCATGAAGCTCCACCCGCATACATTATACCAACAGACTCTCCGTTAAGATATCTGCCTTTTTCACCAAAATTCCTGATTAACTTTTCATAACGGATGATTAGCTCATGGTCCATGGCATATTTAAATGAAGTATCAAACAATCCAAACTGTTCATAAACATTTTTTCTAAAAAACATAGTGGGGTGATTATACGGCATGGCAGAAGTAACAGGACAAAGCAGCGGTTTCCTTATGTTTGAACCGTATACGGGGTCATCAAAATAAATATCACCATGAACAAATAATATTTCCGGGTTCTGAAAGGCTGACAGGACTCTTTCAAATACCTGGTTATTATAATAAATATCATCACTGTTTAGTATGGCTACTATATCACCTGCCGCAGCTTTTATCCCTTTATTAAAAGCATCAGATATCCCATTATCCTTTTCGCTTATTACTTTTAATTTGTCCCTTATATTATGCTTCTTATATAATTCTTCTGCTGTTCGCAGAGTATTATCCCTGCTTTTATTATCAACCAGTATATGCTCAAAATCTTTCACTGTCTGGCTCAGAACTGAAAGAATATTTCTGCCAATAGTACTTTCCGAATTGTATGTTGGGGTTATTATTGAGAGTTTCATTAAAAATTTCTTTATAAAAGATTCGGATTCAAAATCATTTAAAATGGTTATATTTAAAACCAAATTTAGTTATCATTTTGTACAAATTGAACTTAATTATTAATCATCCTTTTTAACATTTACCGAATGAATAAAACCGGGAAAATATTAATTGTAAAAATTGGTGCAATTGGGGATGTGGTTATGGCACTTTCCATGATAAAAGCAGCAGAGTATAAGTTTCCCGGAGCAGAAATAACATGGGTATGCGGCAAAATTGTGGAACCAATTTTACGAAGTTTTCCTCAAATCAGTAGTATTATTGTAGTAAATGAAAAAAATCTTCTTACGGGAAATTACTTTTTACAACTATTTGAAATAATCAGAACATGGAGTAAAATCTCTTTTAAGAAGTACGACCTGGTGCTTGTCCCCTACAGGGATTCCCGCTATAAACTTTTGACTCTTTTTACATTCAAAAAAAAGATGAGAGATATGACGGGTACTGACAGGCTGAATACCTTTATACCGGGCAGGTATCATTCGGCAGAATATGCAAAACTTATACTGGAGAATGATGACTGGGAAATGCAGGAACCGGGCTTTCCTGCAATTACTGTTATACCGGATGATTTATTTAAGGATGAGGTCCACCGGCTGGAAGGGAAAAGAGTTATACTAAATCCCGGTGGAGCAAAAAATTTATTAAATGGCGGAGAGTTGCGCAGGTGGCCAATAGAATATTATAAACTGCTTGCAGAATCTTTACTTGAAAAAGGTATTAGCGTATTTTTAATTGGATCCGAGAAAGATAAATGGGTTTTAGATTTTTTTTCAGGCATGAATATTAAAAGTTTTATAGGTAGAACTAATTTAACTGACCTGGTTTATCTTTTCCAAAAATGCGATATTTTAGTTACTCATGATACCGGGGCATTTCATCTGGCAAAACTAACAAATATACGGATTATAGGTTTGTTTGGACCTGTAAATCCATCTGAAAGAACCGGGATTAAGGAGAACATAAATATTATTTATAAAGGAAATGACCTCGCCTGCTCCCCCTGTTATGACGGAAAAAACTTTGCAAACTGTGATAACAATATCTGTATGAAAAGTATTGAGGCAACGCAGGTGTATGATACAATTATTAAATATCTCTCTTAAATTGCCAATTATCTTTACAGAAAGAACCGGAATATTTTGAAAACTGCAATTGTACATGACTGGCTCGATTCTTATGCAGGTTCTGAACGTGTGCTTGAATCGCTTACAAATATATGGAACACCTCACCCGTTTTTACTCTTGCCGATTTTCTTTCCGATGAAGATAGAAGAGTAATCCTTAAGGATAAAAGAGCTTTTACTTCGTTTGTGCAGAAGCTCCCTTTAGCCGAAAAACATTTCCGGAAATATCTTCTTCTTTTTCCTTATGCAATTGAGCAGTTTAATTTAACAGATTATGATGTAGTTATTTCAAGCTCGCATGCAGTTGCCAAAGGAGCACTTACAACATCACGCCAGCTTCATATTTGCTACTGCCATACCCCCATGCGGTATGCATGGGATCTGTACTTCCAGTATCTTAAGGAGGCAAATCTTGAACGCGGGATAGTCGGTTTGTTCGCAAAAAAAGTCCTGCACTATATAAGGCTCTGGGATGTATCTACCGCAAACCGGCCCGACTATTTTATTGCCAATTCTAATCATATAGCAAAAAGAATTAAAAAAATATATAATAAAGAATCTGCTGTTATTTATCCGCCGGTTGATGTTCACAAATATGATACTGTCCCCGGCAAAGAGGATTATTATTTAACCGCATCGCGGATGGTACCTTATAAAAAAATTGATATGATTGTTGAGGCATTTTCAAAAATGCCGGATAAAAAACTTGTTGTAATTGGTGACGG
>JAWOJF010000089.1:0-12267 GCA_046481785.1 Ignavibacteriaceae bacterium | reverse complement strand
AGAAAATTTTGGTAAACTAATTAACTGCGATGCTAAACAAACAGCTCTAATCCCTTCTGTTTCATATGGTCTAATGTCGGCAATTAAAAATTTACCTCTTGATAACGGTAATACAGCTTTAATAGTATCAGATGAATTCCCCAGTGATTTTTATTCAATAAGAAGCTGGTGTAATGAAAATAAAAAAAATCTGAAGATAGTTACTCCCCCTGATAACCGTGAAAAAAGGGGCGAAGTATGGAATGAAAATATTTTAAACAGCATTAATGAAGATACTGCTGTGGTGGTTTTATCTTCAATACACTGGGCTGATGGTACACTATTTAAGCTGAAAGAAATAGGGGAAAAATGTAAGAAGTTTAATGCGATGTACATTGTTGATGGAACTCAATCAGTAGGAGCGTTACCCATTGATGTTAATGAATTTAAGATTGATGCATTAATCTGTGCAGCATATAAATGGCTACTTGGCCCTTATTCAATAGGTATGGCTTATTACAGCGAATTTTTTAATAACGGTAAGCCGATAGAACAAACATGGATAAACAGAAGTAATGCGCAGGATTTCAGCAGTTTAAGCAATTATGTGGATGGGTACACACCCGGTGCCGGCCGTTATAATGTAGGGGAATACGGTAATTTTATTCTTCTTCCAATGTTGATACGGTCTCTTGGGCAGATTTTAGAATGGAACCCTGCCGAAATTCAGGAATATGCCCAAAAGCTTACTAAGCCTCTGATAGACTTTTTAAGGGAGAACGGATTTTGGATAGAAGATGACAATTATAGGGCTAAACATATGTTTGGTATACTCCTGCCGGAAAAAATTAATCCGGAAGAATTTTTACTGAATTTAAGGAAGAGAAAAATTGCTGTATCGGTAAGAGGAAAATCAATCAGAATATCAGTTCATTTATATAATAATGAAGCTGATATTAATGCATTGATTGGAATTTTATCTGAATTGAAAAAAGTATTATAAAACCGCAATAGCTTAATTATTAACTGTTTGAATGAATAACAGTAATTTATAATGAAAATCTTAATTATTAATAATCAATAGAAAAATAAATAAAAAATTAATAACCCTGTTTCAATTTTATTTTAACAATAAACTTTATAATATTACTTTTGATTTTTTGATAGAAATATTCCAATGGCAAGACAAAAAAAATACGAAAATCCAACCCAAAACCTGATTCCCGCAGATGTGAAACCGCCTGCAGCGCCGGAAATTGAGGCTGCTGTACTTGGTGCAATGATGATTGAAAAGGAGTCCGTTCCAAAGGCAATTGAACTTCTTTCTCCTGAGAGCTTCTACCTGAAAGAACATAAAATAATTTATGAAGCAATGATCTCTTTATTTGAGTCAGGGGAACCTATAGATACAGTTACACTATATGAAGAGCTTAAAAAAAGGGAAAAAATTGAAGAGATTGGGGGAGCGGTTTATTTAAGCAAACTTTCACAGAATATTTCTTCCGCTGCAAATATTGAATACCATGCAAAAATTATTTTAGAAAAAGAGATTCTGCGGGGGCTTATTACAAGCTCGCATCAGATAGCAAAAGCCGCTTATGAAGGAACTGAAGATGCCTTTGATATCCTTGATAATGCTGAGAGACAGATATTCGAAATAACCGAATCTCACTTAAAAAAATCTTTCCAGGGAATGGACAGGGCAGTACGAGATGCCCTGGAATATATTGAAGCAATACATTCCAATACAAAACAAAAATTTGCTGTTCCTACCGGGTTTTATGAGCTTGATGAAATGCTTGGCGGTTTCCAGAAATCTGATCTTATAATTATTGCAGCCAGGCCATCAATGGGTAAAACGGCGTTCGCTCTTTCACTTGCCCGTAATGCAGCTATTGATCATAAAGTGCCTGTTGGCATATTCTCTCTTGAAATGTCCACAATGCAGCTTGTAATCAGAATGTTATGCGCAGAAGGAAGATTAAATGCACATCTGGTAAGAACGGGGAAACTTCCTCACGAAGAGGGAGTTAAACTAAGTAAGAATGCCCATAAACTGATTGAGTCTCCTGTTTATGTTGACGATACACCTGCTCAATCAGTGCTTGAAATACGTGCAAAAGCAAGAAGACTGAAAGTTGAGAAAAATATCGGGATGATAATAATTGATTATCTCCAGTTAATGCAGGGCCCGGCAAAATCTGAAAGCCGTGAGAGGGAAATATCTCATATTTCACGTTCATTAAAATCACTGGCAAAAGAGTTAAACATACCGGTAATAGCGCTTGCGCAGCTAAACCGTGCCGTTGAAACAAGGAATGATAAACGACCGCAGCTTTCTGATTTGCGTGAGTCGGGCTCTATAGAACAAGATGCAGATGTGGTTGTATTTCTGAACCGTCCGGAATATTATGGTATTATGAAAGATGAAAATGGTAATTCCAATGAGGGGGTTGCCGAAATTATTATTGGAAAACAAAGAAACGGCCCGGTTGGAGATGTAAGATTAGCATTTATAAAAGAGTATGCGCGTTTTGAAAATCTTGCCCACGCAAGACAGGTAGAAGAATACTCGATAGTTCCAACAAACGAAGATATTATATAATCGTCCCTATCTCCCCAAAGGGGGATGAATGTATGGAAATAAATAGTTGTTATGAAAAAATATATTTTCTTTCTGCTCATTATTATCAATTCTTTTTTATCAGCCCAGGTATATTCTGATAACGATGTAAAAATTTGTAATGATAAATTTAAATTTGCTGTTGATAAAAACTTATCCTCAAAACCGGTAAATGAGGTTATAACTGAGATTGCCAGAAGTTTTATAGGAACAGCATATGAAGCATCTGCTCTTGAAGCAGACGGGGAAGAACAGCTTGTTATAAATCTTACCGGGTTAGACTGTACCACTTTCCTTGAAAATGCACTTGTACTTGCGCGCCTTGTTAAACAGGATAAAACAAGATTTAATGATTATCAGAATGAGCTAACCTATATACGGTACCGCGAGGGTAAAATTGACCAGTATCCTTCACGTCTTCATTATTTCTCTGACTGGATTTATGACAATATCCAAAAGGGTGTTGTTAAGGATGTAACAAAAGAAATTGGCGGAGAAAAAATAAAATTTAACCTTAATTTTATGTCAACTCATCCTCAAAGCTATAAACATTTAAAAGAGAATCCTTCATTTGTAACTGTTATAAAAAAACAGGAAGAGGAAATTAACTCCCGCCAGTATTATTATATCCCGCGTAATAAGGTTGCCAGGCTAGAGAGTAAAATTCAAAGCGGCGATTTAATTGCCATAACAACAAGCATTAAAGGGCTGGATATCGGGCATGTTGGGATTGCAGTTAAAGAAAAAGACGGAAGAATTCATCTGCTTCATGCACCCACAGTTGGTTCCAAAGTTCATATAACTAAAGAACCTCTGCCTGATTACCTGATGAATGTAAAAAAACACAGCGGTATTATTGTGTTAAGGGCAGTTGAGCTTTAAGCAGAGGGCATATTATTTGGATAAACTCAGAAGGGTATTTATATTTTCTATATCCTCTGCTTGATCTTTTCCCTTAGGTGTCTCGAGAATTTTGGGTACATGTGCAATTCTTTGATCACTCATAATATTCCTGAATCCTTCCAGTCCAATCATTCCTTTACCAATATGATCATGCCTGTCAACCCGGCTGCCTAAAAGTTTTTTGCTGTCATTCATGTGAAAACATTTCAGGCGTTCAAGTCCAATGATATCATCAAATTCTTTAATCACTTTTTCATAATTTCCCGGATCTTTTATGTCATATCCTGCAGCCCAGATATGTGCAGTATCAATACAGACACTCATCCTGTTCTTATCTTTAACCAGATCAATAATACTTCTCAAATGTTCAAACCTGTAACCGATTGCCGAGCCCTGTCCGGCTGTTGCTTCAAGCATACTGCTTACATTACAGTTTTTAGTTTTATCATGTATAATATTAAGTGACTCTGCAATTAATTTTATTCCTTCCTGTTCCCCCATACCGCCATGTGCACCGGGATGAAAATTTAGATATGGGATACTTAATTGTTCACACCGCTCAAGTTCATCAAGAAATGCAGTCCGGGATTTTTCCAGCAGTACTGCATCTTTTGCACAAAGGTTAATTAAATATGAATCATGAGCGCACACAAACTGAATTCCTGAGTTTTGAAGTTTGATCTTATAAGATTCAATCTCCGCAGCCGTTAAGGGCTTTGAAAACCACCGGTTATTGTTTTTTGTAAAGATCTGCATTGCAGTAAAACCAAGATGCATAGCCAGGTCTACCGCCTTTGATACACCCCCTGCAATTGAAGTATGTGCGCCGATTAATTGGTTCATTTACTGCTCTGTTGAAAAGGTTCCAAAGTAATAGTTTTATTCTAATCTCTTCTTAAATCTTAATGCACTTAAATATAATATTAAAATTCCCATAGCCAATAATATAATGGTTTCAGGTAACAGGTTAAGGAGTCCGTCACCTTTCAGAATTACTGATCTTAAAATATCTATATAATAAGTTAAAGGAAGAACATAAGTAATTGGTTGTACCCATTGGGGCATATTTTCAATGGGGAAGGCAAATCCTGATAAAAAGTTCATAGGCATTAGTATTCCAAACATAGCTACCATCATTGCCTGCTGCTGTGTTTTTGAAACAGTTGAAACAAACAGGCCTATTCCCAATGCAGAAAGTACATAGAGGAAAGATGCGAACATCAGGTAAAAGAAATCACCTCTGATTCCTATTCCAAACCAGAATACCATTACAGCAATTACAAGCAGTACATCCAGAAATCCTAAAATAACAAAAGGAATTATTTTGCCAACTATAAGTTGATACGGCTTAATTGGTGAAACAATTATTTGTTCTAAGGTTCCTATTTCTCTTTCTTTTACAATTCCCATGGCCATAAGGACAGTAGTTATAACTGTTAACAGTAAACCAATAATGCCGGGCACCATAAAATTCCGCGTTTTTAAATCAGGATTATACCATACTCGTAATTCAGGAGTTAAAATACCAGCAAATGATGTTTTTAATCCTGTCTTATCTCTTTGGTCCAAAAGAATATCCTGTGAGAAACTGGATACAACTCCGTTTATATAACCAAATGCTATAGATGCCTTATTACCATCTGAGCCGTCTAATATTACCTGCAACTGAACCTGTTCTCCCCGGCCTAATTTTTTTTTAAAGTCATCAGGTATTACTATTACACAAAGTACTTTCCCATAATTTATTAGTTCTGTAGCCTGGTCATAATTTTCAATATAACTTTCCACAGAAAAATATCCTGAACTTTGAAATTTTTCTACAAAGTCCCGGCTTACAGATGTTTTATCCTGATCATAAACTGCAGTGCTTACATTGTTAATATCCATTGTGGCGGCATAACCTAAAAGAATTAACTGGAAAACCGGGGCAAAAAAGATTATAGCAAACAGCTTCGGGTCTCTTTTTAACTGCAGAAATTCTTTTATTATAATATGTAAAATAATTTTCATTTTATTACCAGCTTAAGCTATTTTGTTTTTTCTGTTTATAAGCACTGCGGGTATCAGGAATACTATTGAAAAAATTATTAAGTAAACAAGCTGCTCCCAGTAGGCTTCAATTCCTGCCCCTTTAAGCAGGATACTTCTAAGTATAACAAGATAAAATTTAGCCGGGGTTATATTTGTAAAAACCTGTACGGCAACAGGCATACTTTCAATTGGATAAACAAAACCCGATAAAAGAAACGACGGCAGGAATGAGATCATGGTTGCTATCTGGAAGGCTACCTGCTGCGTATCCGAAATTGAAGAAACAAGTATACCGAGATTGAGTGAAGCAAAGAGAAAAATTAATGTTGAGATTAATAAGAGAAAAAGATTTCCTTTTACCGGTGTGCCAAACAGGATGTAGCCTGCTATCAGGATTGCTGAAGCAATGAACAAAGCTATAAAAATATAGGGAATTGTCTTCCCAACCAGTAATTCAAGAGATGAGAGAGGGGAGACATTTAACTGCTCTACAGTACCTCTTTCTTTTTCCCTTACAACAGAAAGCGATATGGAAACCACGGCAGTTATTATCAATATCATTGATATTAATCCCGGAACCAGGAAATGGGAGGAGTTAAGATCCGGGTTAAACCAGAAGCGGGGTTCAAGACTTATAGGAACGAATGCTTTTCTGCCCCTGACAGATAACGCTTCTGTTCTGATCTTCTGCGAGAATGCAGCGGTGGCAATATTTGTATAATTTGCTATAACCGAAGCTGTACTGGCATTTACTCCTTCTACAAGTATCTGAATCTTTGCTTCTTTATTTGAATATAAATTTCGTGAAAGATCCGCTGGGAATACAAATACAACCTGGGCATTACCCCGGTCAAGTACCTTATGCACCTCTTCATCTGAATTTGCATATCCTACAAGATCAAAATAATCCGAGCTTGTAAGCCGGTGTATAAAATCCCTGCTGTATTCAGATCTGTCCTGATCATAAACTGCCATCTGTATATTGTGGACATCAAAGTTTATAGCATAACCAAAAAGTACAAGAAGTACTAAAGGAAATACAAAAAGAACATAAAGCATCTTTTTATCACGCTTTAGCTGCCGGACCTCTTTTTTAGCAATTGCTATAATTCTTTTAATCATTTCACTTCTTATCTTTCTCTAACAGATGAATAAACACATCTTCAAGAGTTGGTACAATTTTATTGATCCTTTTTACAGAGATAGAGTTTTTACTTAAAATATTTTTTATCTGTTCTTCTCCTTTGTAGCCATCATTTACAATTATATGCATCTGGTTTCCAAAAATTGAGGTCTCATCAACAAAGTTTTCTTTTTCAAGCAGTTCCATAGCAGTTACAGTATTTTCACATTCAATTTCCAGGATGGTATTTTTCAGATAATTTGTTTTTAATTCTTTTGATGAGCCTTCCGCTATAAGTCTGCCTGCATTAATTAATATAATGTTGTTACAGAATTCGGCTTCCTCCAAATAATGTGTTGTTACCAAAATAGTAGTTCCCTGCGCAGAAAGATCATTTATCAGGTTCCAGAAGTTCCTTCTTGATATAGGATCAACACCGCTTGTAGGCTCATCAAGAAATACAATTGCAGGCTGATGAATTACGGCTGTTCCGAGCGCAAGCCTTTGCTTAATACCGCCGGGCAGATCGCCAGTTAGTGTTTCTTCCCTTCCGTTCAGATTAGCTATTTTAAGCACCCAGTTTTTTCTGTCAGTCAGTTCATTTCCCGAAAGTCCGTAAACTCCGCCAAAAAAATTAATATTCTCCTCAACGGTCAGGTCATTATAAAGAGAAAAACGCTGTGACATATACCCGATGTTTTGTTTAACCTTATCCGGTTGTTTCTTAACGCTGAATCCGCCGACAAGAGCATCGCCTGATGAGGGTTCAAGTATTCCGCATAACATTCTTATTGTTGTTGATTTTCCTGCTCCGTTTGCACCTAAAAAGCCAAATATCTCTCCCTTTTTAACATTAAAAGAGACATTATCAACTGCGGTAAAGCTGCCGAATTTTTTCGTAAGATTATTTACTTCAATGCTGTTCATGTTATTGGGGTTTAATATATTTTTAAACCGATTGCTTTAAGAAGCTTTACTTTAGCTAACTGAAAATCAACAAGTGAGTTTGTCATATTTGTTTCTGCCTGAAGCAGTGAAACTTCTGCATCAATTAAATCAGTAGATGTTGCTAACTGCTGATCATATTTTTCTTTTGATGTACGGTAGTTATCTTCTGCCTGTTCAATATTAAGTACGCTTACTTTAATTTTATCCAGGGATCTGTTATAGGTCAGGAATGATTGATAAACCTCCAGTTCCACAGCATCTTTTAGTTGTGAAAGAGAAGTTTCAATTTGTAATTTCTGTTCTTCGGCCTGTACAGATTGAGAAGATACATAACCCCAGTTCCATAGATCCCATTGAAGCGATACACCAACATCCCATGTATCCCTGAATTTATTTTCTGCGGGAATTATTCTCTGGTTAGGTTTGCTGTAGTAAAAATCCCCGAATAAAAATACTGACGGATACCAGCCTGCGTTTGCGGCAGTAATTCCTTTTTCACCTGCGTGTACCCTGTATTCAACTGATTTTAAATCATCCCGGTTTTCCTGCGCCTGTCTTATCAATTCATCAAGCTGATATTTGGTAAATGATGTATCAATTATACCGGGATTAATTTTAGTATCTGCTTCAAGTGCCAACCCTAATTGCTTATTAAGATTAGACCGGGCAATGTCCACATTGTTTTCAGCATCAATTAATTGCAGCCGTGTATTTGAAAACAGTACCTGCAGTTTTAATATATCGCTGTTTGTGGCCAGTCCGTTTTTCAGAAAATTTTTGGTATCCTCAAGATGTTTTGCCGTTGCGTCAAGATTTTCAATAATTAATTGTTTTATCTGCTCCGCCTTATAATAATTCCAGAATGCATTTTGAATTCTGAAAGCTGTTTCATTTATTTCTTTTTGATATTCATGTGAGACGGCTTTATGGTTACTTTCTGCAGCATCTTTTATTGATGACAATCTAAAACCGGTAAACAATGGCTGCTGCAGTGATAATTTTACATTATAGTTATCCAGTATAACAGGGGAGATCTGGATAGGCTGCGGAAAAATGGGGAGAGATACTTCAAAGGGAGGGATATCACTTAAACGCTGATATGTTGCCTGTAATTTTAACTGCGGTAAAAGCTGTGACCCTGCCTCAGTAATTTTAGCTTCTGAAGATGCCATTTTTGATCCGGCAATTTTAAGCTCTTTGCTGTTCGCAATTCCAATCTTTATGCTTTCTTCAAGTGTAAGAATTTTATCCTGCGCAGAAAGATTAGCTATTAATACTAATAATATTACTATAATTTTTTTCATAATTATTTCATTCGCTTTCTTCTTTAACAAGATAGATAAACACATTTTCCAGTGATGCAGAGACAACCCTATGGCTTATTATTTCAATGCCGCTGTTATCAAGCAGGTATTCCAGGCCTTTATATTCTTTGTCATAATCATTAATCATTACATTAATCCTGTCTCCAAACAACTGTACTTCAAAATCCGTTTTATCTTTCAAAAGATTGTAAGCATCCCTGACACGGCTGCATACAATTTCAACCACTTCTTTATTGATTGAAGATTTAATATTCTGAGGAGTATCAAGACTTATAATTTCCCCCTTATTCATAAGTGCAACCCGGTGGCATCTTTCAGCTTCATCCAGATAAGGAGTTGTCATAAAAATAGTGATGCCTTCTTTCAGGAGGGCAGAAAGTATCTTCCAGAAATCTCTTCTTGATACCGGATCTACACCCGTAGTAGGCTCATCGAGGTAAAGGATTTTCGGTTTGTGGATTAAACTGCAGGCAAGTGCAAGTTTCTGTTTCATTCCACCCGATAGATTTTCAGCCAGCCTGGTTCTGAAAGGAGTTAGTCTTGTAAAGTCTAATAATTCATCTCTCCTTTGCTGGTAATTTTTAACACCGTGTATGTCGGCAAAAAATTCAATGTTTTCATCTACAGTAAGGTCTCCATAGAGGCTGAATTTTTGAGAAAGATAACCAATTTGATTCTGGATATCTTTTCTATATTTCATTACATCCTTATCAAACATAAATGCCGAACCTGAATCCGGAGCCAGGAGTCCGCAAAGAATTCTTATTGTAGTAGTTTTACCTGCACCATCGGGGCCTACAAGTCCGAACATCTCTCCTTTTTTAACTTCATAAGAAACACCATGCAATGCTTCCACTGCACCATATGACTTTTTAAGGTTATCTATTTTAATTGCTGTTTCAGAGTTCATTATAAATATCAGTTTAATTGAATAGCTGCATCAGCCGGCATTCCGGGTTTCAATTCAGTATCAGGGTTTGGTATTTCTATTTTAACTGCAAACACCAGCTTAGTTCTTTCATCTTTAGTCTGAATGTTTTTAGGAGTAAATTCAGCTTCCGGTGATATAAAGACAATTTTGCCTTTATAGTTTTTATCAGGGTAAGTATCTGAATTAACCAGCGCTGTTTGTCCAAGTTTTACTTTTCCAAGTTCTTTCTCAGAAACATAAATTATAAGGTTCACCCTACTAAGATTAGAAACCTGGAACAGGGAAGAAAGCATTGTCACTGTCTCACCGGTTTCAAAAAATGTTTTAACAATTGTACCGTTAATGGGGGACTGTACATATGAATCGCGTATTTGTTTTTCAAGAAGGCTGATTGCCGCTGCCTGCCTGTTAAAATTGGCCTCTGCCTGCCTTATATCCTGCGGGCGTGCAAAATCTTTAAGCTTTCCGAAATTTTCATTTGCAGAATTTAACTGTGCTTGTGCCAGGTTAAATCTTGAAACGGCATCTTCGTACTGTTTTTTTGTTACAGTATTTGAATTATAGAGGGCTTCCATTCTTCCCATATCCTTTTTCGCCATATCAAGATTTATCTTCGCCTGGTTTACGCCTTCCTCAGCCTGCCTTATATCTTCTCCCCTGGCTCCCTCTCTAAGAAGACTAAGCTGAGCTTCTGCCGCATCGGCGGCTGCCTGTGCCTGCTGCAGTTGGTATCCCAATGTTTCATGGTCAATTATAAGCACGGTATCACCGGCATTAACTGCCTGACCTTCATCTTTAACTAACCGGATAACTTTACCGGTTACCTGTGAGCTTACCGTAACATTAGTTGTCTCTATATTACCGGAAGCTTCAATTGTGTTTTCATCATCTCCGTTACCGCATCCTGTGATGATAATTATAAAGGATAATGTGAATAATATTTTTATTATAGGTTTCATTTTTCTGTCCGGTTAAAAGATTTATAAAATATTTTTTTTCCTTTTTCGGTAAGTATTCCATTTAAAATAATTTCTATGCTGATACGCGCAGCCTGGTTGTAGGAAAATTTATTGTTCAGGAGAAAATCAGGATTAACAATAGCTCTTATGGAGGCAACAAAAATAGTTACAATAATTTCACCGGGGTAGTCAAGAAATAATTTTTCCTTTTTACCCTGTGCAATAAGGTTTGTTATTTCGGTATTCATTTTCCGGGTCCTGAAAGCGTCTACCTTTGCCCATAGTTCCGGCATATGAAGGCGCATATCTTTAAGCCAGTTTTCACTTATCTGAGAACTTAAGACTCCCAGCAGTTCTGTGAAACCTGCTATTTTTGCAACTGCATCTTTCCTGGTATTAAAGATTTCCTCAATACGTCCTCTTACAAAATTCATAAAATCCATTACAACTTCTTCAACAAGTTTTTCCTTGGTAGGAAAATGTTTATAGATGGTTTTTTTGCTCATCTGCATTTCAGAGGCCAGGGTATTCATCGATGTTTTATAAAAGCCTTCCTTCATATAGCGAGTTCTTGCATACAGAAGTATTTTGGCTCTTTCTTCGTTTGGTTGTGTTTTCATGTTAGTTCTATGGAAACCTTTATTGTTTTTCTGGTTTCTAACATAATAAATGGAAACCATATTGTCAAGAAATAGTTTCCGGAAGTGCGCTTCACCCATGCGCTGTGAAATGCAGGGGAAGCCGGCAGGTCATCCAAACACCGGCTAGTGCCGCTAAAGTTAAATTATTTCCCGCTATTCACGTCTATTTTACGTATTTTAAAAACATTACATGTCTGCAACAATAAAGAATTACATGAATGCTTCATAAATTAAAAGCTCCGAATACATTTTTGATAATATTTTCAATCTTATTATTAGCAGCACTGCTTACCTGGATTATTCCCGCCGGTGAATATGAAAGGGAAGAGGTAAATGGAAGTGAGATTGTGGTAAATGATTCTTTTTCATTTAGTGAAAGTAACCCTCAGGGTATTGATGATGTGTTAATGTCTCCTATTAAGGGATTTGTTGATGCTTCACTTATAATTGGTTTTGTTTTAATAGTTGGCGGTGCTTTCGGAATATTTCAGAAAACTAAGGCTGTTGATGCTGCAATATTATGGATTGCCGATTCATATAATAAATCAAAAATAATAAGGATGTTACTAATCCCGATACTGATGTCTGTTTTTTCTTTTGCCGGTGCTACATTTGGAATGAGTGAAGAAGTAATCCCATTCATTCTTGTGTTTGTTCCTCTTGCTCTTATGCTTGGGTACGATACCATAACAGGGACAGCCATACCCTTTATAGGGTCAGCAACTGGATTTGCTTCAGCATTCTTAAATCCTTTTACTGTAGGAATTGCACAGGGTATTTCCGGCTTAAGACTTTTTTCAGGCA
>JAWOJF010000397.1:0-11597 GCA_046481785.1 Ignavibacteriaceae bacterium | reverse complement strand
TTCCCCGCCCCGAACAGCTCGCCGACGGTCTTCATCCCGGCGAGCAGCCACTCGTTCACGATGGTATAATTCTGCACTAATGAATATTTATTGGGAGCCGATGAATTTACAATTTCAATACCCGTAGCAATATCAGTAGCACCGGGTGAGCCGTTTATTGCTCCCGACCTTATCCAGTATTCCGCAAGATTTGGATCACCATTACCATTAAGATCTTTTGAAACAATAGAATAACCCTCACCGTCAGCCTCTTCGGGCCATGGAGAAGAATCATCATAATTAAATGAAAAAATTGTATCGCCTGCAGCATTAACCAAAACGATACTTTCACCGCCGTTATCAAGCTGGCCCTCATACTCTCCCAAAGGCATAAAATTATAAAGCCTGTTAAATTCGGCACTATTGGAAGCAAGGACTATGTATGCTCCGGGTATAATTGTTGTATCTCCAAACGTGTAATCAATTCCATCAACAAAAGATATCCCATTCATATTTATTTCCTGGTCCCCGGTATTTTTTAATTCAATAAATTCTAACTCAGTATGACTTACTGTATCAACATCAAGAGGATGATAATGGAGCTCCGTAACCCTAAGACCGCTCAGGTCTTCAATTATTATAAATAAAGATTCATTCAGGGCACTCCACGAGTCTCCATCAAGCGTACGTGTTTTAAGTTTTGTTGTTTTTGTAATTGGAATTGCCCCGGTGTAAAGGATAGCATTTGGCGAAACACCTCCCCCCGGAAGGTATATATCTGTACCATCTGTTGTATAGTATATCTGTCCTGAAGCTGATGTTAGTTCAATGGTTGTTCCTTTTTCAATAATACCGCCGCTAATACTAAACTGGGGAGGAATATTATTTGAGTATAATCCTTTATTAATTAACTGCTGCAATACAACATCATTCCTGGAAGGAAGGTAGTCCTCTATTATATAATTAACTGCTTCGGTCCAATGTTCTTTAGTTCTTGAGGGAAATATTTTAGAATCACCCCAGCGGGCAGACTCGGCAATAACAGCAGTTTCAATCTGATTTTTTCTTGCCGTAATTCTGTCAATGTTTTTTTGCTCAGTTAATGCACCGTCATTAAAAAAATGTTTATATACATGATCGGCAAACTTAAGCCTGTAATCAGGGTTTTCAGACAGTTTTTGATGCAGCCATTGCGGATTAGATTTTTCAAAAACAGATCCGCAGTTATAGGGCCCGGTCCTGTCATTCCCGCTATACCCGTTATCTCCACTCCCCAGAGAATGTTCTGCATCATGCCTGAAAAACTTAAATCCATCGGGATTTACCCTGTTATATACTGCATAAAAATTGTTAGGACTCTCATTCCCCCTGAATGCAGAAATGGGGCCGTCAAAATCCCCGACAAAAAAAGTACCTATCATATAATCAATAAGGTTGTCAACATCAAGCAGCTTTTCATAACTGCTGTTTACAGTACCATCAGGATTAAGCCCCTGTACTTTGAAATACATTTCATCTGAAGCGAATCCCGATATGGATGCCTCCCAAAGCTCACGCCATTTGTCCAGGGTTCCGTCAGTAGCTTCGATATCATAAAGATCAAAATTAACTCCAACATCAACTTTAACCACATCATAATCTTCTTTATCGCCGCCGAAATATGTTTCACCGTATGCGGCTTCACTTCTCTCCTGTATCTGGAATAAGCCCCAATACGTTCCATTAATAAAAAGATGATAAAATCTGCCCCGTGTATATGGCTGTCCCATATCCCGCTGCAAATCCCTGGAAAATAATTCCCTTAAAAATGTATTATTACTATGTCCATAATATGACCATGAATAATTCTGGCTTGTCTGAATATCAAACTTATCAAACTCATCTGCACCTTCACTGCCGAATAAAGGATAATCTAATTTCCCTTTTCCATATTTTTTCTTAAAGAAAACTCTGAAGGCATGTTTAGGATTTTCAGGATGACGGCTCCAGCCGCCCCTTATTCTTATTCCGCAGTTTATCTGAAAGCCTTCGCTCCCATCCGGGTTTAGCAATTCAAGTGATGCGGCTCTTTCCCAGTCAGAACCATGATAAAAAGCATTTACATATATCCCGCTGTCAGGATCAAATAAATTTCTAAGATCAGTAACAATAGAGAGAGTTGGAATAGATGTAAAGGCTGCGGTAATCTGATCTTTATACGAAGCATTATTATAAATATTGGGATCTAATCCATAACTAACCTGCTGCTGATTTGACCAGGGTATCAGCCAGCCTGGGCCCGGCACAACATTGTCAGGTGATAATTCAATAATTTTTTCAGGAAACAGGTACGTTTGCGTAACAATATTAGAAGAAAGGACATTCTCTGTAACAGCGCAGGCTGTTATTATAAAAGCTGGGGCTTTGTCACGATTACTAGTTATTAAAGGATTTATTGTTATAACAGCCGGAGAATTTGTTTCAAATGCTGAATCATCTGAATGAGGATTAGCCCCGTTAAGAGTATATCTTATTTTTGCTCCCTGAATATTTGAAGTTACACTTAAATCGAAAGGCTCTGAATAAAATCCCTGCTTATGGGAAAATAACAGTTCATCTTCATCCTGTGCTAAAAGAGGAGTGATTATAAGTAAAGATAAAAAACAAATGAACATAATTTTTTTTAACATATTTGTAAACTTTATTGTTTAATCATATAAATAATTGCAACAGCAATTCCTATTATCACAACAACTATGCGGAGTGTGCCGGGTTTTATATACCCTGCTGTTTTTCCTCCAATAACCCCACCAATCAAAGCACCAAATGCCATTATCAAAGCAACAATCCAAAGTACCTGTCCTGAAAAAAGGAAAAATACTGCTGCAGCAATATTAACACTAAATGAAATAAATTGCTTCAAAGCGTTCAAACGGGTTAGAGTGTCATCTATTGTAAGGGCAAGCACTGCAAGTACAATTACACTAAGGCCTGCACCAAAATATCCGCCGTATATTGCGGCTACTCCTACTGGAAGCCAGTTCCATACAAGTGGAGTTTGTGCACCAGGACTTTTTGAAGTTTTTTTTATAAGCCATTTACGAAGCGGTTCCTGTACTGCAAGTAAAAGCGAAGCAATTAAAATAAGATAAGGAATTAAACGGCTGAATATTTTCTCACCGGAATTAAGCAGCAGAACACCCCCAAGTATACCGCCTATTACTGCGGCAGGTAAAAAAAGCCATAAACGGTTTAACTGATTTTTTAATTCTTTTATCTGTGCTAATGTGGCGCCAAGGTAGCCGGGACAAAGAGCAATAGTATTGGTTACATTTGCAGCAACCGGGGGTACCCCAATAGCAATAAGTACCGGAAATGATATTAACGTTCCCCCGCCTGCAAGGGCATTTACAAAACCTGCACCAACAGCAGACAAGAATATAAAAGTAAAATTTAAAAGACTCTCCATAAAACTATATGAACCGATAAATATTTGTCTGCATATCTGGATGTGAATTATAATTGTGCAATTTTTATTTTATAATAATTTATTAATCATTTACCAGAGACTTAAACTTGTTTTCATTTTTTATCTCATCAAGAGCTTTATCGCCTATTGCCTGCTGTTTAAGTTTGGGATTTAATAAAACAGCCTTTTCTAAAGTTATTAGGGCATTATCTTTTTCACCAGAAGCAAGCTGTATAACCACAAGATCATAAAGCACTTCAGGATTTTCAGGAGCTAACCTTGCAGTTCGCTCCATAAGCGGCAGTGCCTCTTTCGATTTGTTTTGCGTATAAAGCGTCCAGGCTTCATTCCATGAATAATTCATTTGAGCATATTCAAGCAGGCGGCCAAGTTCTTTAAATGGTTCAGCATTATCATCAACCCTTATATCAATTGCACGGTCTGTATAACCGCCGTACCCTGCATTCTCTTTTACAACAATAAGAGCAGCAGATTGTTTTCCTCTCGAGTCTCCTCCCTGCGCATCTCCGGCAAGTAAGGCCGCATAAAGTTTGTCAGCCAGTGTTCCAGTTGTTTTAAGGAATGTTTCTTCCATACTTGTAACTACGCTTTCACCGGTAAGAATATTGCCCTGGATAGCATAATTATGTCCGTTCCTGCCGCCAGCCCAGGGAATACATTTAGAACCGGTATAAGTAAATGATCTGCCATCAGCCGATACGATACCAACCTGTCTGGAATCAGGGCTGTCATCATTACTTAAGAGGCTGTTTAAAACCTCCTCAGGAGAGTTTCCTTTTTCTAATAATTCCAACCCACGCCAGCCGAAAGATGTATTAGCAAATGACTGTGTAGCAACGGCACCAATATCTGCCTTTGCCCATGGAACAACAGAACCAACTGCAAAAAACCGGGAAGCAACAGCTATACCAAGTTCACCCGCCGCAGAGTCACGTGCTACAATTGAAAATGTTGATACAAGCCTGCCTTCTGTTTCCTGCGGCTGAATAAATATGTATGGCATAGCCAGAAGAATAAAAGCCATTGTATATTTTTTATTCATTATTAAATTCCCTTTATTATGTAATTATTACCAGTTCCTAATGGTTGATGATATTTTAATTAGCAATTTAATAAATAAATTTACTCATCTTAAAATAATATCTTTAATATTGTTTATTTTCTTTATAAGCCTCTATTATCCTTTCTTTATCCTGCGTTAAATTTATCACGTTTTATATTTTTTTGTGAATAAGTATCAAATATTTATAAAAGAATCGGGTAGTTTTGTTATGTTTAAATATACCTTTTCCCGCTAATTTCTTCTACCTATTTATATTTTTTTAACAACTCACGTCTTTACGTTACCGTGTGAGGGAACTAATTATGACTGGAAGAGGTTTATTTAATTGGGTAAATATTTAGCAGATTGATACAACATGTCAGTAATAACTGATCAATTCAGCCAATGACTGACTAAGGGCTAAACATAACTCTATAAAACTCCGATTATACATTAGGGGTACTATGGGGTTTCCGGGCTTGTAATGAATAAAATCAAGTTACTTTCAATCTTCATATTATTGTGTATAGGTTTTGCAAACTCACAATCCTATCTCAATAAGGACATATCACAATATGTTCGGCAGACATGGTTAACACAGAATGGACTGCCTCACAATTCTATTACTTCAATTACACAAACAAAAGACGGCTACATATGGCTTGGCACCAATGATGGTTTGATTAGGTTTGATGGAGTTACATTTAGTCTTTATAATAATAAAAATACACCTCAACTATTAAGCAATGACATATGGGCTCTTAAAACCGATACTAAAGGCAGGATGTGGATTGGAACATATGACAAAGGCCTTGTCTGTTATGAAAACAGCAAATTCAAATCATATACCACTGATGACGGGCTTTCAGAAAATTCTATATGGTCTCTTTTTGAAGATAAAAAAGGAAATATCTGGATAGGCACAGGAGGGGGCGGTATTAGTATTTATAACGGTAAAAATTTTGAAATAATAGATACCTCTGATGGGTTATCTAATAATTATATCTGGACTATCATTGAAGATAAAGAAGGTGACGTCTGGGTTGGAACTGACGGGGGGTTCCTAAACAGAATAAAAAACAAAAAGATTACTATAATTGATGAATCAAATCAGTACCCCGGAGATTATACAATGGCCGGCACTGCCGATCACAAAGGAAATTTATGGTTTGGCGCTGCAGGGCACGGTTTGGTTAAATATTCAGGTGATAATTTTAAAATATTCTCTCAGGAGGATGGGTTTGAAAGTGATATCACCTGGTGCATTTTTGAAGATAGTAAAAGTAATCTGTGGATAGGCACCGATGATGGTCTGACAAGATACTCAGACGGCAGATTTTATAATTTTAAGGAAAAAGATGGACTGCCTGCCAGCACTGTATCTTCTATCTTTGAAGATGAAGAAGGGAATATCTGGGTAGCCACAAAGGGGGGCGGCATTACTAAATTCAGCGAGGGTTCATTTACAACACTTACAACTCTGCAGGGGTTATCTCACAATAATGTTTATTCTATCTTAAATGATAGTAAAGATAATTTGTGGTTATGCACTTCAAAAGGTTTAACTCTTTTACAGGAAAATGGTAGAGTAAAAACTTTTACAAATAAGAATGGCCTGTCTACGGATGTTATTCTCTCAATAGCTGAAGGGCAAAATGGAAGAATATGGATAGGCACGGACGGCGGGGGTTTGTATCTCTATTCAGGTGGTATATTCAAAAATTTTAATCTTAATGACGTTACTCCTACAAATTCGGTGTGGTCTTTATACGAGGACAAATCAGGATATTTATGGGTAGGAACT
Source organism: Ignavibacteriaceae bacterium (assembly GCA_046481785.1). Taxonomy (GTDB): domain Bacteria; phylum Bacteroidota; class Ignavibacteria; order Ignavibacteriales; family Ignavibacteriaceae; genus JAWOJF01. The sequence continues at coordinate 5,303 of JAWOJF010000397.1, read as the reverse complement.
AACGGCAGCGGAATAGTACAGTTAAAGGATGAAAAGATCGTTAATACAATAACCATGGGCAATGGTTTATCAGGAGAATATATTTCCTTCTTTTATGAAGATAAAGACGGGGCAATATGGGCAGGAACAAGAGATAATGCAGGTGTTAATAAAATACTGGATGATACTGTAGTAATTTACCAAACTAAAAATGGTTTATTGGATGATAACGTCTGGTCAATTTATGAAGACAATGAAAATTCAATATGGCTTGCCACTTCGGGAGGATTAAATAGGATTATAAATGATAAAATATATTCCTACTCATATAAAAACGGATTGCCTGCCAGCCAGATATTCTCTGTGATTGAAGATAATATGAATAATTTATGGCTGAGTTCAAGTTCAGGAATTTTTCGTGTAAACAAAACTGAACTTGATCTGCTCGATAGCGGTAAAATCCAATCATTAAATGTATTATCATTTGGTGTTGAAGACGGATTGAGATCACCTGAATGCAACAGGGGTTTTCCTGCTGCTGCAAAATCTTCGGATGGGACTTTGTGGTTTCCAACTATAAAAGGAGCTTCATTTATAAGACCTGCAAATATCATCCTGAATCAAAAAGCTCCAAATGTAATTGTTGAACGGGTAAAAATTAATGGCAGCTACTATGAGGATGCAAAAAATAATATTATAAGTCCCGGGCCGGGTGATCTTGAATTTTACTTTACAGCTCTCAGTTATTCTGATATAGACAAAGTTCAGTTCAGGTATATGCTGGAAGGATGGGATAAAGAATGGATAAACGGAGGTAAAAGGCGGAATGCTAATTATACTAATTTACCCCCCGGTAAATATAAATTTAAAGTAATTGCTTCAAATAACAGGGGTTATTGGAATCTTACAGGAGCCTCATACGCTTTTGAACTGGAACCTTATTTCTATCAGACAAAACTGTTTTATGCTTTATGTGTATGGTTATTTTTAGCTATAGTATTTGGAGCTTACAGGCTTCGTATAAGCCAGGTAAGAAAAAAAGAAATGCTGTTGGCAGAAAAAGTTGAAGAAAGGACTACGGAATTACGTGAAGAGAACGCCAGAAGAAAAAAGATTGAAGAAGAACTTATTAAGGCAAAAGAAGCAGCGGAAAATGCAAATAAAGCCAAGAGTGAATTTCTAGCTAATATGAGTCATGAGATACGCACTCCAATGAATGCCGTTATTGGAATGACGGGACTTCTTGGTGAAACAAATCTTAACCAGGAGCAGCTTGATTATGTAGAGACAATCCGTACAAGCGGCAACTCCCTTCTCAGTGTTATTAATGATATACTGGATTTTTCAAAAATTGAATCAGGCAAGCTGGAATTGGAAAATGAACCATTTTATCTTTATACCTGTATTGAAGAAGCAATTGATGTAAATATACAAAGTGCCTCAAGAAAAAATGTAGAGGTTGCATATTTCCTTGAAGCCGGTACTCCTCCCCTGATTTCCGGTGATATAGCAAGACTCCGGCAAGTGCTGGTTAATTTAATTAATAATGCTGTGAAATTTACTGACGAGGGAGAAATAATAGTAACTGCTTCTTCCAAACCTGTTGATACAAGTAAGTGCATACTTACTTTTACTATTAAAGATACCGGAATCGGTATTCCTGAAGAACGTATGAACAGGTTGTTCCGTTCATTTAGCCAGATTGATGCATCAACCACCAGGAATTATGGCGGAACAGGACTGGGACTTGCAATATGCAAGCGCCTTGTGGAATTAATGGGGGGCCATATATGGATGGAAAGTAAGATTGGCAGCGGTTCCACTTTTTATTTTACTCTCCCGGCTGAAATTATACAGGGTAAACCGCTTATTGCTTTTGAGGGCTATTCTGCAATTTTAAAAGAAAAAACTGTCCTTGTATTTGATTACCATGAAATAAATAGAGAGATCATATCAGATTATTTAACATCATGGGGATTAGTCAGTTCAATAGCAGCCAGCAAAGAGGAAGCATTGGATTTATTGGAAAGAGTACATTTTGACCTGGCTATATATGGAACAAACAGATCGGCTGACGAGGGAAATGATATGGTAGCAGAATTTAAGAGACAGCACCCTTCTGCAAAGTTTCCGGTAATTGTATTATCACCATTTATTAAGAATGATATAAAACGTAATTATATTGTGAGTTTATCCAAGCCGGTTAAACCCGCTGCACTTTTCAAATCGATTATTAAAGCACTTGCTTTATCCGGTAGTGAAACTGCAGAGATACCGGCAGTTAAAACTGAAATTAATAAACTGGCTGAGAGGCGACCTCATAAAATTTTAATTGCCGAAGACAACCCGGTTAACCAAAAGTTTGCAATTCTTTTATTTGAAAAATTCGGTTATAAACCGGATATTGCTGAAAACGGGCAGGAGGTTATAAATTCATTAGAGAAACAAAGTTATGATGTTATAGTGATGGATCTTCAGATGCCAATAATGGATGGATTTGAAGCAACACAGAAGATCCGTAATAGTTATAAAAGTAAAACATACCCCTGGATAATAGCTGTAACAGCAAACGTATCTAAAGAGGACCGTTTATTGTGCATGAAAACCGGGATGAATGATTATATAAATAAACCTATCATAACCGACGAGCTGATATCTGTTCTTGAAAGAGCACGGCCGGATAAAAAGAAATAGCTTAAAAACAAACTGCTTTTATTTTGTGTTGCGTTCCCTTTCTTTCTGATCTTTCCATTTTTTAACAAAAAACAAAAACTAAAGTGCAAAAAAAATACACCTTTTATTATACCACTACACCTGAATTAGGCGGGGTGTAACCGAGATGCCTGCTCATGGACAGGATTTGTCCGGTATGATGAAACTCGTGTGTAATAACATGTAAAAACAACTGGAATGCAGATGCCTTTACATTTCTTTGTCCCGTATTTCCTTCAAACAGGATATCATAATTATCTTTAAATGTTTCTAAAAATTCAGCCGCAATATTATCCACCCGCTCAAACAGTTCATATATCTCTTTAACTTCCCTGGGTATATCATAACCAAAATAAGATATATCTTTAGCTAAAGAAACTTCACCAAGCCAGTATTCATACGCACTGGAAATATGGATCAGGAGGTTAGATATACTTCCCCTTCCAAAATTTTCAATCTGCTGATTGAGATGCTCATAACTTATAGATTCGCAATATTTTAAGAATCTCTTTCTTGAATCCATAACCAATTTGTACTGAGATTTTAATATTTTCTGCATGGGTTTACCGGATTATTTAAGATAGCTTATTTTTAATATATTTTGATAAGATTTTCCTTCTTCCGGATCAAAGCATTCCAATCTGCAAAAATAAATTCCTGCACTTAATCCGGAAGCATTAAAACTGATTTCATATTCACCGCTGTTCCTAATGCCGCTATAAATTTCCGAGACAACTTCTCCTAAGATGTTAAGAATTTCCAGCCTTACAAAAGATAATTTATTAATAGAAAATATAATTTTTGTAACCGGATTAAAGGGATTTGGATAATTGAATAAAAGACCATATTCTGCAGGTTTATTTTGATTTCTCTCAACAGAAGTAACTATGCCGCCCTCTTTATAGACAGCAGCCCCGCCGTTGATTGTACCAATCCATTTGTTTCCTAATTTATCAATTGCCAGTGTATAAACCCAGTCATCAGGCAAACCAGAATTATCGGTGTTAAATATTTTCCAGTTTTTATCGTCGTAATAAATCAGCCCTTCAGCAGTCCCAATCCACTTGATGCTATCTTCTATCAGGATATAACTTACACCGCTCCGCGGCAACCCGGAATTATCATATCGGTGTAGCTCCCATTTATTATTTTCAATTCTAACAAGAGCACCCGGCGGAGTACCTCCTGTTCCCATCCATAAAACATTATTCCTGTCTACCGTCAGTGCATATGGAAAACTTGAGATCAGTTCTTCATGATGACGAAGTGAGGTTGGTATCCAGCTCTGACCGTCATAGTGCCACAATATTCCCATGTGAGAATCCAGATCAAAGTCCCCCACCCAAATATGATTTGAAGAATCAACTGCAATGGATTGCAGAGGGCCGACAAATTCCATATTGTCTATAACATTCCATGTACTGCCGCTGAATTTTACCAGATTAAGTTCACTGGCAACTAAAAAATTATTCTCATTATCTTTAGTTATTTCTATTATAAGAGGACTTAAAAAAATGCTGGCTGTATTGTCAAAAACGGCCCAATTGCTGCCGTCATATTTTGCTAATCCTTTAAGAGTACCAACCCATAAATCTCTGCCATCGGCTTTTAAGGAATAAATTTCATCTGATGGAATCCCTGAGTTTGATGTATTAAAAACCTGCCATGTATTCCCGTTATAGCGGACTAACCCTTTTGTAGTACCAAACCATTTATTATTACTGTCATCTATTGCAATAACCTGTACCTGGTTATCAGGTAAACCTGAGGTTTGAGTATTAAACACCTGCCATTCATTTGTTTGGGCTTTTACAAATACATTTAACAGCAATAGACAGCATAATACAGCTATACGCATATGATCTCTTATAAGTTTATTGAATGACGATTTGAATAATTTAAAAATACCTAAAAAAAGAATAACCCCAATTCCGTTTGTAATATTTATTAACAAATATTTGAGCGGCAAAAAACAAAACCCGGTTCCGGAATAATGGAAACGGGTTTATAATTTAAAAGGTATTGGGAGGCACATTAAGAGGGACTATTTCATTAGTATCATCTTCCGGGTTTCGGCAAATTTTCCAGCCTGTAATTTATAAAAATAAATTCCGCTGGAAAGACTGCTTCCGTCAAATCTAATATTATATCTGCCTGGCTGTTGAACTTCATTTAGTAATATGGTAACCTCGCGCCCAAGTATGTCATATATCTTTAGTGTAACGTTCTCAAGTTCTTTTACTGAGTATTGGATATTTGTTACCGGGTTAAACGGATTAGGATAATTTTGTGCAAGGTTATATTCCGTAACAATAGTTTCATCAGATTCTTCAACTCCCGGTTCAGGGGATGGTAGTTTTACTGTAGTATATATTGAGAATTCTCCCGGTTGAAGTGTATCCTGTAATGCGCTAGGGTCAGTTACATAAATGCTGTCACCGGTAAAGTAATTATACCAGTATCCCATTTCCGAAAAAGAATGTACTACTTCTTTAGCAGTTATATCAAAATTACCGATAACATAAACATCCATAGATTCATGCGAAATGTTTAATCTTTTAACTGCACCGGCTGCATTTAATGAAAAATCATCACTTTCAAAGGCATCATAT
>JAWOJF010000301.1:0-3766 GCA_046481785.1 Ignavibacteriaceae bacterium | reverse complement strand
CCACGACATCCCGCCGTGCAGGTTGCGGTTCTCGAACACCAGGCGCACGTTCTGCCCCTTGAAAGCGCTCAGATCATATCTTGCCGTTCGCCATCCCATATCATGTCCCGGTCCAATATGTAGGATGGTCAAGTTATGATACACTGAAAGTAAATTTTGAAGAAGCAACTGTCCCCGATGCCGCCGGCCCGCGCCTGTATGATGATTCATTCATATTAAGATTTGGCGGGGACTATAAAGCATCGGATAAGCTTAATATTCTTGCCGGTATTTTTTATGATAAAAACCCGGTAGAAGAAGAAATGATAAGCCCTTCCCTGCCTGAAGGTAACCGCCTTGGATTCAGCGCAGGATTGAACTACAGTTTAACCGCTAAACTTGATTTATCTGCTTCATATCTTTACCTCCATACATTTGAAGTAGAAATAACTGATTCAAAACAGATGATTGACTCAAATCCGTTTAACGGAACATACAATATAAGTGCACACATTGCATCGGTAAGTTTGTCGTACAGTTTATAAGAATTTAGGAATTTGGATTTAGGCCTGCCGCGGTGCAGTTCCTACCAAAGTAGAATGGATGTATTCAGCCTTCAAGGTTTGCCTGCCCGCCGGTGTAGGCGGGGCTTCAAACCTTGAAGGTTAATTTCAACCTTCAAGGTTTGGCCTCAACCTTGAAGGTTTTTGGTAAATAAAAGATTCTGATTAAATACTTATTTGCTGTTTCTATATTTCATAATTAACTTTAATTCTATCATCTGTCAAAAAATTTCTTATTTGGCTTTCATCATCAAAATATTTTATAATATTCCTGACATCAGTTAATGTTCCCTGTCTCAAACCCAAAATATCTTTAGCATTTGAAAACTCCCAATCGCCTATTTCTTTCACCATTCCTGCCTTTACAAGATTTTCCAGAATATATTTTATTACCCACTTAAAATAGGCAACATCTTCTATTTGTTGGCTTTTAATTTTTCCCTGAAATAGTGTTCCGCTTCTTTTATATTCCTTATTAATTGATTTTGAATAAGAATTTATCAATGAGGAAATAAAATCAGATATTACCCCTTCTTCAGTAAGCTGATGTGTAAAAATATGGAAATGATTCGGCATGAGACAATAAGCAAGTAATTCTATACTGTATTTATCTTTATAATGTCTAAGTCTTTCAAGGAAAAACAAATAATTTTTTCTTTCAAAGAATATATTCTCTTTGTTTGCTCCTCTGTTATATAAGTGATGAAATGTATGCTTAAAAAACTTTCGTGGTTTATCCATTAATATTACTGTTTCTTAAACCTCCAAGGTTCAGGAAAACCTTGGAGGTTAATCTCAAAAGGATATTTTGTTACCTTACTATCTCAGCAGCGTAAGCTTCCTTGTCTCCATAAAAGAACCAGCCTGCAGGCGGTAGAAATAAACACCGCTTGAAAAACCTGCAGCATTCCATTGCCGTGTATATGTTCCGGCAGGCAGTTGTTCGGAAAGCAGGACCGATACTTCTCTTCCGAAAGCATCAAATACTTTTAACGATACAAAAGATTGAGCCGGGATGTTAAAAGAAATTGTTGTTGCGGGATTAAAAGGATTTGGATAATTCTGGTCCAGTATATAACCACTGAAAATAGCTTCTGTTGAACTTACTCCGACCGCTAATGTATCTGCCAATATAGAAAGCATTTTAACCGCATACCGTTTTCCCAGTTCTCTGTAACCTGCAGAATTAAAATGCAGATTATCAGTTGTATCTGTACAGCCGCTTGAAGAAATGACATATGAATTAGAAATAGTTTGCGGGAGTTTTCCAATAATCTGATTCATAGAGGCACAAATACCTCCCTGATCAGCATGCACTACTTCACCTGCCAGAAGAGGCACAGAGTCAGGTTCAAGTTCAAGATCAATCAACAGGTTGTCATAAACACCCTTAACTTTTGAGGGCCATGTGTTATCACCCGTATTTGTCTCTCCCTGGTGTAACAAAATACCTTTGATAACACCATCCTGCTGAGCTAATCTTGCAATATCCACGAGACGGCCGTAAGGATTCCCGCCGTATTCGTTAATATAACCCTTCATCCATGAAGGAGCCGTTTCAACATAAGATTGATAATTGTATTTATCATACAGTTTAATATCGCAGCCTGCTACAGATACGTTAACAATACCAACCTTTATATTTGATGGAAGGCTGTCAACTAGTGTTCTGCCAAAATAATCAGCAGGACTAAGGCCGGTATTGCATCTTGTTAAAGGCGGAACGGCAGTGTACCAGGAGCCCATTGTTCTTCCAAGGTTTGAACAATTAACAGCTTCCATAACCTGGAAACGGCTGTCAACAATTCTGTCCTGTGCTTCAATCTTTCCCTGGCCCTCCATATTCGATTGTCCGAAGCAGAGGTAAATGTGGAAATTCTGATCTTGTGAAAAAGTGTTAACAGTTAATAAGAGAAATCCTATTAAGAAGAATATTCTTGTTTGCATTTTATTTTTCATCATTTTAATATTTATAGAAGTTATAGTTATTTTAAGCTAAATGTAGAGAATAAACCTTTGTCCTACAATGGAATATTGTGTTTTGTTAATAATTCACCAGTACTATGAAATAGTATTTCTATAGTACTTTTCCTACTTAATGCATCTTTAAATCGATTATATGATTTGAAAAGTATCTTTTACAGAATGGTTGGATATTACAACAAGTTCCTGAATTGATGAACGCTGTTTCTGTCCTATTTTTTCTGGTGGCGAATTATTTTTACTGCAATTATATTATTATTGAAATGTGCCGCTCCTCTGAAGCCAGGTTATCTTTACTTTTCTGAATTTCTACTAATGTTTCACTCCTAGCGGAGCGAAAAACAATTAATGCATGTTATACTCCGGCAGGAGTAAAACATTAGTAGATAAGAACAAGCATCCTCATCTTCAAGCTCCGGAGGAGCGGCATATTGCATGCAAGGAAGTAAGTAAGCCTGTTACAATATGCTTTTAGAAATCTCTGACCTTTCTGTACAGGTAGTGCAATTAATCATTTGCAACCAAAAATGCGACTGTACCCATAATCTACAGCAACTAACCTTTTCAACTGTGTATTGTCATTGTGTATTGAAAATAAGAACTAACAAAATCTACGGAATTAGCATTAAAATCGAATGCAGACAATCAGTAGACTGCCTGCACAAAATTACCCTTTTATGAACATATCCAGTTTTCCCATATCAATAGGGGTAATGTTTATACTGCCGAGTTCTTCTATTGATATTGGTTCATAATCCAGTTTAATTTTTACGGAAAGAAGTTCCTCGTTATCCTGCAGGAAATTATTAATTGCTTCTGTATCTGATGATTCAATTGAGAATGTTCCGTCTTTTTCCTTACCATATTTTTTAATAAGATTATTTTTATGCTGTTGATATTGTTCCATTTCACCTGCAACAGATTTTGAAAGTCTGCCAAGTTTATATGCTGCCTTAACGGGTAATTCTTTTGTCAAAAGCTTATCCAGGCTTCCGGTGTGAGGAATGCCGTTAGCATCAACGAACCCTGAAATTAAAGCAAGTTCTTTTAGTGTTATTTCCATAATTTTATCCTTTATTAGTTTATTGAATATTTTTTTTAATGAAGGTCTATCCACGAGCCTGAGACCCTGGCTTGTATTTTGTTTGTACTGGTATTCAGAATAATCATTCCATTTATAGCACTTAAGGCATCTCTGGTCCCGGTTGTGTAACTGGGCACAATTGGAGCGCCATTATCAA
>JAWOJF010000190.1:0-6116 GCA_046481785.1 Ignavibacteriaceae bacterium | reverse complement strand
GAAATTAATCCATCTGTTGAAGTCCCTTCGGCCAAAGTATTTTATATAACTGCTGCAAAAGAAACAAAAGCAGACAAAAATATAGTTATTGTACCCTCAGAGAATATTAATAACTTTGAACAGGCTGTAACCGAAATTATTAACAGGTTAAGATATTCCAGTCAGCACCGGAAAACAAAAGAGACAGACATAAATATTGAAATATCACTTGATGGAAGAGGGCAGGCACAGGTAAACAGCGGAATCGGTTTTTTTGATCATATGCTTGAACAGATTGCACGGCATGCAAATATTAACCTTAAAATTGATGTAGCAGGTGATCTGCATATTGATGAGCATCATACGGTTGAAGATGTGGGAATAACACTTGGTACAGCAATAAATGAGGCTCTTGGTGATAAAATGGGGATAAAGCGCTACGGATTTTCTCTTCCTATGGATGACGCAATAGCTCACTGTGCCATTGATCTGGGCGGGCGTGGATTTTTGAATTTTAAATGTAAGTTTGAAAGAGAAAAAGTAGGAGAGTTTCCAACTGAGCTTACTGAAGAATTTTTCAGAGGTTTGGCATCGGGACTAAAAGCAAATATTTTTATTCGTGCAAAAGCAAAAAATGATCACCATAAAATTGAATCTATATTTAAGGCTTTTGCAAAATCATTAAATGAAGCGTGCAGGCTTGATGAAAGAAATGAAGGCGGCCTGCCCTCTACAAAAGGAATATTATGATAGCGCTAATTGATTATGGAGCAGGAAATGTTGCATCGGTTGCAAATGCTCTTAATGAGTTAAAAGAAGAATATAAAATTACAAACAGCGAACAGGTAATATGTAAGGCCGATAAAGTTATTTTCCCGGGTGTTGGTGAGGCTTCTTTTGCAATTAAACAGCTTCACCTGCTTAATTTATACACCCTTTTAAGAGTTGTAAAAAAACCTTTCCTGGGCATTTGCCTTGGAATGCAGCTAATGGCAGAAGGCTCTGATGAAGGAGATGTAAAAGGACTTGGTATTTTTCCCGGAACATCTTTAAAATTTGATTCTGCCAAAACAAAGGTTCCTCATATGGGGTGGAACGGTATACGGTATACAAAAGAAAGCAGCCTGTTTAAGGATATAAAGGAAGGCGAACGTTTTTACTTTGCAAACTCATATTATCTTCCTGAAAATACTTATACTGTAACTGTTACTGAAAACAACCAGGTCTTTTCCTCATCTATGGAGAAAGGAAATTTTTACGGTGTACAGTTTCATCCTGAAAAATCAGGTGATGCAGGACTGCAGCTGCTTAAAAATTTTATAGAGATATGATAGCAATACCGGCAATAGACATTTACGAAAATAAGGTTGTCCGCCTTGAAAAAGGTGCGTTTGACCAGGTTACTTATTATAAAAACTCGCCTCTCGATCAGGCTAAACTTTATAAGTCACTTGGTTTCAATCATATTCATATTGTTGATCTGCTTGGCTCTAAAACAGGTAAGTTTACAGTTTTTGAAGTGGTTAAACAGATTAAAGAAGAAACCGGACTTACAATTCAGTTTGGCGGCGGAATACGGGATACAAAAAAAATTACTGATATTTTTAAAGCCGGCATTGACCTTGCCGTTATTGGCTCTATTTCAGTAAAAAATAAAGGTGAGTTTCAACTGATTGTGGAAAAATGCTCTCCCGAAAAAATAATAATATCAGCAGATGTTGAAGATGAAAAGATTCTGGTGCAGGGGTGGACTGAAAAAACTTCAATCACTCTTTCTGAGCATATCCAATACTGCACTTCACTGGGTATTGATAAATTTCTCTGTACGGATATATCAAAGGACGGGATGCTTTCCGGTACAAATACTAACCTCTATAAAAAGGTAATGGCGGAGTTCCCTGATATAAAACTTATTGCCTCCGGCGGTGTAAAAGATTTGGATGATATAAAAGTACTTAACGAAATGAATATTTATGCCGTTGTGGTGGGAAAAGCAATTTACGAAAATAAAATAGACTTAAAGGAGCTTTCAGAATTTGCTGTGTAAAAGAATAATCCCCTGCCTTGACGTTAAGGACGGAAGGGTGGTAAAGGGAACAAATTTTGTTAATCTTAGAGACGCGGGTTCCCCTGTTGAACTTGCAGAAAAATATTCAAAAGAAGGCGCCGATGAACTGGTTTTCCTTGATATTACAGCTTCTGCAGAAAAAAGAAAAACCCTTACTGAACTTGTAAAAGAAGTTGCAAAAGCTATAAGAATTCCTTTTACAGTTGGCGGCGGAATATCCGAAATAAAAGATATTGAGGCTTTATTGAAAGCCGGAGCTGATAAGGTTTCATTAAATACCTCTATTGTCAACGACCCGGGTTTAATAACAAAGGCTTCAAAACAGTTCGGCAGCCAGGCTATTGTTGCAGCTATCGATATTAAATATGTGCATAATAACTATAAGGTGTTTGTTAAAGGCGGAAGGGATGAAACCGAACTATATGGCTTAGACTGGTGCAAGCGTGCTGTTGAGTTTGGAGCCGGGGAAATCCTTTTAACTTCAATGGACAGGGATGGAACAAAAGAAGGATATGATTTAACCTTCCTGAAAGAATTAACAGGCAGTGTTTCTGTTCCGGTTATAGCTTCAGGCGGCGCCGGGAAAAAGGAGGATTTTTTGGATGCATTCCGTGATGCAAATGTTGATGCCTGCCTTGCTGCAAGTTTATTCCATTACGGTATTTTGCCTATTAAAGAATTGAAAGAGTACCTGCTGCAAAACAATATACCCGTGCGGATGTAAACCAATGTCTTAACGTTTTGTTACAGAACCACAAATATGATTTATTAAAATATTAGAAGATTTTTAACGTAACTTTTTTAAATTTTAGTCTTTAATTTATAATTTTAATTTAACCTCTAAAGGATTTCATGAAACAGGAAGAAATTGAAAAACTAAATTTTACCAAACTTAATGGTTTAATTCCCGCTGTAGTTATTGATGTAAAGAATAACCAGGTATTAATGCTTGGCTTTATGAATATGCTCTCCCTTAACCGGACCTTTGAAACGGGCCTTGTTACCTTTTTCAGCAGAACAAGGCAGGCTTTATGGACCAAAGGGGAAACCTCAGGCAACTATTTACGTGTTGTCGATATTGTTCCCGACTGCGATTATGATGCGGTAGTTGTAAAAGCTAAACCTGAGGGGAATACTTGTCATACCGGCGATTATTCATGTTTTGAGGGTATAGAAAATATTCCTGAGAAAAATTTCCTGAATGAACTTTATGTAATTATAAGAGACAGGCAGAAAAAAATGCCGGATAATTCTTATACGGCTAAACTGTTCAAAGAAGGCGGAGATAAAATAATCCAGAAAGTAGGTGAAGAAGCTGTTGAAACTGTTATTGCAGCAAAAAATGCCGATAAAAAAGAAATAATTAATGAAACTTCAGACCTGCTTTATCATCTGTTAGTTATGCTTGCCGACCAGGAAATTGAGTTTAATGATATAATTGAAAATTTAAGAAAGAGACATAAGAAGTAAAGAGCAAGAGCAAGTTCGAGAGCAAGAGCAAGTTCGAGAGCAAGAGCAAGTTCAAAAGCACATCTCCGGCTGAGAGATCTTCCGTTTATATAAATATAAGATTTCTTTCTGCATCCATAATGACAAAACAAGGATTCTGCATACCCTGCTGTGGAACTCCGTGTTAATCTCCGTGTCTCTCTGTGTAACTTTTTTATTACACAAAACTCCACCGGGAAGACACTGAGAGCCGCAGAGATAAATAAAATACTACTAAAAGCAGCTAATAGTTAAATGAGCGGTTATTTACGGGTATTACCGGGTTATTATTAATTGCACTACTAACAAAAAAGCTTTATTTTCGTTTTACTATCCAACTACTTTTATTTTAATATTTTTTAGAGAGCAGGAGTATGTTTAAAGCAGCATCCCCGGCGGGGATTGATATATTAAAAGATAAACAACGCTTTAAATTATCGTTACCTGTAAACTCACGATTGGAATCTGTTGATATACTGCGCGGCATGGTAATGGTATTAATGGCTCTGGATCACGTAAGGGATTATTTTACTAATGTTACTTATAACCCTCTTGATCTTTCCCAAACAGACGGTTTCCTTTTTATGACAAGGTGGATCACTCATTTTTGCGCACCCATTTTTATCTTTCTGGCGGGCACAGGGGCATTTCTTTCTTTAACAAGAGGAAAAACAAAACCTGAACTTGCAAAGTTTTTACTCTCACGCGGCATCTGGCTTATTTTTCTTGAGTTTACAATTGTAAGATTCGGCTGGGTATTCAACTTTGACTATACACTTTCTTTTGCCCAGGTTATTTGGGCTATCGGATGGTCCATGATTGTTCTCTCCGGACTGATTTTTCTTTCGGTTAAATCTGTTGCGGTTATTGGTATAGCTTTAATACTTATACACAATGCTTTTGATGGTATTACTCCTGCTCAGTTTGGTGACTGGGGATGGATGTGGGTAGTACTTCATTCGGGGGATATACTAAGCCCGGTTAATGGAATTAATTTTTATATACAATATCCTTTAATCCCCTGGATTGGAGTTATGGCTGCCGGTTATGCATTCGGGTTTTTATTTCAAAAGAACGAGCAGCAAAGAAAAAAAATATTTATCCTTTTAGGCATAGGTTTAATTGCCGCTTTTATTATTCTAAGAAGCTTAAATATTTATGGAGATCCGCAGCCCTGGAGTATGCAGGATAGTCTTGGAAAAACAATTCTTTCATTTTTAAATGTAGAAAAATATCCTCCCTCAATGCTTTATTTATTTGTTACACTTGGAGCTGCAATTTTATCCCTTGCATTTATTGATAAACTAAAAGGACCGCTGAGGAAAATGTTTTTAACATTCGGTAAGGTACCCATGTTTTATTACCTGCTCCATATTCCCCTTGCTCATTTGCTTGCCGTGGTTGTTGCTGTTATTATGGGATTTTCACCCGGTGCATTTTTTTCAAATGACTGGATATGGCCGGCAGGCTGGGGCTTTGACCTTGCAATTGTTTACCTTTTCTGGACAGCAGTTGTTTTAAGTTTGTATCCGGTTTGCAAATGGTTTGCCTCGCTTAAACAAAGAAGAAAAGACTGGTGGATGGGTTATTTGTAAGGTAATTAGCGGAGTACTTTTTACTCACGATATATCAAATCTCTAAAATAGAGCTTGACATTGAGAAAAAATTAGAATACTTTTGTGTTATAACACATAATAATACTATGGGCGAAAAACTTAAAAAAAGATTAAAACAGGAGAAGTTTACAAATACTGCTCAGGAAGCAATCCTGAACCTGTTTTTGTCAAACAACTTCTTAAGAAAAAAGACAGATGATGTTTGTGCAAAACATGGTATTACTAATGCACAGTATAATGTGTTAAGGATTTTAAAAGGAGTTCACCCGGAAGGGCATCCGCGCTGTGAAATTATTACACGCATGATTGACCAGGCTCCGGATGTTACAAGAATTGTTGATAATCTTGAGAAACAAAATTTAATTGAGAGATTTAATTCTCCCGACGACAGACGGTTATCTGTTACAAAAATTACTAAGAAAGGCCTGGATCTTTTAGTTAAAATGGATGAAGAAATGAACGGTACAGAAAAATATGTAACTGATGCACTTAGTAAAAAAGAGATAGAACAGTTATCTGAAATCTGTGAAAAAATTTACGGCCCTCATATATAAAATTTTTTATAGTAATGCGTGTTATAACACAATATGTCATAACAATAAATGAAAGGATAAAAATATGTTACAGCAGTTATTCGGCAAAATGCTTTATACGGATAAGAATAATTATTCTCTCTTATTTCTTAGAGTTGTTGCAGCTATTATTATTTTGCCCCATGGTGCGCAGAAACTTTTTGGATGGTTCGGTGGATATGGTCTTGAAGGAACATTAACAGCATTTTCCCAATATATGGGGATCCCCCCTGCGCTCGGCTTCCTTAATATTCTTGCCGAATCCATTGGCGGTTTAATTCTTCTGGCAGGTTTATTTACAAGGATATCTGCTTTTGGTTTGGCCGTAACAATGATTGTAGCAGGCTCTACTCATATTTCTAACGGCTTTTTTATGAACTGGAGCGGGACGGC
>JAWOJF010000138.1:0-19461 GCA_046481785.1 Ignavibacteriaceae bacterium | reverse complement strand
TCAAAATATCCGTCCAGGGTAACAACATTCCACATTATGAGTTTTCGCATAATATATTCCTTAATGAGTAAAAGTTTAAGAATAATTCTTTTTTCTGAAGCGAAGTGTAAGTAAAACATAAATCTTATACTTCTATAATTTAAGAAAAAAATAAAATTCAATGAAATCTGAATAAGTTGGCGGGTTGCTTAATCTTTCTGGATTTTATTTCAATCAGGGAATATGTAACTTATAACATATAAAAATTCTAAAGATCAGATTAAGTAAGAGTAAAACATGAAACGCTTCGAAAAACATATATTCATCTGTGAAAATAAACGTGCGGCGGATGATCCGCGGGGATGCTGTCTTGATAAAGGCAGTGCTGAAATACGGGAGAAATTTAAGAATAGGGTTAAAGAACTTGGTCTTAAAACTACTGTCCGGGCAAACTCAGCCGGGTGTCTTGATGCCTGTGAATTTGGCCCCAGTATAGTTGTTTACCCGGAACAAATATGGTACGGCGGCGTTACAGTTGATGATGTGGAAGAAATTCTCCAGAGTCATATCTTAAATGATATACCTGTTGAGAGATTAAAAATAAAACATCCTAATTTTAATAAACCTGATTCTGTAGAAGAAAATTTAAAAAGATGATACCAAATTAAAAAGATGACATCTTTTTAAAAAGATGTCATCTTTAAGTTGCTAACATGTCATCTTTAAGTTTGCTAAGATCATCTTTAAGTTTGCTAAGATCATCTTTAAATTCACCAATAATATTATATTATCCTTAATGGAACTGACACAAGATAAAACCCGCGCACAAAAAATAATATCAATTTTAAAAAAAGAGTATCCGGATGTTAAATGTGCTCTTAATTATGAAACCCCATTCCAGCTTTTAATTTCAACAATACTTTCTGCTCAGTGCACTGATGAAAGGGTAAACATTGTTACCGGATCTCTTTTCCAAAAGTATAAGAGTCCGGAGGATTTTTTAAAAGTACCGAATGATGAACTGGAGAAAGATATTTTCTCTACAGGCTTTTACCGGCAGAAAGCAAAAAATATAAAGGAATGTTGTTCAATTCTTATAAAAGAATATGGGGGCAATGTACCCGCTGATTTTGATGCACTTCATAAATTACCCGGTGTTGGAAGAAAAACCGCTTCGGTTGTTGTGGGAAATGCTTTTGGTATCCCTGCAGTTGCAGTTGATACTCACGTAAAAAGACTGTCTAATCTTCTTGGCTTTATCGAGTCGGGTGACCCTGATAAAATTGAGGCAAGGTTAACAGAACTTTTACCCGAAGAAGACTGGATTAACTCATCTCATTACCTGGCAAATCACGGGAGAAAAATATGTATTGCCAGAAGGCCTAAATGCGGAGAGTGTGTAATCAGCAGATATTGCCCGAGTGCTTTTCTCTTCGAAAGGCAAAAATCTAAGATTAAAAAATCAAATAATACGGTATAATTTGGTAATATTTTAGTTTTTTTGAGTATACAGTACTGCATTTGGCTTGGATTCTTACCGGACAGATAAGTAATTGACCGTACTTCACAATTAACAATTAATATGTTTTTTTATTAATTACTTTTTGAGTGGAATTTAGACCAATAACTTATTCACTCAGGAGGTGTACAATGAAAAATCTAAGATTCCTTTTGGCAGCTTTTGTGCTTCTTGTATCTTCAGTTGTTTTGGCAAATGGACCTGACGGCGAGAATGAATCGGCAGTTAAACAAACCATTACAAATTATATTAATGGTATAGACAGCAGGAATCCAGATGCAGTCGAAAAAACTCTTTATTCAGGTGCAACTGTTCTAACAGTAAATTCAATCTCAAATAAAACCAACCAGTTATCCTCAAATGATGTAATCAGCAGGGTAAAAAACGGTAGTTTGGGAGGCTGGAAAAGAGAAGTAAGCTTTGGCGAAGTTGAGTTAAATGACAAAACCGCCATGGCAAAGGTTGAGGTTTCTGATTCGAAACTAAAACAAACATGTTTCCTTACATTGGTTAACGATAACGGCCAGTGGAAAATTGTAAGTGATGTTTCTATCGTATCTCAAAACAAGTAACTGGTTTACAATTTAGCATAATCAGTTTAATTTAGAGTATCCTTAATTTTTTAGAAAAACATTTTTTCTTAAATTTATAAAGGGTGCTCTTTTTTTATTAATACGGTTTACCGGGAAAAGGGTTCTTATCACATTTGATCTGGAGTATAAATTATGGATGATCATTCAAAAAGCCGCGATTATTGTCTGGATTTGCTAAAAGAATATACCAAAGGTGAAAGTTTGTTAAAACATGCTTATGCAGTGGAAACATGTGTAAGGGCGTATGCTAAAAAACTTAATGAAGATGAAGAGTTCTGGGGTAATGCGGCGCTGCTGCATGATTTTGATTATGAGATGTATCCCGGTTCGGATGCTCATCCCTTCAAAGGTTCAGAAATATTAAAGGAGAAGGGATTTAATGACGAATTCAGAAATGCAATTCTCTCTCATGCAAATTATTCAGGCGTGCCGCGGGAAACGCTTTTGCAAAAAACATTATTTGCATGCGACGAGTTAGCCGGCTTTATTACCGCAGTGACATATGTACGTCCTGATAAAACCATTGACCAGGTTGAGGTGAAATCGGTTAAGAAAAAAATGAAGGATAAAGCATTTGCAAAAAATGTAAGCAGGGAAGATATTGAAAATGGAGCCAATGAACTTGGAATACCGCTGGATGAACACATTGAGTTTTGTATTAAAGCCATGAAGCAGAATAAAACCGTACTGGGTCTGTGACAAGTACAGTTTTTTCATCTTTCAGTGTTAAATTTATTCCGGCAGTTGTTATCAAAAAAAAGAATAACTATTCGTTTTAAGCGAAAATAATTGGAATATGAGAGAATAAATGAATTTTTTTAAATGATACTTAAGAAAAACCTTGACAAAATAATTGTCATGCCTTATCTTAGCATTTAAATCTAAAAATGATATGAACAACACGTACAGAAATATAACCCCTTCAATAAAAGCTGTTACCACAAATAACAGTAGCCGTGTTGTATCTGTCAATATCCTTTCTTCAGATATAGTCATTCTAGGGATATCTATTATTATTAGCGTGCTCGGAATTATAATTCTAGCCTAATAATAAAAGGTCAATCCCAAATCAAAATCCAAAATAAAAAGCAAAGATAAAGATAAGGGGTTGACCTGAAACCTGGTTTTATATCTATGGGGTTTTTCCCTGTAAGGATAGGGTTAACATAAAATCTTTAGAGGCAACAAGTGAGATCGGAAGCTGAACATAATCGACAGCGTAAAACTTTTACCGGGAAACAATGCCCGTACAGTAAAAGTTCATCCGATACTATTCACACCAAAAGTATTGTAGTATTACAATATCTCACCACAAGCTTCATTAAAAATCAAATTAGTCTATTAGTTATTTTGCTGGTTCTACTTCTGATTATCCCATGATTATCAGAATTGTTTAGAATCAAGAAAAAAATAAAAATTAAATAATCAGATAATCAATTAGAAAGGGTCCCTATATGCGAACCTCAAAACCGATGTTAGCAGGTGCAGACATATTTTTTGAATGTTTAAGACGAGAAAAAGTTGAATACGTCTTTGGTTATCCTGGTGGTGTGGTGCTAAAACTTTATGAACATCTATATGATGTTGATTTTTTGAAGCATATACTTGTAAGACATGAACAGGGCGCTACTCATATGGCAGAAGGATATGCCAAGGCTACAGGAAAAGTTGGAGTAGTACTTGTTACATCGGGGCCCGGTGCTACTAATACAGTTACAGGTATTGCGGATGCTTATATGGATTCAGTGCCGATTGTGGTTTTTACCGGGCAGGTTCCTACTCATATGATTGGCAATGATGCGTTTCAGGAAGCAGATATAGTTGGCATAACCCGTCCTATTACCAAACATAATTTCCTAGTAAGGGATGTTAAAGAGCTTGCATCCACAATCCGCAAGGCATTTTTTATTGCTTCAACCGGAAGACCGGGGCCGGTACTTGTTGATATTCCTAAAGATGTTATTATGGCAGAGTGTGAATTTGAGTATCCTGAAAAAATAGAGATGAGAGGATATAAACCTACATTCCTTGGCCATCAGAATCAGATTAAAAAAGCTGCAGAGATGATAAGGAAAGCAAAGCGGCCATTGTTATATGTTGGAGGCGGGGTAATTATGTCCGGCGGACACCGTGAGTTGAGATTGTTTGCAAAAGAGAACCGGCTTCCTGTTACAATGACCCTGCAGGGGCTTGGCGCTTATCCTATGACTGACCCGCAGTCATTAGGAATGCTTGGCATGCACGGAACTTATTGGGCTAATCAGGCAGTAAACAATTGTGATGTGCTTGTTTCGTTAGGTGCAAGATTTGATGACCGCGTTACTGGTAAGCTTGACCAGTTTGCCACAAAGGCTTATAAAATACATGTAGATATTGATCCCACCTGTATAGATAAAAATGTTGTTGTTGACCTTCCTATAGTAGGCGATGTTAAACATGTTCTTGCAGAGCTTGCTGCTGAAATGAATGAACCTTTGCCTATTGATGACTGGTGGAGACAGATAGAAAAATGGAGGCAGGAATGCCCGCTTACTTATGAAAAGAATGATGGTAAATTAAGATCTGAATATGTTATTGAAAAATTATCGGAGAGGACAAAGGGTGAAGCTGTTATTGTTTCTGATGTAGGACAGCACCAGATGTGGATAACCCAGCATTATAAATTTACAAATCCCCGTTCTCACATTTCAAGCGGCGGCCTTGGGACTATGGGATTTTCTGTTCCGGCTTCTATTGGTGCCGCTTTTGCAATTAAAGACCGCCCAATTATCTCTATAAGCGGAGACGGCGGCTTCCAGATGAATATCCAGGAACTTATTACTGCTAATTATCATAAACTTCCAATTAAGTTCATAATAATTAACAACAGTTTCCTTGGAATGGTAAGACAGTGGCAGGAACTTTTCCATAAAGAGAAATACAGCTTTACGGATTTGTCTGATAGTAACCCGGATTTCAAGAAGGTTGGTGAAGCATTTGGTTTAAAATCTTTCTCAACAAATAATCCCAACGAAGTAGACGATATCTTTGAAGAAGCATTTAATTATAATGATGGGCCTGTGTTAATGGAATTCAAGGTTGTTAAGGAAGATATGGTATTCCCAATTATCCCTGCAGGCAAATCAGTAAATGAAATAATGACAAAAAGACTAGATCCCAAGGAGATGGTTTAATGAAGCACACTATATCAGTACTTGTAGAAAACCAGTTTGGTACTTTTAACCGTGTAGTAACTATGTTCAGCGGGAAAGGATTTAACGTTAGCAGTATTTCCATAGGCGAGACGGAAAATCCGGAGATATCCAGGATGACTATTGTAACAGCCGGAGATGACAAAATAATTGAGCAGGTTGTAAAGCAGCTAAACAGGCTGATTGACACAATTAAAGTTGTTGACCTTACCGGACAATCACGGGTTGAAAGAGAACTTGCTTTAATTACAGTATACTATCAAAAAGGTACCCGGGCAGAACTAACTAACGTGTGCAGTATTTTCAGAGGTAACGTTGTAGATATTAATACTAAAACACTTACCCTGGAAGTAACAGGCCCGCCTGATAAGATAGATGCATTTATAAATGTGCTTGAGCCTTATGGAATAAAAGAAATGGCACGTTCGGGAACCGTGGCCCTCAAAAGGGGTGAACAACTTAAACATGAAACTAAAGACGTTTTAGCAACTCAATAAAGGAAATATTACAATGAAAGTTTATTATGATGATGATGCATCATTAGATCTTCTGCTAAGTAAAAAAATAGCCGTTCTTGGATTCGGCAGCCAGGGGCATGCTCATTCTTTAAATCTTAAAGACAGCGGCCTTAATGTGTGTGTTGGATTGCGCAAGGATAGTGCAAGATGGGAGAAAGCAGAAGCAGCAGGCCTTCCGGTTAAAGCTACTTCTGAAGCTGTTGAATGGGCTGATGTTATTATGATTCTTATCCCCGATCAGATACAGAAGGATGTATATGATTTAGAAATTGCTCCATTTGTAAAACCGGGCAATACACTTGCTTTCGGGCATGGGTTTAATATTCACTACAAACAGATAGTTCCGCCGGCAGATGTTAATGTTATGATGATTGCTCCTAAAAGTCCGGGACACCTGGTAAGAAGAACATATATTGAAGGAAGCGGAACACCGTGTCTTGTAGCTGTCCACCAGGATCCCTCTGGCGAAACTAAAAATCTTGCTCTTGCATGGGCCAAAGGAATAGGCGGAACAAAAGCAGGTGTGATTGAAACTAATTTTAAAGATGAAACCGAAACAGATCTTTTTGGTGAACAGGCTGTGCTTTGCGGCGGTTCTGCCGAATTAATTAAAGCAGGCTTTGAAACTCTTGTTAATGCAGGTTATCCACCCGAATTAGCCTATTTTGAATGTATGCATGAAATGAAACTTATTGTAGACCTATATTATGAAGGAGGTCTTACAAGAATGAATTATTCTGTTAGCGATACTGCAGAGTATGGGGGTATGACAAGAGGCAGCCGTATTATTACCGGGGAAACAAGAAAAGAAATGAAAAAGATCCTTGAGGAAATTCAGAATGGTGATTTTGCAAAGGAATGGCTTAGTGAATACCGCTCCGGGCAGAAAAAAATGCAGGAGCTTAGAAAAGAAAACAGCGAACATCCTATTGAAAAGGTAGGAGCTAAACTTCGTTCAATGATGAGCTGGCTGTTTCAGAAAAATAAAAAGGAAGAGGTTGGTGTATGAATCTGAAAGTATTCCTGCTTCCGGGAGATGGCATAGGCCCGGAAGTTGTTTCTGCAGGTGTTGACGTTTTGAAAGTAGCTGCAGAAAAATTTGGTGTGTCAGTGGCTTTTACCGAAGGCCTTATTGGAGGTGCTTCCTATGATAAGTTTGGAAATCCTTTAACAGAAGAAACCCTGAGTCATTGTTATGATTCTGATGCAGTGCTTCTTGGCGCAGTTGGCGGATATAAGTGGGAAAACCTTGAACATCAGTTAAAACCTGAAGCTGCACTGCTGAAACTAAGAAAAGCACTGGGACTTTATACAAACATACGTCCGGCAAAAGTATACTCATCGCTTCTTTCATCATCATCACTAAAACCTGAGATATTGAAAGGAACCGATATAATTATTCTGAGAGAGCTGACGGGAGATGTCTATTTTGGCGAGCCCCGCGGATTTAATGAAGAACGCGGCTGGAACACCATGGTATATACTAAAGAAGAAGTTTTGCGTATTGCCCGTTTTGCTTTTGAAACAGCAAGGAACAGGAATAACAAAGTTACATCTGTTGACAAAGCTAATGTTTTGGAGACCTCTCAGTTCTGGAGAAAATTAGTTCATCAACTGCACAAAGAGGAATATTCTGATGTTGAATTATATGATATGTATGTTGATAATGCGGCAATGCAGTTAGTCCGGGATCCAAAACAATTTGATGTAATATTAACGCAAAATCTTTTTGGCGATATATTAAGTGATATTGCCGCAATGATTACCGGCAGTCTCGGAATGCTTCCTTCTGCAAGCCTTGGAAGTAATTATGCATTATATGAGCCGGTACACGGAAGCGCACCCGATATAGCTGGTCAGAAGAAAGCAAATCCGCTTGCAACTATTTCTTCCGTGGCAATGATGTTTAACTATTCATTCCAGATGAATAAAGCAGGTGAGCTTATTGAAAAGGCCATTGATAAAACTTTATCGATGGGATACAGAACAGCAGACATATATACACCGGGAACAATCCTGGTTGATACTGAAAAAATGAAAGAAGCCGTTATAGAAAACTTTAACCAGATCTATGACGAGCAGGCATTAGGCGTATTTACATTGTGATTGTGTAGCACAGGCTTTAGCCTGTGGATTTCATTTGGCACAGGCTGAAGCCTGTACTGCAAAAAATAATATTATTGAGGAATAAAAATGGAGAACAACAGGGTAATAATTTTCGATACCACATTAAGGGACGGTGAGCAGTCACCCGGCGCTTCATTAAATGTATATGAAAAATTAGAAATAGCCAGGCAGCTTGTTAAGCTTAATGTAGATGTTATTGAAGCAGGATTTCCTGTTTCTTCCCCTGCACAATTTGAAGCTGTGCAGAGAATATCCGATGAAGTTGGCGGAGCTGTAATTGCTGGTTTGGCACGTGCCAAAGAAATTGATGTTAAAGCAGCTTATGATGCACTCCGTAATGCTAAAAAATTCCGGATACATACATTTTCAAGTACATCTGATATTCATATCCTCGGTAAATTTGGAGATGACAGGTACGGTAAAACCCTTGAAGAAAAGCAGCAAACCGTTATTAAGATGTCAATTGATGCAGTTGCTTATGCTAAAACATTTACTGATGATGTTGAGTTTTCCGCTGAGGATGCGGGCAGAACTGATATAGGGTATCTTGCCGAAGTTATAGAAGCTGCAATTGAAGCCGGCGCAACTACTGTTAATATTCCGGATACTACAGGGTATACTTTTCCTTCAGAGTTTGGGACAAAAATTGCTGAGTTAAGAAGAAGAGTTAAAAATATTGATAAAGCCATTATCAGTGTTCACTGCCACAATGACCTTGGACTTGCTGTAGCTAATTCTCTTGCCGGTATTGAAATGGGAGCAAGGCAGATTGAATGTACAGTTAACGGCATTGGCGAGAGGGCAGGTAATGCTTCTCTTGAAGAGATAGTAATGGCATTGAAGGTTCGTAAGGATATTAACAAATGTTTTACAAACATTAACACCGAAGAAATATATAACACAAGTAAAATGGTCTCTTCTTTTACAGGTTTAATTGTGCAGCCTAATAAAGCAATTGTTGGCGACAATGCATTTGCTCATGAATCGGGTATTCATCAGGATGGGATGCTGAAGAACAGGCAAACATACGAAATTATGACTCCTGACAGTGTGGGTGTGCATAAAACAAAAATCGTTTTAGGACGGCATTCAGGAAGGCATGGGTTAAAATCCCGGTTACTTGAACTTGGATATACAATTACTGAAGATGAATTGCAGCCCCTGTATGAAAAGTTTGTTGCACTTGCTGATAAGAAAAAAGAGGTATTTGATGAAGACTTGCGGATATTAATGGGCGATCAGGCTCATAGTAATAAAAATGATTTCTTTGAGCTTGATTATGTGCAGGTTAATATGGGCACAAATTCAATACCCACTGCCACAATAAGAATAAGGTCGGGCAAAGAGATTTTCCAGGAATCGGCTACTGGAGACGGCGCTGTGGATGCATGTTTTAATGCAATTGAAAGGGCGCTGAACTTAAAGCCTGAGCTTGAATCTTATAATGTCCGTTCAGTAACATCCGGCAGGCAGGCAATGGGTGAAGTTCTTGTAAGAGTAAGGAAAAATGAGATTTCATTTACCGGCAGAGGAGTTTCCACCGATATCATTGAAGCAAGTGTAAAAGCATACTTACATGCATTAAACCAGCAGCAGATGTATTTAAAAAACCAGGAAAACCTTTTTAAAGGATCTTTATCTGAAGTATCACAAGCTGTGTGAAAATTACAAATAACAAAAAACAAAACTCAAAAGGCTGATTTTTATGGCAATGACTATAACGGAGAAAATATTAGCAAAAGCATCAGGAAGAAGTGAAGTTACTCCCGGTGAAAATATATGGTTAAATGTAGATGTGCTTATGACGCATGATGTTTGCGGGCCGCCGACTATTGGAATATGGAAAAGGGAATTTGGCAGCAATGCTAAAATATGGGATAAGGATAAGCTGGTAATTTTTCCCGATCATTATATCTTTACAAAAAACCCGCAGGCTAACAGGAATGTTGAAATACTCCGTGAGTTTGCAAAAGAATATTCTGTTGATAATTATTATGATGTAGGTACAGATAGATATAAAGGTGTGTGCCATATAGCTCTTGCAGAAGAGGGATACAATGTCCCGGGTACGGTTTTATTCGGCACCGACTCTCATACCTGCACATCGGGAGCATTCGGAATGTTTTCTACCGGTGTGGGTAATACCGACGCAGCTTTCATTCTTGGAACCGGAAAAATATGGGAGAAAGTTCCTGAATCATTAAAGTTTACATTTAATGGTCAACTGCCGCCTTATATAACAGCCAAGGATTTGATCCTTCGTGTACTGGGTGATATTACAACCGACGGCGGAACTTATCGTGCTCTTGAATTTGACGGCAGTGCGGTATTTGCACTTTCTGTTGACGAAAGAATGACTTTAACAAATATGGCAATTGAGGCAGGCGCAATGAACGGGATTATAGCTGCCGATGAAGTTATTGAGGCCTATATAAAAGAAAGAACCGGTAAGTCTTACGAAATTTTTAAAAGTGACAAAGATGCAAAATATAAGGCAGCATACTCCTATGATGTTACCAATATGGAACCTTCAGTTGCAAAACCGCACAGCCCCGATAATTATGATACGGTAAGAAATGTACAGGGTACAAAACTAACAAAGTGTTATATCGGATCCTGTACAGGGGGCAAACTGAGCGACTTCAGACATGCGGCAACACTATTGTTTGGTAACCAGGTTAAGGTACCAACATTTATAGTACCTGCCAGCACTGCAATTGCAGTGCAGCTTGAAGAGGAAACTATTTCCGGTGTTTCTTTAAGACAAATATTTGAAAATGCCGGATGCCTTATAGCGCAGTCTTCCTGTGCTGCTTGCCTGGGCGGCCCTATGGATACAATAGGCAGAGCGGTTGATGGTGAAGTAGTTATTTCAACAACAAACAGGAATTTCCCCGGAAGAATGGGGAGTAAAAAGTCCGCAGTATATCTTGCGTCTCCTTTAACTGTTGCAGCATCAGCATTAACCGGAGAAATTACTGATCCGAGAGATTTTATGTAGGACCCTTACTATCCCCATAAGGGGTACGGAATAAAAGTCCAGTACAGGCGGCTTTAATGAATTTACAACATTCTAAATATTGAAGGAAAAATCATAACAATGGAAAAAACAATAAAAGGTAAAGCATTCGTTCTTGGCGATAATATAGATACTGATCAGATTATACCTGCTGAGCATCTTGTTTATAGTCTGACTGATAAAGAAGAATCGAAGAAGTATGGGCATTTTGCACTCTCCGGGGTTCCTCTTTCGCAGGCAGGATTGCCGGGAGGAGGAATACCTTTTATTAATGGTGATGGTCATCAGTCTGAATTTAATATTATCATCGGCGGCTCAAATTACGGCTGTGGATCTTCGAGGGAACATGCTCCTTTTGCATTGCAGGTTGCCGGTGTAAATGCGGTTATAGCTGAATCTTATGCAAGAATTTTTTACCGTAACTGCGTTGACGGCGGATTCCTGCTTCCATATGAATCTCCGGTTAAACTAAATGATAAAATTAAAACAGGCGATGAACTTGAATTAAATGTTGAAATGAATTTTCTAAAAAATTTATCTTCCGGTGAAGAATATCAGCTCCGTTCATTAGGTGATATTCTCCCGATTATTGAGGCGGGAAATATTTTTGAATATGCAAGACAAAATGGGATGATGGTTTAAAAAAGAGTAAGAGCAAGAATAGAGCAAACCTGACTGCCGAATAAGAAGGCTTGCCTGCCGAAGGCAGGTTCAAATAAAAATAATTCAAAGGGAATTAACATGAGTGTAAAAATAGAACTATTTGATACAACTCTTCGCGACGGAACCCAGGGTGAAGGAATAAATCTTTCTGTGCAGGACAAGCTGATTATTACTCAAAGGCTTGACGATTTTGGAATTGATATTATAGAGGGGGGATGGCCGGGAAGTAATCCAAAAGATGAAGAGTTCTTTCGGAAGGCACAACAGTTAAATTTAAAGCATGCACAGGTGTGTGCTTTTGGTTCTACTGCACGCTCAATTAACCAGATTAAGCAGGATGTAAACTTAAATGCCCTGCTTAAAGCAGAAACAAATGTAGTCTCTATTTTTGGTAAAACCTGGAAACTTCATTCAGAGATTGGACTCGGATTAAGCGCTTCGGAAAATGAAGAATTAATTTTTAAGTCCGTTCAGTATCTTAAAGAGGAGGGGAGAAGGGTAATATACGACTGTGAGCATTTTTTTGACGGTTATAAAGATGATAAAAGCTTTGCATTAAAAATGCTGAAGGCTGCCGAGGCAGGTGGTGCAAGTGTTCTTGTTCTATGCGATACTAACGGCGGCACTATGCCTCATGAAGTATACGATATTGTGACAGAGCTAAAACCGCAGTTTAGTATTCCTATTGGAATACATACACATAACGATTCGGAACTGGGAGTAGCAAATTCTCTTGCTGCTCTGGGTGCAGGTGCTGTTCATGTGCAGGGAACTATAAACGGAGTAGGTGAGCGTTGCGGTAATGCAAATCTTTGCGCAATAATTCCTAATATTATTCTAAAACTTAAACAAGAAACAAAACATCAGGTAAAGCTCGATCATTTAACCTCGCTGTCTCATTTCGTTTTTGAAGTAATGAATTTAGTACCTAATACACGGGCTGCATTTGTAGGAAAATCTGCGTTTGCTCATAAGGGAGGTATACATGTTAGCGCCGTGCTTAAAGACAGCAGGATGTATGAACATATTATGCCTGAGCTAGTAGGTAATAAGCAGAGAGTTCTGGTATCCGACTTATCAGGGCAAAGTAATATACGTTACAAAGCAAAAGAACTTGGAATTGATATATCAGACGATAAAGAGTTAAGTAAAAAAGTTGTTAATCATATAAAATCACTTGAATACGGCGGGTTCCAGTTTGATGGTGCGGAAGCATCATTTGAATTGTTGCTTAGAGCAGAAACAAATGAATTTTCCCCGTATTTCCGGGTGCTTTATTCAAAAGTAAATGTAACATATGACGATAAGGGACATTCTAATTCAGAAGCTGTATTGAAGATAGAAGTAGACGGAGAAATAGAACATACTGCTTCAGATGGATATGGTCCGGTTAATGCACTTGATAATGCTCTTAGAAAAGCTTTGTTACGTTTTTACCCCGAGATAGCTTTACTAAAGCTAGTTGATTATAAAGTTCGTGTTCTTGATGAGAAAGAAGGAACCGGCGCAAAAGTAAGAGTAATGATAGAATCCAGCGATGGCACTGAATCATGGAGTACTGTTGGTGTATCTGAAAATATAATAGAAGCAAGTTTCCAGGCTTTGAGTGACAGTGTTAATTATAAATTGTTTAAATATCAGAAAGCGAACTCATCTAAAACAGTAGCAGTTTAAAACATTAATGGAGTTAGGTTTAGTTCAATATAATCCTGTATGGGAAGATAAAACAAGGAATAAAGAGAAGCTGAAATTCCTTTTAAACGATATTGAAGATAATGTTGATGCCCTGGTTTTCCCGGAAATGACTCTTACAGGTTTTACAATGGAACCTGAAAAATTTGCAGAAGACCTGGATGGTGAATCAGTTTGTTTTTTTAAAGATATTGCATCGGATAAAAATCTGCATTTATTTGCAGGAATTATTGAACGCGATGGAAACAAATTTTACAACTCGTTGTTACATATTAATAACAAAGGTGAGCTTGTAAAATTTTATAGAAAAATTCACCCTTTTTCTTACTCCGCTGAAGATAAACATTACAGCAGGGGAGAAAAAGTTGTTGTTACAGAAGTTAACGAATGGAAGACAGGATTATCTGTCTGTTATGATTTAAGATTCCCCGAGCTGTACAGGTATTACGGCAGGGAAAGAGTTCAACTGATAATAAATATTGCGAACTGGCCCGAAACAAGGATAGAGCACTGGAGAGCCCTCTTAAAGGCTCGGGCAATTGAGAACCAATGTTATGTTGCCGGAGTTAACCGTGTTGGTGATGATCCCAAACTTCACTATAACGGTTTTAGTAGTGTCTTCGATCCTATGGGCGAAGAAATTATAAGTTCTGAAAATGAAGAGAAAATCATCACAACAGATTTGTCTCTTGATAAAGTAGAGGAAGTACAAACCCGGCTTCCTTTCCTTAACGATATCTATTTGCTGAAATAATCCCCTTTTGCTCTTGTTTAAAATTCCGGAGGGCAAATACGGCATTTTCAGCCTTGAAAAAATAATTAAGGCAAATAGTGGATTTTAACTGCATAAATATGGATATTAAGGTATTATCTTCACTAAATACCGGGGAAATACCATTATATCCTAATTAAGTAAGGAATTGTTATAAGCATAAGCTCCGAGGCTTTTTTGCGTATACACAGGAAGGAGAAAACATATGGAAGGAAAACCTGCTGGTCTATTGACACCCGAATTCAGGGAGGAAAGTTTCCCTGTTAAGGCACAAGGAATGTACGATCCTCATAATGAGCATGATGCATGCGGGATGGGCTTTGTTGCTGACATTAAAGGCCGGAAGTCAAGGGATATAGTTGAAAAGGGATTGCAGATATTAATGAACCTCGAACACAGGGGCGCTGTGGGTGCTGATCCTTTAACCGGTGACGGTGCAGGTATTTTACTTCAGATGCCCGATGAATTTATGCGTAAAGTTACTTCCGCTAAAAATATTACTCTTCCTAAAGAAGGGAAGTACGGCGTTGGAGTAATGTACCTCCCTCAAAATGTTATTATGAGAAAAGCTGTTGAAAATATAATTGAAAAAATTGTTATTGATGAAGGACAAAATTTTCTCGGATGGCGTGATGTTGCTGTTGATACCTCTGTACCCGGCGAAGGTGCCCGGGCATTGCAGCCGTTTATCAGGCACTGCTTTATTGGTTCCGGTAAAAAAATAAAAAATCAGGATGATTTTGAACGGAAACTCTACCTGATAAGAAGAATTATTGATCACCGTATCAGGACTGAATTAAAACTTGACAGAAGTAAATATTATGTCCCTTCATTTTCCAGCAAGGTTGTTATATATAAGGGAATGCTCCTTGCGCCGCAGATAAGGAAATATTTTAAAGATCTTAATGATCCTTCGATGAAATCTGCACTGGCAATGATCCATATGCGTTTCTCAACAAATACATTTCCCACGTGGGATCTTGCGCATCCATTCAGGATGATTGCTCATAACGGCGAAATAAATACTTTACAGGGAAATAAAAACTGGATGGCTGCAAGGCAGGCAGTTATGGAATCACCTTTTTATGGAAAAGACCTTAGAAGAATGCTTCCCATTATTATGGATGGACAAAGCGATTCAGCCACATTTGATTCAGTGCTTGAGCTTCTTGTAATGAGCGGAAGGAGTCTGCCCCATGCAATGATGATGATGATACCTGAAGCATGGTCAAAGAACGATATGATGGATCCTGACAGAAGAGCATTTTATGAGTACCATGCAACTATGATGGAACCATGGGATGGCCCCGCGGCAGTTGTATTTACCGATGGAAATATTATTGGTGCTACACTTGACAGGAATGGTTTACGCCCTTCGAGATATACTATTACAAAAGAGGGACTTGTTGTCCTTACTTCAGAAACAGGTACTTTAAACATTGAGCCTGAGAATGTGCTTGTTAAAGGCAGGCTCCAGCCCGGAAAAATGTTTATCCTTGATCTTCAAAAGGGTAGAATAATAGATGACGAAGAAGTAAAAAGGGAAATTGTTACCCGTAAACCCTACCGGCAGTGGGTTGATGAAAATATGATAAAAATGCATGAGCTTCCTCAGCCGGAATCTGCTCATCCTGTTGACCATGATACAATTTTTAAAAGACAGAGAATTTTCGGTTATACTAAGGAAGATCTGTTTACTGTTATTCAGCCTATGGCAACTAATGGTGAAGAAGCAATCGGATCGATGGGTACTGATGCTTCTCTTGCCGTACTTTCGGAAAAGCCCCAGCTTCTGTTCAGATATTTTAAACAAATGTTTGCACAGGTAACTAATCCGCCTATTGATCCTATACGCGAAGAACTGGTAATGGAATTAACTACTTATATCGGGCCTGAGCAAAATCTTCTTGATGAAACTCCCAAACATGCTCACAGGATTGAGTTAAACCATCCTCTTCTTTCTAATTCGCAGTTGGAAAAACTAAGAGCAATATCAAAAGGGCATTTCCATTCAGTTACACTCAGCCTTTTATTTGATCCTAAAGCTGAACATGATATGCGTGATAAACTTGAGCAGTTATGCTGCGATGCAATTGAACATGTAAAAAGCGGTATATCATTAATAATACTTTCTGACAGAGGAGTAGATGAAAATAGTTCGGCAATACCCAGCCTCCTGGCCGTTTCCGGCGTTCATCATGCCCTGCTTAAAACAGGATTAAGGACAAAGACGGGTATAATAATAGAAAGCGGTGAACCAAGGGAAGTTTCACACTTTGCCCTTCTGTGCGGTTTCGGCGCAAACGCAATAAATCCATATCTTGTTTATGAAACCATTGCAGATATGCATCGTTCCGGTTTCCTGCCGACTGTTGAATCTTATAAACTGGCTAAGAAAAATTTTGTTAAGGCTGTGTCAAAAGGGCTTTTCAAAGTGTTCAGCAAGATGGGTATCAGTACGCTCCAGTCTTATTGCGGTGCACAAATATTTGAAGCAGTTGGCCTTGATTCCGAAGTAGTAAATAATTATTTCACAGGCACGGCTACCCGTATTGAAGGCCTGAGCCTTGAAATGATTGAAGAAGAAACAGTAAAAAGACACCTGAATGCATTTGATGTATTTAAAAATAACGGCTCTTTAGATGGCGGTGGTTTGTACCATTACCGGAGAGACGGCGAACATCATTTGTGGAATCCGCTGACAATAGCAAAACTTCAGCTTGGTACTCAAAGAAATGAATATAGAACTTATAAGGAGTATTCTGAGTTAATAAATAACCAGGAGAAAAAAAGAGTTACATTACGAAGTTTATTTGAGTTTGATACAAGCAAATCTATTCCTATTGACGAAGTTGAGCCCGCAAAAGAAATAGTTAAACGCTTTTCCACCGGTGCAATGAGTTTCGGTTCAATATCACGTGAAGCTCACACATCTCTTGCTGCAGCCATGAACCGGATAGGCGGGAAATCAAACACAGGCGAAGGGGGCGAAGATGCTGTAAGGTTTATCCGCCTTGAAAATGGCGATAGCCTTCGTTCAGCAATTAAACAAGTGGCTTCTGCCAGGTTTGGTGTTACTGCTAATTATCTTATTAATGCGGATGAATTGCAGATTAAAATGGCACAAGGTGCTAAACCGGGTGAAGGCGGACAGCTACCCGGGCATAAGGTTGATAAAATTATTGCTAAAATAAGGCACAGTACTCCGGGTGTTACACTAATTTCACCTCCGCCTCATCACGATATTTATTCAATTGAAGATCTTAAACAATTAATCTTTGACCTGAAAAATATAAACCCGCGGGCACGAATTAGTGTTAAGCTTGTTTCCGAAGTTGGCGTTGGAACTATAGCGGCTGGTGTTGCCAAAGCTCATGCCGATCATATTCTTATAAGCGGGCACGACGGCGGAACAGGCGCAAGTCCTATCTCTTCTATTCAATATGCCGGAACTCCATGGGAACTGGGTTTAAGTGAAACTCAGCAGACATTAATATTAAACGGATTACGGGACAGGGTATACCTTGCAACTGACGGCCAGCTTAAAACCGGGCGTGATGTTGTAATTGCTGCTTTACTCGGTGCTGATGAATTTGGTTTTGCAACTGCTCCCCTGGTTACACAGGGATGTATCTTAATGCGTAAATGCCATCTGAATACTTGTCCTGTTGGTGTTGCTACACAGGATCCGGAGCTAAGAAAAAAATTCCAGGGCAAACCAGAGTACATAGTAAACTTTATGTTTTTTATTGCAGAAGAAGTTCGTGAATATATGGCGGCTATGGGATTCAGAACAGTTAATGAAATGATTGGGCAGACTGATAAAATTATACCTGTGCGTCCTTATGATCACTGGAAGGCCAGAGGCATTGATTTCAGTAAGGTGCTATACCGTACTGCCCCTTTATATAAGACAAACATATACAGAACAAAGGGACAGAATCATAACCTGGCTAAACAGATTGATAATTTCTTTATTAAACAGGCTGAACCTGCTTTACATTACGGGCTGCCGGTTAAAATAAAAACATATATAACCAATACTGATTTATCTGTCGGAACCATGCTTTCCGGTGAAGTTGCAAAACACTACGGCGATGAAGGCCTGCCGGATGCTACTATAAAAATAGAACTTAGTGGGACTGCCGGACAAAGTTTCGGAACATTCCTTGCTAAAGGAATAGAATTAAAACTTACCGGCGGATCAAACGACTATACCGGGAAAGGCCTCTCAGGCGGAAGATTAATTGTTAAAGTTGATCCTAAGGTAACATATAAACCTGAAGAGAATATTATTATTGGAAACACATGTTTATACGGAGCAACAAGCGGCGAGGCATATTTTAATGGTGTTGCCGGTGAACGGTTTGCTGTTCGTAATTCCGGCGCTTATGCTGTTGTTGAAGGAGTAGGCGATCACGGATGCGAATACATGACAGGCGGTAAAGTTGCAGTAATCGGAAAAACAGGAAGAAATTTTGCTGCTGGTATGTCCGGTGGTGCTGCTTACGTATGGAATCCTGAAAATAAGTTTCACATGCTTGTTAATAAAGGAATGGTTGAGCTTGAAGAATTAAGTGCTGAAGATGTTGAGGAATTACATTCAATGATAAAGAAACATTTGTTCTTTACTGAATCAAAAAGAGCAGAGGAAATTCTGAATAACTGGGAAGCTGAGAAGAAAAACTTTATTAAAGTTATTTCTCCTGAATACAAACGTGCATTACTAAAAATTAAAGAAGAAGAGGAATTGGCAAAGAAACTTGCCGAAGAGGCAAACGGGTCAGGTCTTACTGAATTATCTTTAGAGGAGGTGGCAAATGGGTAAACCTACAGGATTTAAGGAATTTCAGCGCGGGTCTGTAAAAAAACTTGATATTAGTCAAAGAATAAAAAATTATAAAGAATTTGAATTCCCTTTTACTGAACCGGAAGCAAAAACTCAGGGTGCGCGGTGTATGGACTGCGGAATCCCTTTCTGCCATGGTGATACAGGCTGCCCTGTACAGAATTATATTCCGGAATGGAATGATCTTATTTATAAGGATCATTGGAAAGATGCTCTTGATAATCTTCTTTCCACAAATAATTTTCCTGAGTTTACAGGAAGATTATGCCCGGCTCCATGTGAAACTGCCTGTACGCTTGGTATTAATGAACAGCCGGTTACAATAAAATATATTGAGCGGACAATTATTGACCGTGGTTTTGAAGAAGGCTGGGTTGTTCCCAAACCACCGTCAGAACTTACAGGTAAAGCCGTTGCCGTTGTTGGTTCAGGGCCGGCAGGATTGGCGGCTGCTCAGCAGCTTGCAAGAGCAGGTCACTCAGTTACTGTTTTTGAAAAGAATAACAGAATCGGCGGACTTTTGCGCTATGGGATTCCTG
>JAWOJF010000137.1:0-5976 GCA_046481785.1 Ignavibacteriaceae bacterium | reverse complement strand
ATAATAATTACTGTTTTTCGCTAATAAGTCCAATTATAATGCCAAGCAAACAAGGTACAAAAATGCCCTATTTTCTATCATTTCTTGTTTTAGGATAAGAATTTGGAGTTCGGTGTATCAATTTAAAACAATAAATCCCCGTAGTCAACTACCGGGACTTATTTTGAGAATTTTTGTTTTGTGGTAATGTATAGCTTTTAGAATTCATTTTCTGTGGGGCCAACCAGTACATTCAGGTTAGCAGTAAAACCAAAACCCTGTCCTGATATGTTTATAGAATAAAAAATAAAGATAAATAGAACAAGGAAAGATAAAAGGCAGGTTTTCATAACTCCCCACGAATTGTTACAAAAATAAATGAATTTATTTTCGCCCCAATAGAAAATATGCTCTCTTACATTTTGACGCAAGAGAAAAAACCTGCATTAAAATAAAAACAGCTTTTTGCAATATTCTGTTAAAGTTAACTGCAAAAAGCTGTTACTCTGTTATTAAACCAGCCTATTTTGCTTTATTATACTCATCCATAAGAGCGCTGGTTAGCAGGTCAGCTACCCGGGTGCCTCCTTCGGGAGTTAAATGGCAGTAATCCCTAAAAGCCAATGGCGGGCCCGCACTAACCCACTGGGGAATAGAATTTTCGCCCCCCATTGCCTCAAACAGGTTCCAGAAAGCAATACCTGTTTTTTTAGCAACATCTTTCTGAGCTTCCAAAAGCATCGGGGTTTGGGGATCGGTAATAAACCTTGAGCCCTTTTTAATTGCTTTATCACCTACGCTTACAAGAAGAATACTGGTTTGCGGAAAAGCTTCTTTAAAGTAATTAATAACTTTTTCCATTCTCTTTGCATACCAGTTATAATCTGAATAAGTAGGAGAAAGAACGTTAATCCCGAAATTAATAATGATAAGTTTATAATTAAGCTGATCATTAAATCCTTTTAATACATCTTTTGGTATATCAACAAGGGATACACCTGAGTTACCTTTAATCGGGAAATTATCTACATAAATACCATTTCCGTTCTCAAGACTTACGCCGTAAAAAAATGCTGAGGCTCCGCCGCAGTTATCAAAATCAATTTTAACAGAGCCGGCTGTTCCGGAGGCATCCAAATCAAGTACCTTAACATCATTACCGCTGCTCAGGCTTGCTGTTTGTGCCGGTGCACCATTAAATGAATATTTAATTTTACAGTTGGGAGTACCGCCTTTATAGATCAACCGCGCAGTACTAAAAGATTTTAATGATTTTGAAAATGATGAAGTTTCATATTTAACCCAGCTCTTGCTTGAAGGAACAAAAACACACGCATTAATTCCGAAAGGCCAGTTTTTGGGATTTCTTTTAAAAATAGATGCTTCTTCCCAATCAGTCGAATAAGTCAGCTTTGTTGTTTTTCTCATCTGAACATCATCAGAATTAATGGAAACAAACCCAGCACCATTACCGCCGAATCTTTTCTGCAGGTTTTCTCTTAGATCGGAAGTGATAACATCGCCTTCAATTAAGGAATCACCAAAATGAGCTATTCTAATTTTTTTGGTTTTTGATCCGTTTAACGCCTGGAAAAAATGTTTCAGTTGATCTACATTCCCTGTGATAGGAACATTTTTTCCAAGAGCCGGTGTATTACTGCTATTCTCAGCAGATTTACTTTCAAGCCCCCCCGCCAAAGCCAGCGTTGATGAAAATATAAATAAGAAAAAAAGTAAAGAAACCTTACTCAGGTTAACTGCCCTCATCTTTATCCTCCGATAATAAATAATATATTGTTATAAATTTTAAGCATTAAATGTTTGCGAGTACTTTATTATGATAATACCAAAACTATCTTACTGAAACCCCGGGTTTTCCGGATTAAGCAATCTAACACTCTGATTTTAAGATTGCTTTGCCTTAGACCTGTGTGCCGGGACTTACTGTCTGTTTATAGAGTTTGTGGTATCGGATACCCAAAATTAGTGAAAACTTATATAAGCTGAAACAAATGCTGAAACAAAATTATAGCTGGAAGCATACCTGTAAGTACTGCCAACCGTTACCCTGGCAGCAAGGAATAAATACGGCAGAGGATTATAGGTTACATCGCCGTATGCTTCTCTTATTATATAATCACCTTTAGGCACATAACCCAGCCTGCCGCCAAAAGTTAAAGCAAGTGTCTGGTTTTTAACTGCTGCCCAGTCTGCCCATAAACTATGAGAGTCAAAACTCTGAGGTGAATAATAAAAGAAAGAATTTCTTAAATAATTAGCATAGGTGTATTCATATCCAAAGGTAATAGCTTCATAGAATTTTTTCCCGATTCTTAACATAAGATCATTTCCCCTGTTGCCATCCTGTATGGTAATATAGCTGAAATGACCTGAGAGCTTAACTCCGGATTTATCCTGATAATAGCCCTGCAGCCTGTAAAGGTCGGCATCAAAAGCTACGTTTACCAGGTTCGGGGAATACAGAATTAACCTTGCATCTGTATTTTCATAAGAAGCATTAAGCATAAAACGTTCCGGGTTTTCATAACGGATTACTGCATCCATTACATTTCTCTTTAACTCATTCTGTATATTCAGAGTACCAAACCCGGTATTTATCCATAATTTATCAACAGGCCTTAAGAATACCTGCCATTTAAAAACTGTTAGATTTTTATTTGTAAAACGTGTATCAAGGGTTGTCCGGTTTAAAGATGTACCCAGTGTTAAGAAACTAGTTATACCAAACTCAGCTCTGCCGCCAATACTGTGGAACTGAAAATCCTGGTTATCCTTATAATAACTTCCAATTGGTGAAAAGGCTATATGGCTTGGAAAAGATCCGAAAGAAGGGCTCCAGGATGTTGATGCTGCTGATATCCAGCTTTTTCTCTGCTCTAACATTGCTATCTGGGCAGTGTCTTCTGTTACTTCAAGAAGTTCGTCATAAATATCATCAGCTTCGCCAAACTCGTGGTTATACTCATAAGCAACGGCTAAATTAAGTTTAGCATCAAAATTATCAGGATTTTCAGCAACAAGGCGTGTAAATTCTTCAAGTGCTTTTACTGAATCTCTAACCCATAAATATGCCTTACCCCTCATAATTGCAAGTTCATAATCATATTCTTCCTGCAGCAGCCTGTCATACATATCAAGAGCAGTCTGATAGTTCTCAGCACAAACATTAACATTTGCGTATTCTATCTGTTCAAGCCTTGTAGGTCCGGAAATTTTGGAAAAATAATCGTCATATTTTTCAATAGCACCGGGGCAGTCGCCGGCAGCCACAAGATCTCTTGCATCATAAAGTATCTGGTAAATGCGTAATCCTTCTTCATTTGAAAGACTTACATCATAATAAATTTGTATAGCTTCAACCTGCTTGCTTTCAGGATCAAGAGCTGTAGCTTTATCTAATAGCTCTTTAGCAGTATCAAATTCTTTCTGTCTTATTTTCATAGAAGCCAGCGAAGTTAACGCCGGGATGCTGTTAGGATCAGCTTTAAGAACGTTGTTAAGATAAACTTCACCCTGTTCCATATCCTGCACAGTCCATGCGGCAATCTGCCCTCTTAAAAGCTGGTATGTAAGATTATCAGGTTCCATCTCAAGAAGCATATCTAATTGTTCTATAGCAGGTTCAAACTGATAGTTCCAGGTTGAAAACTGTGCATATTTATATCTGACTTCTTTACTTTGACCGGCTGGAACACTTGCAAGATATTTGTCCATAATTTCAAGCGCAGTGTCATAGTCCATCATGCCGCCATAATAATCAGCAAGCTGCATTACGGCTTCTTTATTAGAAGGATCATTTTCAATTATTCGCGTGTACTCAACAATTTTCTCTTCATATATACTATCTCTTATTGCTTTTACCGTTTCACGGTATTCACTAATTCTATCAGTATATGTTGAATCTCTTTCGATTATCTCTATCTGGTCAAACGCTTCACCGTACCTTTGGTTCTTAACCAATTCTTCAATTAATTTATATCTTGTCTGGTTATCGTTAGGATTTCTTTTTAACAGCCGGTAATATTTATCAATTGCATATTCAGTACCGGAAGCAACAGGCATTCCGTAATTGTGCCTTACAGAAGTATCATTAATTGTATAAATGTAACCCTTTCCCTTTGCCAGGTCCAGCCCATCCATTGCTTCACGGAAAAAGGGCCTTAAGGCAAGTGCATTTTCAAAAGCTTCAATAGAAGGTTTAATTTTACCAAGCCATAAAAGGAAATAACCATAACGGGACCATAACCTGTGATCCTCAGGGTACATATCGGTATATCTTTTTAATATCGGTTCGCCCTTTTTAATATGCCCGTTTTTTGCAAGTATTTCAGTATAGCGGATGATTTCATCGGCAGAAGCTTCTTCTCTTTTTAAATACTCATCATACCAAACTTCAGCAGTTGGCCACTCGCCTAAATTTTTATACGATTTTCCTATTTCAAGGTAATTGCGTGCAATATTAGGATTTATTGCTATTTCTCTTTTGTGCCCTTCAATTTTGTTGTATAACAGTTTATACCATGCATCGGTAGTACGGGCAAGATTCTGATTAATTTCTTTATTGTTGGGTTCTAATTTTCTTGCAGATCTAAAATCATAAACTGCCTGTTCATACTGCGCTCTTTTTTCATTGCAAAGGCCTCTTAAATTATATCCATCTGCTTTTTGAGGATTTGCAGATATATACCTGTTTAAAAGATCAATTGCCTCACCGTAACGGCCGGCTTTCATCTGGCTCTGCGCTTCAATCCTAAGAGGATCGTTAGTATTTTTATTTTGTGCAACCAGGTTTGATGAAAGAACGGTTACCAGGAGTATTACAGTAAAGATTATGATTTTTTTCATGACAACTTTCTTTTAATAAAATCCCAGTTTATTTTGTTCTTTGATCTCATCAGACATAACCTGCTTAATTATATCTTCTGCACTCTGAATTGTATCATCCATCTTTACAATAAACACAGATAAATATTGTGTTACTCTTGCCAGGTAGTCATTGTCATTGCCCGGCAGATTTGCCTTCATTTTAACAATAAGGCTGTTAATTGTTTTCTGATCATCTTTTGTAATAAGAACAACTACTTTGTTCGATATTATACAGATTTTGTCTTTCCTGTCGGTTGATAATCTGACTGCATTCTGCAACTGATTTATTGTAAGAAGTCCTTTTTTTTCTGCTGAAGGATCAAGCCTGAAAGAAACAATTGAAAATACCTGCCCCGTACTTTTGAACAAGGCGATCTGGTTATTTAAAATCAGGCTGAAGTCATTAAAATTATAAAGATTTGAAACAGAGTAGTTTTCGGCAGGAAGTTCAATATCTGAAAGTGCCCTGTATTTATAATCTGCTTTAGGAGGAACCGGGGTAAAATATGAAGAATTTTTTGGCCCGCCTGTCATTTCAACTGTAACACCTTTATATGGTTCAATGTAGTAGTTAGATGTAAACTGGCCTTCAGTATGGCCAATATTAGGAGTAATAGTAATTTTACCTCCTGTTGCTCTTTCCTCTCCCTCTTTCTTTTGCAGATATATAATACCGGTAGCATTCTCTGCAAGTACATCAACTACATTCTTTGCTGCAGGGGTTGCAGGATCACCAAGGATAAATAAACTTGTTATACCGTTCTCTTCAATACTTTCGGTGGTTCTTAGAAAAACCTGGCTTAAAAGATTAATATTTTCAAATCCGATAAAAGGAGTAAGTTCATCAAATACTATTTTGTTCGGCTGGTACTGGTCTACCACGGTAACTATATCATTCAAATACTCAACTAAAAATTCATCCGGATTACCAACTTCGTATAAGTCGGAAGGAGGCGCTACTCTTACAACTATTATCAGGTTCTGATTCATATACTGCTGAAGATCAAAATCATTTGAAGCAGCATGGATCATCAGGTCCTTGGGGCGCATACTTGTAAAGTATAAACAAACTTCTTTTTGTTTTGCACATTCCATAGCATATTGCAAACC